>CAMBNY010000032.1 GCA_945869165.1 Comamonas sp. lk | reverse complement strand
AAAGGATAAACAATAAACAGCGGCCCTTTGGTTTTGACGGGGATGGGTTTGCCATTCATTTTGGTCGCCATCACCATGTCGAACTTCATGGCGTCTTCCACCGGGATGCTGCTTTGGTAATCATTGAGCGCCATCGCCTTGATCACGCTCCCTTGGGCTTTGACGGCGGCAAGCACATCGCGTAAGAGCGGGCCGGTAAATTGGACTGGTTCCTTTTCCCAAGGCGTCAGCGTAGTGAATTTTTGCTGGGGTAGTTTTTCGATCATGGCCATGTCAAACTGCGCGCCTTGGGGGCTGTTGCTCTCGCCGATTTTCCCGGAGATGGTCAGCACCACTTTCCCTTTGGGCGCTGCCAGTGCACCTGCAAAAACCGGCCCTAAGAACATGGCCATGAATACGGCTAGAAAAAATTGACGTTTGTGCATATTACATTTCCTTCAAATTTTTGCTGAAATATATATGATATTGTAAGAAATATCAAAAACGTAATGATAAATTAATTATTTTTGGTTTCAAGCAAGATTTTTGCTTTTTGGCCCCGTTTACCACCCCCCCGCTTCCCCCCCCGCCCCTTCACCCCCGCCGGGGTGAAGGGGAGCTGGAATACCCAATTTGGTTTTTTTGGGCTGGATAGGGGTGTTGGTGCGGCAGGTTGCGGTGTGGGTTTGTTTGCGCAGATTGGTGAACGTCGCAGTCGTAGTCAACGCGCATTGACTTTGGTGCGGCTGCGGCAGCAGCGCGCGCGCCGCGCGCAGCGTGACTGCAAGCGTGTGCAAGGTGAGCGCAGCGAACGAGCACACGCGGACTCCCCAGGCCATAGGCCGTGCTGAGCAACGCAGCGGCGACCAGATCAGGGCGGGCGCTTGTCTGAGCGAAGCGAGTTTGCGCCCGACCCCGGGCGGCGCGAGTAGCGCAAGGTACCCCGAAGGGGCACGGCCTTTGGCTCGCCTTTTCTTTGGTTAGCTTTCTTTTGGCGAAGCAAAAGAAAGTAACTCGGCCAACAGGCCGAAACATGCCTTAAAAACTAGCCTTTCTTTTGCTTATCTTTTCTTTGGCGAAGCAAAGAAAAGTAAGGCCCGCGGCAGGCGCAAGCCCAGCAGCAAGCAAAAAAGCCAGCAGCAAGCCAAAAGCCTTAGTTGCGCCGCGCCAACACCCGTTGCAGATACGTACCCGTAAAACTCCCAGGAGTACCCGCAATATCCTCCGGCGTCCCCGCAGCCACCAGGGTGCCGCCACCGGACCCCCCTTCCGGCCCCATATCAATCACCCAATCGGCGGTTTTGATGACGTCCAGGTTGTGCTCGATCACCACAATCGTGTTCCCCGCATCGCGCAACTGGTGCAACACTTTGAGCAAAAGCGCAATGTCGGCAAAGTGCAAGCCGGTGGTCGGCTCGTCCAGGATGTAAAGCGTGCGCCCGGTGTCGCGTTTGGACAGTTCGAGCGCCAGCTTCACCCGCTGGGCTTCGCCACCCGAAAGCGTGGTGGCCGATTGGCCCAGGCGGATGTAGCTCAGGCCCACGTCCATCAGGGTTTGCAGCTTACGCGCCAACGTCGGCACGGCCTGAAAAAAGTCCAGCGCTGCTTCGACCGTCAGGTCCAGGATGTGGGCGATGTTTTTGCTCTTGTACAGCACTTCCAGCGTCTCGCGGTTGTAGCGCTGGCCGGCGCATACGTCGCAGGGCACGTATACGTCGGGCAAAAAGTGCATTTCCACTTTCACCATACCGTCGCCCTGACAGGCTTCGCAGCGCCCGCCGCCGCTGCCTGCGGGCACGTTAAAGCTAAAGCGTCCTGCGCCGTAGCCGCGCTCGCGCGCCATGGGCACTTCGGCCATCAGCTCGCGGATGGGGGTGAACAAGCCGGTGTAAGTGGCCGGGTTGCTGCGTGGCGTGCGGCCAATGGGCGACTGGTCTACGTTGATAACCTTGTCGAAATACTCGATGCCTTCGATGCTGTCGTGCGGGGCCGGTTCTTCGTGCGCGCGGTGGATGGTGCGCGCGGCAGCGGCATACAAAGTGTCGTTTACCAGCGTGGATTTGCCCGAGCCCGATACGCCGGTCACGCAGGTCAACAAGCCCACTGGAAAGGCCACGCTCACGTTTTGCAAATTATTGCCACGCGCGCCCAGTACGCGCAGCGATTGCCATTCGCCCAAGGTGGCGCGGTGGCGCGCTTCGCGCTCGGCGCGCCGCTCCGCCGCAGGGCTGGGCGCAAAACGCGAAGGGTTTTTGGCTTGGTAGGCGACGCTCTCTACCGTGGGCAACCACGCGCGCCGCTGCGCGGGTACGGCAATTTGCAGCGCGCCCGACAGGTATTTTCCGGTCAGCGAGTTAGGGTTGTCGCGCACTTGCGCAAAGCTGCCTTGCGCTGTCACTTGCCCGCCGTGTAAACCCGCGCCCGGGCCCATGTCGATCACATAGTCGGCGGCGCGCATCATGTCTTCGTCGTGCTCCACCACTAGCACGCTGTTGCCGATGTCGCGCAGATGCCGCAAGGTGCTGATCAGGCGGTCGTTGTCGCGCTGGTGCAGGCCGATGCTGGGCTCGTCCAGCACATACATCACGCCGGTCAGGCCCGAGCCGATCTGGCTGGCCAGCCGTATGCGTTGCGACTCGCCGCCGCTCAGCGTCTCGGCGCTGCGCGAGAGGCTTAAGTAACTCAGGCCCACATCGTTCAAAAACTTCAGGCGGAGACCGATTTCACGCACTACCTTGGCGGCAATCTCGCCTTTGGAGCCGCGCAGTTGCAGGCTCTCAAAATAGCTTTGCGCTTCTAGCAAAGTGCTTTGGCTGATTTCAAAAATCGCGCGCGCTTGGCTGCCTTCGCCCACCTTCACATTACGCGCCTCGGCGCGCAAACGTGTGCCATTGCATTCGCTGCACGGATGCGTGCTGCGCAAGCGGGCCAGGTCTTCGCGCACCAGGCTCGATTCGGTCTCGCGGTAGCGCCGCTGCAAATTGGGCAGCACGCCTTCAAACGGGTGCTTTTTAGTGACCTTGCGGCCTTGCGAATTGCCCGACTCGATCACATAGCTGAACTTGATCTCTTCCTCGCCCGAGCCATGCAGCACCGCGTCTTGCACCTGCGCGGGCAGGTCTTCAAAAGGCGCTTCGACATCAAATTTGTAATGCTTGGCCAAGCTCTCCAGCATTGCAAAGTAATAACCGTTGCGTCTGTCCCAGCCTTTTATGGCGCCGCTGGCCAGGCTGAGCGAGGGGAAGGCCACGACCCGCGCTACATCAAAAATATCTTGCTGCCCCAGCCCGTCGCACGCGGTGCAGGCGCCCACGGGCGAGTTGAATGAAAACAAACGCGGCTCTAGCTCGCTGATGCTGTAGCTGCACTGCGGGCAGGCAAATTTGGCGTTAAAGCGGTGCTCCACCAGGCTGCCGTCTGCGGCGCTGCTGTCCATCTCCAGCGCAATCGCGCGGCCTGCGGCTAGGCGCAGCGCGGCTTCAAAGCTTTCGGCCAGGCGTTGTTGCAACTCGGGGCGCACTTTCAGCCGGTCTACCACCACATCGACATCGTGCTTTTCATTTTTCTTGAGCAGGGGCAAGTCTTGCGCTTCATAGACCACGCCATTGATGCGAAAGCGCACATAGCCTTGCGCCTGCATGTGCGCAAACACATCTAGAAACTCGCCTTTTTTCTCGCGCGCCACGGGCGCCAGAATCATCAGCCGCGTGTCCTGCGGCAGCGCCAGCACCGCATCAACCATTTGGCTGACGGTTTGCGCTTGCAGGGGCTGGCCGTGGTCAGGGCAGTAGGGCGTACCGGCGCGGGCAAACAGCAGGCGCAGGTAGTCGTGGATTTCGGTGACCGTACCCACGGTGGAGCGCGGGTTGTGGCTGGTGGCTTTTTGCTCGATGGAGATGGCTGGCGACAGGCCCTCGATCATGTCCACATCGGGCTTGTCCATCAGCTGCAAAAACTGCCGCGCGTAGGTGGACAGGCTTTCCACATAGCGGCGCTGGCCTTCGGCGTAGAGCGTGTCAAAGGCCAGGCTGGATTTGCCGGAGCCGGACAGGCCGGTAATTACCACCAACTGGTTGCGCGGAAGGTCCAGATCGATGTTTTTCAGATTGTGGGTGCGCGCCCCCCGAATGCTGATGCTGGGCTGGCGCAAACTGCGCCCCAGGTAGGTGCCGGCCTCCTCGCCCAGTTCGGCAGCCAAGTTGATCGGAGTGTGTGGAGTGTTCAAAACGTGCGCGCCCAGCCAAACCGCGCATTATCGCCAAGCGGCGGTTTGCGGGCGCCCAACCCCGGCTTCGCCCTTTGGGGTGCCTGCTAGCGGCCTAAGCACTTTCCCGCATCGCCAGCGCTTTTCAAAGGCGGGATAATGGCCCACTATCTTGGAGAAACCCCATGGCATCCGTCAATAAAGTCATCCTCGTCGGCAACTGCGGCCGCGACCCCGAAATCCGTTACCTACCCTCCGGCCAGGCCGTGGCCAATGTCAGCATCGCCACCAGCAGCCGCCGCAAAGACAAAAACACTGGCGAGTCGATAGAAGACACCCAGTGGCACCGCGTCACCTTTTACGACCGCCTGGCCGAAATTGCTGGGGAATACCTCAAAAAAGGCCGCCCCGCCTACATCGAAGGCCGCTTGAAATACGGCAAATACACCGACCAGGCCGGCGTCGAGAAAAACACCGTGGACATCATCGCTACCGAATTGCAACTGCTCGGTGGCCGCGAAGGCATGGGTGGCCCCGGCGAAGGCGATGACGGCAGCCAGCGCCGCGCCGCCCCGGCAGCGCGCCCCTCCGCACCCGCCCCGGCCCGCACCGCGCCCGCCGCGCGCCCGGCCAGTGGCTTTGACGACATGGACGACGATATTCCCTTCTAAACCCCGAGGGCAGCATGACAGACCGCAGCGTTCATTTGCACCGCGTTCTGCGCGCCACACCCGACAAGGTGTATCGCGCTTTTATAGAGCCCACGGCCATGGCCAAATGGATAGCGCCCTATGGCTTTAGCTGCACCGTGCACCACATGGACGCGCGCGTGGGCGGCACATTTCGGATGTCCTTTCACAACTTCAGCACCGGCGGCGCGCATTCTTTTGGCGGCGAATACCTGGAACTGGTGCCCGGCGAGCGCCTGCGCTACACCGACCGCTTTGAAGACCCGAATTTACCCGGCACGCTGGAAGTGCTGGTTACGCTGCAAGGCGTCATCTGCGGCACAGAAATCAACATCACCCAAAGCGGCATCCCCGAGGTCATGCCGCTGGAAATTTGCTATCTGGGTTGGCAAGAATCGCTGGCCCAGCTGGCCAACCTGGTGGAACCCAATATCCCCGGCTAAGGCGCACCATGGCAAACGTACCCACGGTCCAAGGGCCTGCTTCTTACTTCCCCTCCATCGAAAAGAAATACGGCCAACCCATGGCCCACTGGTTTGCGCTGGTGGAATCCCGCAGCGGCGCCAAGCACATGGAAATCGTGAATTGGCTGAAGGCCGAGCATGGCATGGGGCATGGGCATGCGAATGCTGTGGTGGCTTATTGCTTGGGGCGGAATAGGTAAGCGCTACAGGTATTAGCGCTTGACGAAAAAATGCGCTCTTAACGCAAAAACAGGTTTCCAAATCTGCGTCATCGCGAGGCGCGAAGCAACGTGGCGATCCATTTTGGTGGGACGCATTGGCGGCAACTTGGCGTCGATGGGTGCGCCAATGAGGTGCAGAATTTAAAGTCATCCTGACTTTCATATTCCCTCATTTATGCACCATTCATATGTTGCCAAAAAACATATACTTAACGAAATAGAATTTAAATCATCCGGATGTATCCACCCGATCTGGAAGTGTTAACCAGGTTTTACGATCTAAATTGCGTTAGGCCTCGAAGTCCAATTACTTTACTATGCCACCAGAATCCAATCCAGCGAGCCGTCTTCATGTACTACTCAAGAACGTGGTTTCCGGCGATCCAAAGCAACGAATGCTTGAGGTATGGGCCGAGGTTCTCGGCGTAACTGATCGACATGACGTTGAGGTTGCTCGTCGGCTCGTGCTTTTAAACGAAATGCTAGACGACGCTGAGAACACCATAAAGCTCAATCCGCAGCTGAATCATGGGATCTACCTTTCGTGCTTCCCTCAGATCAGAGCAGTCTTCTCTCCGTTACATCTTCAATCGAATCGAGAGAGTCTCGCAATTCCGCATTTGACCGCTGAAGTAATGGCCCGCCTTGAGTTTTGCTCTGAGGCACTACGCGACGACTGGTCTGAAATTGACCTTACGGCCGATGAGCTACAAGAACTCTCAATGGAGCTCAATGCACTAATCGAAAACGTAGTTGCCAGCAACATCGCTCTGGCGTTGCGCAAGGCTCTGCTAGAAGCGCTTGAATCAGCCCGCATTGCAATTTCGCTGTATCGGGTGTACGGTGCGAAAGGACTAAGCAAGAACCTGCAACGCCTTTTCGGTTTCGTCTGCATAGAACGAGAGGCGCTGAAAAAGGAGTCGGCGAGTAATGCGGACGTTCTCGAACGACTCGGGAAGTGGATATACAGGATCGACTCGGCTTCGTCAACAGCGCTCAAGGTTCACAAAGCATTGACCAAACCGATTCAGTTCCTCATCGGTTGGGCGACCAAACCAACGGAAGGTGTCGACGGAAGTGAAGATGAAGCGCCCAGCATCGAGGCCTAACCCCTCGGTCACCTCCAACGTTAGCCATCGCAAGGGAGACCATACGTGCACGACAAAAATGAAGAAATCGAAGACGAAGACGAGGAGTCGGAAAAAATGCGCGTTGACGAGGGTTCGTACCGTGTCCTTTTGGACGGGCGCTGGAAACTTGAGGATTTGTATACGTTTCCGCACGCGTTCTCTCAGTGCTATGCGTTCATTTACTGCATGGATACGCCGCTTGATCCTCGTGATAGAGTACGAATCAACGAGGCTTTCGAAGGGTACCCGTGGAAGGGTGGTTACAGCTATGTGAATATTTATGTGGTTTTCCATTATCAGGTTCCCCCTCGCTACCGCCCTGAAGTTAAGTCAATATCGTACGCATCGCCAGGCTGGCTGGATATCCTGCTCAATACAGATGTGGCGTTACAAGTGGCCAAGTCCGTTGGAATTTTGGCTGGCTCGGCAGTAGCTGCTGCAAAGGCTTATGCGACTTCAATGAAGTACATCACGCAGGTTTCCGTTGAGAGGAAGCGCGCCCAACTCGAAGAAATGAAACTCACGCAGGCACAGAACAAGACGTTTATGTCCATGTGCGAGGACATGGCCAAGTTTCTTGGCTTCAAGAGCGTCAAAGAGCTTCATGAGCGCACAGGAAATCCAGAGGTCAGCCTGAAACTGCTTGGTGCGCACTATCGTCGAACCATTCAGTTGGTTGAGTTTGTGAAAGACGGCAAGGCGAGTTTGCCAGAAACCAATGGCTAACTGGTCGGCCCACACGGGCACGCAGCAGCAGGTTACCGCTTCGCGGCGTTTGCTGCATGCCGGTGGCCTCTAACGTTAGGCGTCGCACCGACACACTGTGCACTATAAGAGAAATTGGAAAACTAATGAATTGGCATACCTACGAGACCTCACCCATTGATATGGGGTGGGAAAACTTGAAGACAGTACAAGAAACCATCACTGATCTGGTTGAACGAATGAAGGGCTCAGATCGTAAGAACGATATCGATCCAAGCGACCTGAATAGTTTTCTGCGTAGTTGGGAAGGTGCAAAGAACGCCGCCGCTGAAAAGGGATGGGAGGGCGATTTTCGCCATGAGCCGTGCGTATTCTGGGTTCCAGCTGAAACTGAGTTCAGTTATGGTTTCGTATTCAAACAAGACAGCAATGGGACAACTTATGTTGTCTCACCAGTTGAAATGGCATGGCTTGCGGGGGACTTTGCGCACAGGCCGGGAAAGTCAATTTGATCTCACGATACGTTCACCTTTGAAGATGACCGCTCTTCCTAGGCGAACAGCGCTTTGTAACCCTTGGCTTGCTCGCTGGCATACCTGTTTCAGTCGTACATACAGAGAGTGAATATGAAATCCGCATCATCTCGTTCCGAAAAGCAAGCAAGCGCGAGTCGCAAACCTACTTCGATGAAATCCAAAACCGATTTGGCGCGACTGAAGTCCGACGCTAACAATGTGAAGCCGACGCTAGAACACCCCGAGGCTGACGTAAAGCACATTGTGCGTGGCATGGTCCGCAAGGGCTTGAAGCCCTTACCTGCCAAGGCGTCCATTTCGCTGCGCGTGGATCAAGATGTACTTGAATGGTTCAAGGCGCAAGGGGCTGGTTATCAGACGCGGATCAACACAGTTCTGAGAGCGTTCCGTGACGCTTCCGTTTAACTGATTGCTCGATATAGGCACGCGGCCATGGCTTGGCGCTTCGCGGCGCGTGCTGCGCGTCGCACAGGGTCGATAAAGCGCTGGACATACAGTCCCGTCGGGTCTGAGCTATCAGTCGAAAAAATTTATAATATACCTATTTAAATAGAACTAAAAATTTATATTTGAACTTTATTATCCATTAAAATAGATAAATAATGGACTACCCCCAAAATACCTTCATCGAAGTCCACCACGCGGGCGAGTGGCATGCCGCTGCGGAATTGACTGCGTTTTCCAGTAATCGCATGCGCGTGAACTACCTGGATTCCTATGTGTTTGGTGGAGTCGGCGTGCCGGTATCGCTGCGGCTTCCGGTGGCTATCGCCGCTGAGCCCATGGTGGAAGGCTTGACGGGCCCAGAGCCTGATCGTCGCCCGGCGCCCTTTCTTTATGACCTGGTGCCGCAGGGCAGGGGCCGCGCTTATTTGCTGTCCAAGCTCCAATTGGCCGATACCGATGACGATGTAATCGCGCCCCTGCTGATGGCGGGCGCTTTCAATCCTGTCGGGAACCTGCGGATTAGCTCGGCGGTGTACTTTTACAAAGACGAAGCAGCGAAGGACCCGTCCCAAGTAGCGGCAACAGGATTTGCCTTGCAAGACATCGCCGACCGAAGCGAAGAGTTTCTTGAACACATCACCCTGCACTCCATGCTGGCAGCCGGGACTACCGGCGTGCAAGGCGTGGCCCCCAAATTTTTGCTGACCACCAACGCCGATGGTCGATGGTTCGCAGACCTGGCACTTGACGACAGCATGGCGCACGAACATTGGCTGGTAAAGCTGCCCCGAGGCCGCCATGACGATGACCGCGCCGTGCTGCGCAACGAGGCCGCCTACCTGCGCTTGGCAGCGGCCTGCGGGCTCCATTGCAGGAATGACCACAAGCTGCTGGGCGAAATGCTGTTTGTGCGCCGTTTTGACCGGGTGCGCCAGCACGGAATGCTCCATAGGTTGCACCAAGAAAGTGTGGCCAGCATAGTGGGCCAGCGCGGATTTGGACACAGCCACACACAGCAAGCGCTGCTGGCCGGCATCCGCAGCGTGGTCGATGACCCTTTGTCGCAAACCATCGAATTCATCAAGCGCGACGTTTTGAATCTTGCCATGCGCAATACCGACAACCACGCGCGCAATACCGCTATCCAAAGGACGGTGGATGGCCAAATCGCCTTAACGCCCTTGTTTGACTTTGCGCCCATGTTCAAAGACCCCGAAGTGGTCGCCAGGTCATGCCTGTGGCGCGACAAGCAGGGCGTGCGCCAAGACGACTGGACGCAAATAATCGAAAGCCTCGAGCTGCCCGGCGACGAAATCCCCGTGATTGAACACGCGCTCAATGAGTTTGGCCGCTCCTATGACCTGGAAAAAATAGCCAGGGATTGCGGCGTGGAAGAAGACATTCTTACGCAATGTAAAAAGTCCATCGAGAAGCAATGGCAGCAGTTGGAGCGACTACCGCGCTTGCCCTCAATCCAAAAGGATGCGCCAAACCATGGATAAACGACTCAAATCAAAACCGTCGACCGATGCGCAAATGGCGCGTCGCGACCAGTTTTACGCATCTATTCGCAGGGGCGAATTGTCTGTCTCAGAGGCTGTGGTCGCCATGCGAAAAATAAGCCAACTCACGCAGCCAGAGTTTGCCAAGCACCGCGGAATCAGCGTCCAGGCGCTGCGGCAAATTGAAAGCGGCACCGGCAACCCCACCGTGGAAACCCTCAACAAAATCGCCTCTATTTTTACAGTGCAAGTGGGGTTTTGCATTCCACCGGGTGGGGCGGTCGGCAGCGCGCCAAAAGCACGCATCGCTTCAAGCCCAGACAATGTGCCTTCGGCAAAACAATAGCGCGCAGCTTAGGGGTTCCGCGTAAACAAGTCATCGCGAGGAGCGCAGCGATGCGGCGATCCATGCAGGCTTGAAGTCATGGATTGCCACGGCCTGCGGCCTCGCAATGACCAGTTTGTACTGGTGCATAGCGTATTCAGGTAAACACGGCGCCCACGTAGGGCACCCCCAGCGCCCGCAATCGCTTAGCCATGCACAAGACTGCACGGTCTTTGCTTAGCAAGCCCGCCTGGTGCGCCAGCGCCAGGTCGATAAAACGCTGGTCGTCCGGGTCTTTGCAGCGCAGCGGGGCGCGTGGAGCTACTTCTACATGGTGGCTGTACGCGTCGAAGTCGCGCAGCAAGTCCTCAAAGCTGCGCTGGTAAAAGTCCATGCGTTTTGCGATATGGGGGTAGCCTAATACCCGCGCTAGTTCCTCGCGCATGGGCGCGGTGCTGATCCAGCGGATGTGCGCTTGCGCCAAGGCCTCGCGCAGCGGCTGGGCGGCAGGGTCGGCAAAGAGAAATACATCGAGCACGATGTTGGTATCCAGCACCCATAGCGGGCGCTGCGCGGTGTCGGCGCGGGTCGCCGCTGGAGCAAAGGTTTCGGTTTTCGCGCTTTCCCCTGATGCGCTTAGGGAAGGTCTGCACAAGTCCGTCATCGTGAGGTGCGCAGCGACGCGGCGATCCATAAGTGCTTGATTGGCAAACCAAAATGGATTGCTTCGCTGCGCTCGCAATGACGGATTTGCACTTATGCAGAGCTTCCTTAGGTGTGTTGCCATGCAATAGTGCAACGCCGTGTCAGACTTTGCTTTGCGCTTGGCCCGGAGTCGCTGCGGGCTCCATCTTGCTTTTGTCCATACGCCCAGCCACCAGATCAAACTTGAACAATCGGCATTCAATAGGCCCGTTCCATAGCGGCACCCGGCGCGATTCTTTCAGGCGCATCTTGCCTGGCAGTTTCAGGTCGGGCGTCAGCACCCAGGCGCTCCAGCCGCTAAAGTGTTTTTTCCAGTGGCTGGCCAGTTGGTTGAAGAAGGCGCCGCCTTCCTCGGTCTGCGCCACCTCGCGGGCGCCAAAGCGCGCGCCTTCGCCGGCCACGCCGCCTACTTCAATGCGCTCACCATAGGGCGGGTTGAGCAGCATCACGCCGCCGCCTTCGATGGGCGGCATGCGCTGCAAAGCATCGCCGCCGCGAAAGCTGATGACCCCGGCCACACCGGCGCGCTGCGCATTGCGCTCTGCAAAATCAACCATGCGGTGCGACACATCACTGCCGTAAATTAGGGGCGCGTCGCCGAGCTCGGGGTGGATGATGCGCGCTTGCGCCTCCTGGCGAATGGCTTGCCACACATGCGCCTGAAAGGGCAGGTATTTCTCAAAAGCAAAGTGCCGCAAATGCCCTGGCGGGATATTGCAGGCGATTTGCGCCGCTTCAATCGCCACCGTGCCGCTACCGCAACACGGGTCGTAAAGGGGAAGCAAATCCGCGTCACCATCGGCCCAGCCGCTGGCGGCAATCATGGCGGCGGCCAGGGTTTCTTTGAGGGGCGCGTCTCCCGTGTCTTCGCGCCAGCCGCGCTTGAACAGCGCTTCGCCCGAGGTGTCGATATACAGCGCGCACTGGTCGGTCGTCAGGTGCGCAAAGATGCGCACATCGGGCCAGCGGGTGTTCACGTCCGGGCGCACGCCATGGGCTTTGTCGCGAAAGCGGTCGCACACCGCATCTTTGATTTTGAGGGCGGCAAAATTCAGCGAGGTCAGCGGGCTGTGCTGCGCCGTCACTTCCACTTTGATGCTTTGCTTGGGTGTAAACCAAATTTCCCAGGCCACGGCAGCGGCGGCACGGTACAAATCTTGTTCGCTGCGGTAGTCGGTGTGCGACAGTTGCACCATTACGCGCTGCGCCAAGCGGCAATGCAAGTTAAGCAGCAGCACTGCCCGCCACGACCCTTGCAGCATCACGCCGCCGCGCCAGCGCTGAATCGACTGCGCGGGCAAGTCGGTAATCGTTTGCACCTCGCCGCACAAGTAGTCTTCCACGCCGGCGGCGCAGGGTAAAAAAATCTGTAACTGGTTCATGCCGTGGTGCTGCGCCGGGGCGCGTTGTGGAGTGCGTGATGGGGTGCGCTCACAGCGCTTTGCGCAAGCTGGCCGGCGCGATCTTCAGGCCTTCGCGGTACTTGGCCACGGTGCGGCGTGCGCATTCAATGCCTTGCTCTTTCAGCATCTCGGACAACTGGTTGTCGCTGAGTGGTTTCTTGGGGTTTTCGGCCTGGATAAATTGCTTGATGATGGCGCGCACCGCAGTGCTGGAGGCGCTGCCGCCGGACTCGGTATCCAGCCCGGAGCCGAAAAAATATTTCAGCTCAAACGTGCCATAGGGCGTGGCCATGTACTTGGCGGTGGTCACGCGGCTGATCGTCGATTCATGCAAGCCCAGCTCTTCGGCGATCTCGCGCAGCACCAGCGGGCGCATCGCCAGTTCGCCGTGGGTAAAGAAGTTTTTTTGGCGCTCCACCACGGCAGTGCTGACGCGCAAGATGGTGTCAAAACGCTGTTGGATGTTTTTGATGAACCAGCGCGCTTCTTGCAAGCGCTGTTGCAAACCGGCGTGGCTGGAGCTGGCTTTGTGGTTGCGCAGCACATTGGCGTAAATATCGTGCACCCGCAAGCGCGGCATCACTTCGGGGTTCAGCTGCACCCGAAAGCGCGGCGTCATGCCTTCTTTGTGAATGGCCGTAACCAGCACATCGGGCACGATGATGTTGCGCTCCACATCCACAAAACGCCGGCCCGGCTTGGGCTCTAGGCGCGCAATAAGCGCAATCGCTTCGCGCACCAGGCTGTCGCTGCCTACGCCAATTTGTACCAGGCGCTTGATGTCGCGTCGCGCCAGCAAGTCCAAGGGTTGCAGGCAAACACGCAGCGCCACTTCCAGCACCTCCACACGGTGGCGCAAGATCGCCGTCTCGTCGTCGTCATCGGCCGGGTCTACCGGGTAGTCGTCTTCGTCCAGTTCTGCGCGGCTATTGGCCAGCAGGGCGGCAATTTGCAAGCGCAGGCACTCACCCAAATCGCGCGCGCCCACGCCTACCGGGTCCAAGCTGTGCAAGAGGCCAAGCGCCACGGTGAAGTGGTGCACCAGGTCTTCCACTTGCTCGTAGTCGTCACCGGCCAGGCCCTGGGCGAGGCTTTCCAAGGTGTCTTCCAGGTAGCCGTCGTCGTTGAGCGATTCAATCAAAAAGCGCAGTGCCGCTTGGTCGCTATCGCTCAACCGCAAGCGCAGCGCCTGCCGGTGCAAATGCGCTTGCAAAGACTCTTGCACCCGCGCCAGTTCGGTGGCGTCTTTGTCTTCGTCGTCGCCCAGGTTGTTGGATTTGGCTTTGGCGTCGCCGCCCCATTCGCCGTCATCGGGCGTGGTTTCGGTGGTGCCATCGCCTTCCCAGCTGATGGCGTCGTCGCCGCCGGGCTCAGCGGACAGCGGTGTGGCGTCTTCGTCGCGCGTACTTTCGCTAGACACCGTGCTGCTGTAGTCGCTGACGGTGGGCGTGGGCGCTTCGCTCAGTCGGTCGCCCTGGCTCACCAAGCTGTCGACTTGTTCCAAGCCAAATTGCTCGCGCTCGGCGGCTTCGTGGTCCAGCTCAAGAAAGGGGTTGGCTTCGAGCATTTGCTCTATTTCTTGCGATAACTCGAGTGTGGAGAGTTGTAGCAGGCGTATAGATTGCTGCAACTGCGGCGTTAGCGCCAGATGCTGCGATACGCGTAGCGATAGGCCTTGCTTCATAGCGCTGGTCCCGCCTTTGGCCGCATCACACCAAGGCACACGCTCAGCCCTGTGCGATGGGCCTTAGGTGTTTTACGGGACCTTGGATGCATAGCTACCACGGGCTTACATCCGGAAGTTTTCGCCCAAATACACGCGCCGTACGTCAGGATTTTCGACAATCTCGGAGGGTAAGCCCTCGGCCAGCACACCCCCCTCGCTGATGATGTAGGCATGGTCGCAAATACCTAGCGTTTCGCGCACGTTATGGTCTGTGATCAGCACGCCTATATTGCGACTTTTCAGAAAATTAATGATGCGCTGGATTTCGATCACCGCAATGGGATCTATGCCTGCAAAGGGTTCATCGAGCAGCATGAAGCGCGGCCGCGTCGCTAAAGCACGGGCAATTTCGACTCGCCTGCGCTCGCCGCCCGAGAGCGCCAAAGACGGCGACAGCCGCAAGTGCTCGACGCGCAAGTCCTGCAGCAAACCGGTGAGACGCGACTCGATTTCCGCGTTGGACAAGGCTTTGCCATTGTCGTCGCGCTGCAACTCCAAAACGGCACGTACATTTTCTTCCACGTTGAGTCTGCGGAAGATCGACGCCTCCTGTGGCAAATAGCCTAGACCCAAGCGCGCCCGCCTGTGGATGGGCATGTGCTCGATGTTGTGGCCGTCAATGGTGATGGTGCCCGCGCTCGCGCGCAGCAGGCCGACGATCATGTAGAAAGAGGTGGTCTTACCCGCACCATTGGGGCCTAGCAATCCCACCACTTCGCCGGTGCGTAAAGTCAGGGATACGTCTTTAACGACTTTGCGGCTGGCGTAGGATTTTTGCAGGTGCCGGGCTTCGAGTACGTCGATCGATGTCGGTGCATTTAAGGACGATGCTGGATTAGCGTTTGCCGGAGCAGGCACAGCGCTCGAATCCCGTCGCATGGCTATTTACTCGTGGCGGGCGTTGCATTGCGCGCCGGTGCGTTGCTTGCCGCGTCACCGCTATCGGGTTTGGGTGTTATCACGGCACGCACCCTGCCGCCCGTACCAGAGCCAGCCAAGCTGCCGTCGACGCTGAATTTCTCAGCCGCGCTGTCGTAATAAATCAATGCACCGGCTACCTCGTCTGCCAAAGCACCACCTCGGTAGCGACGCATCACGGCGTTGGTTTCCAAGCGCAGGGTATCCGCTTTACCGTCGTAGACCAAATTTTCAGCTTCACCTTCAATGAATTCGTCCGCCCCATCGCGTTTTTGCCTGAAAAATGCACGCTCCTTGGCGGTCCCCGTCGCGTGGCCGACCTGGCGGCCCGCCGCGTCTTGGCGTACTTCAAGCCGAGTGGCGCGCATCACAATCGAGCCTTTCGTTAAAAGTACCTTGCCCGTAAAGACCGTCAGTTGCTGGGCATCGTCGTAGCGCATGTTGTCCGCTTCGATATTCATCGGCTTGTTGCGGTCGGCCTTTTCAGCCGATGCGGGTTGCCCCAGGCCGATGGCGATCATGAATGGAATGATTAAGCTTGATTTCATAAAGGCACGAAAATTGCTGAAAGCATTAATCGTGCATTCTATCCAGCACTTTTGCATAAAACCCCGCAATTCAGGGGCGTCGGGCAAAGAAGTTTGCGGTTTGCCCAGGCGGTGGCCTGGAATCAGGCGCTATGCGCGCTGGCATCGTCTATGAGTGCCTGCACCACCAATAGGGCGCGTTCCATGCTCCCGGCCATGGTGCCATCGGTATAAAACCGACCGGCCACACCCAGCGCCGGGACGCCTTCCACGTTGTACGCTTTTTGGAGCTGCGATCCCTTTTGGGCCTTGGTCACTACCCCAAAAGAGTTGTATTGCGCCAGAAACTTAGCCTGGTCCACCCCGTTTTTCCCCACCCATTCCACGATTGCGTCGCCTTTGGACAAGTTGAGCTTCTCTACATGGATGGCGGCAAAAACCTTGGTGTGTAATTTTTCAAGCAGGCTCATCGCTTCCAGGGTGTAGAAAAGACGCTGTTGCGGCACAAAGCTGTCATTGAAGGCCACCGGAACCCGGCGAAAAACCACGTTTTTGGGTAATTTTTTTACCCAATCCGACAGCCCGGGCTCAAAGGCATTGCAGTGCGGGCAGTTGTACCAAAAGAACTCTACGACCTCCACCTTCCCCGCCGGTGCTTCAACCGGAGCTCTGGTCTGTAAGACTTGGTAGTCGGTCCCGGCGACGGGCTTTTTGAACTGGGCTTGGGCCAGAGCAGGGACCATTAAGGTCAATAGGCCCGCGACAGTTTGTTGCTCAAAATTACGTCGTGTGAAATTCATAGGTGCTCCGCATCGCTGCAAATTAAATGGTGAAAACTGGGGCAGTTAGCGCTGTACTTTGACAAGCACAGTGTCCATGCCGGATTTGTCTAGCTTTTCTTTGGCGCGTTCGGCGTCATCGATTTTTTCAAACGGCCCCACGCGCACCTTGTAGATCGGGCGTCCAGTCTGCTCGCGCTCGAGGACCAATGCTTCAACGCCCGAGAGCGACAGTTTTGCGCGCTGGCCTTGGGCATCATCAACCGAACGGAAGGCGCCTGTTTGTACAAAATAAGTGGTTTGGCCCAAGCCCGCAGGGCCGGCTTTAGCGTTAGCCAAGGCACCGATCGGGTCCGCAGCAGATGGGGCAGGTACCGGGACCGGCAGGGGTAGGGGAATGATTGCAGGCGCAGCAGGCACTTGCTCGCTCGGCGTGGATGCGGTGTCGGTAGGGGCTTCGGGCGTAGCAGTTTTGGTTACCGGTTTGCCACCGATTAGCGCGTTGGGATCCCAATCTTTGTTTTTCTTGGCCTCGGCGTCGTTTTGGTCAGCGCCACGCGTTTGTCCTTTGTTCATAAATGGGAGCGGAACTTTGGTTACATAAAAGGCCACTCCCATGGCAATGCCCAGGCCAACTACCAGTCCCAATACAAAACCCAAAAAGGTTCCGCCGCGTTGTTTTTGCATGTCTTGTTGCCTTGAATAATTACATTTTGCGCGGTGCGCTTACCCCCAGCACGGCTAGGCCATTGTGCAATACCTGCGCCGTCGCCGCCACCAAGGCCAGGCGTGCCAGGCGCACCGGCTCTTCGTCCACCAAAATGCGCTCGGCATCGTAATAGCTGTGGTAGCAGGCGGCTAGCTCGCGCAGGTAAAAAGTCACATCATGCGGCGCAAAGTCTTGGGCGGCGGCGCTCAGCATATCGGGGTACTTGGCCAGCAGCAGCATCAGCGCCTGCGCTTGGGGGCTGGCGAGCGGGCTCAGGTCGGCAGTCGCCAGTTGCGCGCTGTCACCACCCCAGGCCGTCAGCACCGAGCAGATGCGCGCATGCGCGTACTGCACGTAATAGACCGGGTTGTCGTTGTTTTTGGCCACTGCCAAGTCCACATCGAAGGTGTATTCGGTGTCGGGTTTGCGGCTGAGCAGGAAAAAACGCACTGCATCGGCGCTGGTCCATTCAATCAGGTCGCGCAAGGTGACATAGCTGCCTGCGCGTTTGGAAATTTTCACTTCCTCGCCACCGCGCACCACGCGCACCATGGTGTGCAGCACATAGTCCGGGTAGCCCTGAGGGATGCCCACGCCCGCCGCTTGCAAACCGGCGCGCACCCGAGCAATCGTGCCGTGGTGGTCGGTGCCCTGGATGTTGACGACTTTGCTGAATCCGCGCTCCCATTTGGCGATGTGGTAGGCCACGTCCGGCACGAAATAGGTGTAGCTGCCGTCGCGCTTTTTCATGACGCGGTCTTTGTCATCACCGTAGTCGGTGGAGCGCAGCCACAAGGCGCCGTCTTGCTCGTAGGTCTTGCCGGCGGCTTGCAATTTTTCCACCGTGGCCGCTACCCGCCCGCTGCTGTACAAGCTGCTTTCCAGGTAGTAGTTGTCAAAGTGCAGGGCGAAGGCTTTGAGGTCTAGGTCTTGTTCGCGGCGCAAATAGGCGACGGCAAATTCGCGGATGTTGTCCAGGTCGTCGATATTTCCGCTGGCGGTAAATTGCCTATCGTCCGACACCACCGTCTTACCCGCTTTGAAGTCCTCAGCAATGTCGGCGACGTAGTCGCCGTTGTAAAAAGCTTTGCTTGCCGGGTCCTCGGGGTCGGTGGGCCAGCCGGTGTCGCCCGGGCGCATCCCGCGTGCGCGCAATTGCGTGCTGGTGGCCAGAGTGTTGATTTGCACACCGGCGTCGTTGTAATAAAACTCGCGGTACACATCCCAGCCCTGGGTGTGTAGCAAATTGCAAATCGCATCGCCCAGCGCCGCTTGGCGGCCATGGCCTACATGCAAAGGCCCGGTTGGGTTGGCGGACACAAACTCCACTAGCACGCGCTGCCCGTTGGGCGCTTGCTGGCCAAAGCCCGCTGTGGTGTGCAAAATTTCCCGCACTACCTGCTGCTTTGCCTCAGGGCGCAAACGCATATTGATAAAGCCTGGCCCGGCAATGTCAATGTCTTGCACCCACTGCACAAAAGCGGCTTGCGCCAGCAGCAGGCTGCGCAATTGCTCAGCCACCTGGCGCGGGTTACTTTTCAGCGGTTTGGCCAATTGCATGGCGGCAGTGCTGGCGAAGTCGCCATGGGCGGCGACTTTGGGCGACTCAAGGGCCGTTTGGCTGCCTGCGCCGGGGAGCAGGGTTTCCAGCGAAGCGGCCAGCGCTGCCAGAAGTTCGGTTTTGACGGAAGGCATGACGACGATTTTAGGCGGTGGCACCCGCGTTACCGTCCGAGGCGGCGAATTGCCGGTGCGCGCACTTGTGCTGAATCAAGCAAATCGCTACGCAGTCCGCTTTACGCGCAAGACGTCGCACAGGCGTTGTATGCTGGCACCCGCAGCAAAACCTGCTGCTGCCGTGAACGCGGCTTATTGATTTAATTGATGGAGGTTTGTATGAAACAGGTATTTACTGCGCTCTCTTTTAGCCTGGCATTGATCGCCGGTGGCGCTTGGGCAGCTACCGATCAGCAAAACAAAATGGGCACCTGTAATGCCGATGCCAAAACCAAAGAGCTCAAAGGCGATGAGCGAAAAAAATTCATGAGCGAGTGCTTGAGCGCTAAGCCACCGGCGCCTGTCGCATCCGAAGCCGGCTCGACGCAGCAAAACAAAATGAAGACCTGTAACGCGGACGCTAAGACCAAAGAGCTCAAAGGCGACGAGCGCAAAAAATTCATGAGCGAGTGTCTGAGCGCCAAATAAAGCCCCCAGCGGGCGCAACGGCCTGCATGGGTCCGTCATCGCGAGGAGCGCAGCGACGCGGCGATCCATAAGTGCCTGGCTTGTAAGCCACAATGGATTGCTTCGCTGCGCTCGCAATGACGCAATTGGGATTCAACAGACCATTCAGTTGGCGCCCTTATCCGGCTATTTCGCCGATTTTTACCTTGCGGCAGATGCCCTCTGGTGCACATCTAGCAGCAGTGGGCTATGTGCGCTGCATCACCGCTGTTAAATCTAGAAAGTCCAGACCATGGGCAAAACCATTCTTATCACCGGCGCCGGGTCCGGCATCGGCCACGATGCCGCCTTGGCCCTGGCCGCGCGCGGCCACCAGGTGCTGGCGACCACTATCAACGAGGACCAGGCCCAGGCCTTGCGCAAGGAATGCGCAGCGAGCGGTTTGTCCATCGAAGTGTTCAAGCTCGATATCACGGATGCGCAAGACCGCGCGCTAATCGCCGGGCGTGACATCGATGTCTTGGTGAACAACGCCGCTTTGGGCGAATCGGGCTCGCTGGCCGAAGTGGATATGGACCGGGTGCGCCGCCTATTTGAAGTTAATTTGTTTTCCACACTGGCGCTCACGCAAGTGGCCCTGCGCGGCATGATTGTGCGCCAGCGCGGCACGGTCGTGTTTATCAGCTCGATAGCCGGGCGCGTGCCTTTTCCTTTTGTGATGCCGTACTCGATGACCAAGTTCGCGCTATCGGCAGCCGCAGCAGGCTTGCGCGCTGAGATGGACCAGCTAGGCAAAGGCGTTGCGGTCTGCGTGGTCGAACCCGGCGCCATCCACACCGGATTTAACCAAAGCATTAGCGCCAGCAAATACGCCTGGATGGGCCCGGACTCTTACTTCCATGACCAAAAGGAAAAAATGCAGGCTGAAGAGAAACGCACTTTTAGCTTTTTAGAAGCCGAAAGTACGGATTCGGTGGTCGCCGCTATCGTGAAGGCTTGCGAAGCCAAGCGCCCACGCCTTCGCTATGTGGCGCCGTGGATACAAGGTTTTGGTGTGCGCCTGGCGCGCATCTTTGGTGTGTAGGTGCTTGACTGCGAAAGCGCGCTACCAGGGTAGGCTCAGCGCAATGCCCACAAACACCGCAAATCCTAGCCAATGGTTTTGCCTAAAGGCGGTAAAACAGTGGTCCCGCTCGCGCAGGCGTATCAGCCGGTAATGCCACAGCGCTTGCGCTGCCGCTACGGCCAGGCCTGCTATCCAAGCGGGATAGCGCAGCGCCTGCGCCAGCAAAAAGCCCCAAATGCCAAGGTAAGCGGCATAAAAAAACATCACCGCTGCCACGTCCCAGCGCCCGAGCGTGATGGCAGAGGTGCGTATGCCGATGTGCAAATCATCGTCGCGGTCCACCATGGCGTATTCGGTGTCGTAGGCCAGCACCCAAAATAAATTGCCCACGAGCAGCAGCGCCGCCGTCCAGGGCACCGCCCCTTGCACCGCGCTGTAGGCCATGGGAATGCCAAAACTGAAGGCCACCCCCAACACCGCCTGCGGCATAGACACGATGCGCTTGGCATACGGGTAGGCAATTGCCACCGCCAGGGCTGCAAACGATAAATAGATGGTGGCGGTATTGGTGGTCAACACCAGACCAAAAGCCAGCAAGGCCAGCACCGCGCCCACGGCCAGCGCCTCACGCACTGGTAAGCGGCCACTCGTTACCGGCCGCTGCGCAGTCCGGCGCACATGCCGGTCAAACTCGCGGTCGGCCACGTCATTGACACAGCACCCGGCGCTGCGCATAAGCAACGTGCCCAGCGTGAACACCAGCAGCAAATGCCAGCCCGGAAAGCCCCCGGACGCCAGCCACAAAGCGCTGAGCGTGGGCCACAAGAGCAGCAACCAACCGGCGGGGCGGTTCCAGCGGATGAGGTCTAGGTACAAAGCCAAACGCGCACGCCATGGGGCGGGTGCGGGCATCAACTCAGTTGTATCCATGGCTGCAGCAGGCGTAATGGCCCAGCAAATTAAGACAGCCGCGTCACACCCGGCAGTTCGCAGGCATAGACGGCATTGCGCAGTGAGGCGATGGCTTCGTAGCGGGTAAAGCTGCGCCGCCAGGCCAGTACTACTCGGCGGGTGGGTGGGGCGATGCCTTTGCCGTCTTGCACCGGCAGGTATTTGACAAACAGTTTGGCGTCGCGCCGCTTGGGTGCTTGCAAGGCTTGGGCGGGTACGCTCAGGCGCGGCACCAGGGTGATGCCCATACCGGCGGCGACCATGTGTTGGATGGTTTCCAGCGACGAGCCTTCAAAGCTTTTGCGTATGCCTTCGGTGTCGCTGGAGAAGCGCGCGAACTCGGGGCAGACTTCCAGCACATGGTCGCGAAAGCAGTGGCCGTTGCCCAGCAGCAGCATGGTTTCGTTTTTCAATTCTTGTGCAGTGACATGGTCTTGTTTGGCCAGCGGGTGGCTGCTGGGTACGGCGGCAAAAAACGGCTCGTCGTACAAGGGCGCAAGCGCCAGGCCGGCATCGGGAAAGGGTTCGGCCAAAATGGCGCAATCGATTTCGCCGGTGCGTAACATCTCTAGCAATTTGACGGTGAAGTTTTCTTGCAGCATCAGCGGCATTTGCGGCGTGCGGGTGATGACCTGGCGCACTAGGTCGGGTAACAAATAGGGCGCGATGGTGTAGATCACGCCCAGCTTGAGCGCACCGGCCAGCGGGTCTTTGCCGCGCTTGGCGATATCTTTGATATGCGCCGCTTGCTCCAACACGCTTTGCGCCTGGCGCACGATTTCTTCGCCCAGCGGCGTGACGTTGACCTCGTTCGCGCTGCGTTCAAAGAGCTTGACGTCCAGCTCTTCTTCCAATTTCTTCACTGCGACCGATAGCGTGGGCTGGGACACAAAACAGGCGTCTGCGGCTTTGCCGAAGTGGCGTTCGCGGGCCACGGCTACGATGTATTTGAGTTCGGTCAGCGTCATGCAAGCATTATCCGCGCAGGGCTACGGTGGCCCTTAGGCCTTCAGGAATTCGGCCTTGGTGCCCAGCCAGCGCTGCACATGTTTGGTCGCCAGCGCCGGGTGGCGCTCCAGCAGCAGGGGTGCTTCTTGGCGCGCCCACTCCAGCAGCGCCGTGTCTTCTGCCAAGTCGGCAAAGCGCAGCATCTGGTCGCCGGACTGGCGCGCGCCCAAAAACTCGCCCGGCCCGCGAATTTCCAGGTCGCGCCGGGCGATTTCAAACCCATCGTTGGTTTCGGCCATCGCTTTTAGGCGCTCGCGTGCGGCCTCACCCAGGCGCGGCGCATCGCCGGTGGAATACATCAGCAAGCAAGCCGAAGCCGCGGCACCACGGCCCACACGGCCACGCAACTGGTGCAACTGCGACAGGCCAAAGCGCTGCGCGTTTTCAATCACCATGAGCGAGGCATTGGGCACATCGACGCCCACTTCGATCACCGTGGTACTGACCAGCACCGCGATCTGGCCGGCCACAAACTGTGCCATCACGGCTTTTTTTTCTTCAGGCGGCAGGCGCGAGTGCAACAGGCCCACCTGGTGCGCGCCGTCGGGCGATTGCAAAGCGGCTGCCAGTTCAGCATGCGTGGCAGTGGCATTGCTCAGGTCGAGCGTTTCGCTCTCTTCAATCAGCGGGCAAACCCAGTACACCTGCCGCCCTTGCGTCACTTGCGCGCGTATGCGCTCTATCACTTCGGCGCGCCGGTTTTCAGCCAGCACTTTGGTGACGATGGGTGTGCGCCCCGGCGGCAATTCGTCCAAGGTGGACACATCCAGGTCGGCGTAATAGCTCATGGCCAGGGTGCGCGGGATAGGTGTGGCCGTCATCATCAGCAAATGCGGCTCCATCGCCTCGTGCTGCAATTTGTTGCGCAGCGCCAGGCGCTGAGCCACGCCAAAGCGGTGCTGCTCGTCGATCACCGCCAGCGCCAGATTTTTGAAATGCACTTTAGTCTGGATGATGGCGTGCGTGCCCACCACCAGTTGCGCTTGGCCGCTTTCAATCATTTCCAACATGGCGCGCCGCTCTTTGGTTTTTTGTGTGCCGGTGAGCCAGGCGGTGGTAATGCCCAAGGGCTCCAGCCAGCCCAGCAGTTTGCGGAAATGCTGTTCGGCCAGTATTTCAGTGGGCGCCATCAGCGCGCATTGCCAGCCTGCGTCCATGCACACTGCTGCTGCCAGCGCCGCGACCACGGTTTTGCCCGCGCCCACATCGCCTTGCAGTAGGCGGTGCATAGGCGTGTGGCGCGCCATGTCCAGGGCGATCTCTTGGCTCACACGCGCCTGCGCGCCCGTCAAGGCAAAAGGCAGGGCGGCATGCAGGCGCTGGCGTAGCGCGGTAGGGCGGGCATCGGGCTGCAGTACCGGCGCGCGCAAGGCGGCGCGTGCGCGCCGGGCTTGCAATTGCGAGAGCTGTTGCGCCAGCAATTCTTCGGCCTTCAGGCGCTGCCAGGCTGGGTGGCTGTGGTCCATCAAGGTGTCGATGGCCACGTCCGGGCGCGGGTGGTGCAAAAACGCCAGCGCTTCGTGCAGTGTCCATAAGCCGCCTTGGGCCTGCGGGTTGAGCGGGCGCAGGTCGCCGGGCGCAAAGGTGTCGGACAGTTCAGCGCGTGCCAGGCCGCTGAGCACCGCTTTGCGCAAATAGGCTTGCGGTAGCCCAGCCACCGTGGGGTAGACCGGCGTCAGCGCGCTGGGCAATTCGCCACCGGCCGGGCGCGCTGTCGGGTGCAGCATGGTCCAGCCGCTAAAGCCGCCTCTGATTTCCCCGCGGATGCGCAGACGCTGGCCCACTGCGAGCGCTTTTTGCATGGACGGATAAAAATTGAAAAAGCGCAGCGTGCAGGTGTCCGAGCCGTCATCCACCGTCACCACCAACTGGCGGCGCGGGCGGTAGCCCACTTCATGGTGCGTCACCTGCGCTTCGATTTGCAGGGTGTCGCCCTCGCGTGCATCGCGCAGTTTGAGGATGCGGGTCTCGTCTTCGTAACGCAGCGGCAGGTGCAGCGCCAGGTCGATATCGCGCACCAGGCCCAGCTTTTCCAGCGCTTTTTGCGGCGCGGACTTGGCGGCAGGCGCTTGCGCTTTGCGGTCGGCGGGTGGGCTCATAGGGCAACGATAGCAGAGCGGCCGTACGCTGTGGCCCGCATGCCACAATCGCGCCCTCTTCACTTGGAACGGGTCCGTCCGGCCCTCAAGCATCGTGTCTTCTACCTACACCCTCAGCGATTTTGATTTTGACCTGCCCGCGCAATTGATTGCCCAGCAACCGGCTCCGCAGCGCAGCGCTTCACGGTTATTGGACGCCAGCCACAGCCCGCCGGTGGACCGTATTTTCCGCGACTTGGCGGATATTTTTCAGGGTGGCGATTTGCTGGTGATGAACGACACGCGGGTGCTCAAAGCGCGTTTTTTTGGCGAAAAGCCGACCGGCGGCAAGTTGGAGTTATTGGTGGAGCGGGTGCTGGGCGGCAACCAGGTGGCAGCGCATATGCGGGTCAGCAAGAAGCCCGAGGTGGGGGCGACCGTAGCACTGCACAGTGCCTCGGGCCTGGACGATGGCTTATGCGCCACGCTCTTGGGCCGCTGGCCCGATGCAGACGGACCGCTGTTTCGTTTTGTGCTGTCCAACAACTCTGGCGATGACCCTTACACGCTGATGGAGCGCCACGGCCATATGCCGCTGCCGCCCTATATCGAACGCCAGCAGCAGGGCGATAACGCGGATGCGGCGCAGGACGCCGAGCGCTACCAAACCGTGTTCGCCAAAGCGCCGGGCGCAGTGGCCGCACCCACCGCAGCGCTGCATTTTGACGAGGCCTTGTTGGCAGCTTTGCAAGCCCGCGGGGTACAGAGCGCCTATGTCACGCTGCATGTGGGCGCCGGTACCTTCCAGCCGGTGAAAACCGAAAACCTGGCCGAGCACCGCATGCACAGCGAGTGGTACCAAGTGCCAGCGCAAACTCAACAAGCGATTGCCGATTGCAAAGCGCGTGGCGGCCGGGTGGTAGCTGTGGGCACCACCACGGTGCGCAGCCTCGAGTCCTGGGCCGCGACCGGACAGGCACAGGGCGACACGCAGATATTCATTACCCCGGGCTTTGCGTTCCAGCACGTGGATTTGCTGGTGACCAACTTTCATTTACCCAAATCCAGTCTGATGATGCTGGTCAGCGCATTTGCCGGGTATGAGCCTATCCGCGCCCTCTACCGCCACGCGATAGCGCAGGACTACCGGTTTTTCAGTTACGGCGACGCGATGCTGTTGGCGCGGGCCACGTAAGCACCGGCTTAGGTCTTTGGGAAGTAGTTCACCCCCACCAAGCCTTGGTAATCCGCGTCCTGCGTCCAGAAAGTGGCTCCGAATTCCTGCGCCATACTGTACATCGCTGCGTCGGCCATGGCCAGTTGATGGCGGGCCGCAATCTGCGATGCGGCTATGGCGCGCGCGTCGGTGAAATCGAGCACGCGGCCTAGGCGCATCACGTTGAGGCAGCGCTCCACTAGCTCGTAAGGCAGGCGGCGGCTGAGCACTTTGTGGATCTCAAACAGGGCGATGGTGGGCACCAAAAGGGCATTGCGGTCTTCGATAGCGTCTGCAAATAAATCGGCGCGCGGCGTGTCTTGCAGGTATTCAATCCAGCCCGAAGAGTCAACCAGGTTCACTTAAAACTCCCGATCCGGCTCTTTTTCAGGCTCAATTTCGCCCAAGTCGTAGCCCTTCAACATACCCCGATAAGCGCTAATGGGCAATTCCGGCTTGATAACCAATTCAGCCCCGCGCAATTCAAAGTGGATGTGCGAGCCAGGCTTAATGCCCAGTTTGGCGCGCATTGCGGCAGGCAGGGTGACCTGGCCTTTACTGGAGACGATAGCCTCTACTTCTGCGATTTCCGACATTTGAAGCTCCTTTACTTCATAAAAGTAAAGCGAAGTCTACATAAAGCGCTGCTTTGCCGCAAGTGCCCCGCCTAAAATCGCCGCATGCTTGAATTTGACGTGCTTGCCCTAGATCCCGCCCGCCCCGAGGGCGCCTACCTGGGCAGCCTGGCGCGCCGGGGGCGGTTGCGTTTGAACCACGGTTATGTGCAAACCCCCATTTTTATGCCGGTGGGCACCTATGGCACGGTCAAAGGCGTGATGCCCCAGAGCCTGCACGACATGGGCGCGCAAATCATCTTGGGCAACACATTCCACCTGTGGATGCGGCCGGGGCTGGACGTGATGGAAAAGTTTGGCGGTTTGCACCAATTCGAAAAATGGGACAAACCCATACTCACCGATTCAGGCGGCTTTCAGGTCTGGAGCTTGGGCCAGATGCGCAAGATTAGCGAAGAGGGCGTGCGTTTTTCCTCGCCCGTCAATGGCGACAAGCTGTTTTTGACGCCTGAAGTGAGCATGCAAATCCAGACGGTGCTCAATTCAGACATCGTGATGCAGTTTGACGAATGCACCCCCTATTTGTCGGTGGAAGCGGCTACCAAGGGCCAGGTCACCACCGAACGCGAAGCGCGCCTGTCCATGGAGCTCAGCTTGCGCTGGGCTGCGCGCTGCAAAACCGAGTTTGCGCGTCTTGCCAACCCGAACGCCTTGTTTGGCATTGTGCAAGGCGGGATGTTTGAGCATTTGCGCGATGAGTCGCTAGCCGGTTTGGAGGCCTTGGACTTTCCGGGTATTGCGGTGGGCGGTCTGTCGGTGGGCGAGCCCAAGGACCACATGATGCGCATCCTGGAACACATTGCCCCGCGCCTGCCGCAGCACAAGCCGCGCTACCTGATGGGCGTGGGCACGCCCGAGGACTTGATCGCCGGGGTGCAAAACGGTATCGATATGTTTGACTGCGTCATGCCCACGCGCAATGCGCGCAACGGCACTTTGTTTAGCCGCTACGGCGATTTAAAGATTCGTAACGCACGCCATAAAAGCGATGCCCAGCCGCTGGATACCAGCTGCACTTGCTACGCCTGCGCGGGCAGCAGCGGCGTGTCCTGGGACGACGGTGGTCGCGAGGGATTTAGCCGCGCTTATCTGCACCACTTAGACCGCTGCGGCGAAATGCTGGGGCCCATGCTGGCCAGCATCCACAACCTGCACTACTACTTGAACCTCATGCAAGAAGTGCGCGATGCCTTGGAGGCCAAACGATTTGGCGCTTTTGTGGCCCAGTTTCACGCCGATCGGGCGCGCGGGGTTTAGTGTTTTGAGGCTGCAAAACGCCTTTGCTACACTCAAGCCCATGTTTATTCACCGCAACAGCATCACAGGTCGTAGCGACCGGGGAGCCTGGCCCTGGCGTACCCATACTGCTATGCGCCGGTCCTTGTCCTCGCTGCCGGTTTAGTTCCTTAGCGCTTCGCGCGGGACTGTTGCGCACATCCCCTCTTTTTGTTTGATTGAACGCGCCGCACTTGCGGCCAGCGCCAATGCCTGGTGTGTGTGGCATATCCCACGTCCGGGCCGCGCTGTACCTAAGTTTTTGGGAAGGTGAATTGTGTGACTACCAAAGAAGAGTTTTATGCCCTGGCGCGCCAGGGTTTTAACCGTATCCCCCTGACCGCTCAGGCGTTTGCGGACCTGGAAACGCCCTTGTCGCTGTACTTGAAATTGACAGGCGATGCGCCCTATAGTTTTTTGCTGGAATCGGTAGTCGGCGGCGAGCGCTTCGGGCGCTTTAGCTTTATCGGCCTGCCTGCACGCACGCTTTTGCGCAGCAGCGGTTTTGGTGCTGCCGCCAAGACCGAAGTGTTGACCGATGCTGTGGTGATAGAAAGTGCAGCGGGCAATCCGCTGGACTTTATTGCCGCCTACCAGCAGCGCTTTAAGGTGGCGCTGCGGCCCGGTATGCCGCGCTTTTGTGGCGGCTTGGCCGGCTACTTTGGTTACGACGCGGTGCGCTATATCGAAAAGAAACTAGAGGCCAGCTGCCCGCCCGATGAAATAGGCTGCCCGGATATTTTGCTTTTGCAATGCGAAGAGCTGGCGGTGATTGACAACCTATCGGGCAAATTGCATTTGATGGTCTATGTGGACCCGGCGGTGCCTGATGCCTATGTGCAAGGCAGTGCGCGCCTGGCGGCACTCAAAGCCAAGCTGGCGCAAGCGGTGCAGATACCGGCGGTAGCGCCCAGCCCGCCGCAAGCAGCGGTGCGTGATTTTTCTAAAGCGGATTATTTGGCTGCGGTGGCACGCGCCAAGGAATTGATTGCTGGTGGCGACTTTATGCAAGTGCAGGTCGGCCAGCGCATCAAGAAAAAATACACCGAGTCACCCCTGAGTTTGTACCGCGCCTTGCGCTCGCTCAATCCCAGCCCCTATATGTATTACTACAACTTCAGCGGCGCGACGGCGGACGGTGCGCCGGATTTTTATGTGATCGGCGCCAGCCCGGAAATTTTGGTGCGCCAGGAGATTGCCGACGGCCACACCAAAGTCACCATCCGCCCGCTGGCCGGCACACGCCCGCGCGGCGCCACGCCGGAATTGGACAAAGCCGCAGAAGATGAATTGGTAAACGACCCCAAAGAGCGCGCCGAACATGTAATGTTGATTGACCTGGCGCGCAATGACATCGGGCGTATTGCGCAGACCGGTAGCGTCAAAGTGACCGATGCGTTTTGCGTGGAGCGCTACAGCCATGTGATGCATATCGTGAGCAATGTCGAAGGCGTGCTCCAGCCCGGCATGCAAAGCATGGACGTGCTCAAAGCCACGTTTCCAGCGGGTACCTTAACGGGCGCGCCCAAAGTCCATGCGATGGAATTGATTGATCAGCTGGAGCCGGTCAAGCGCGGCATTTATGGCGGCGCTTGCGGCTACCTGAGTTATGCGGGTGACATGGATGTGGCCATTGCCATACGCACCGGCATTGTGAAAAACCAGACCTTGTATGTGCAGGCCGCAGCCGGTGTAGTGGCCGATAGCGTGCCTGAACTGGAATGGGCTGAGACCGAGCACAAAGCACGCGCCTTGCTGCGGGCCGCCGAATTGGTGGAAGAGGGGCTGGAATGAACAACGCAAAGCACCCGAACAGAACCCGGCATGCGGAGGATGTATGAAACTCTTGATGATCGATAACTACGATAGTTTCACCTACAACATCGTGCAATATTTTGGCGAACTCGGCGCCGAGGTGGAAGTGTTTCGCAATGATGAAATTACGGTGCAAGGTATCGCGCAGCGCGCGCCCGACAGGCTGGTAATTTCGCCAGGGCCTTGCTCGCCGACAGAGGCGGGTATCTCGGTGGCCGCTATAAAGCACTTCATGGGTAAATTGCCGATTTTGGGCGTGTGCCTGGGCCATCAAAGCATAGGCGCCGCGCTAGGTGGAAACATTGTGCGAGCAAAGCAACTGATGCATGGCAAAACCAGCGTTATCCAAACCACCGGCGAGGGCGTGTTTGCGGGCCTGCCCAAAAGCTTTACCGTGAACCGTTACCACTCGCTGGCCATCGACCGCGCAAGCTGTCCCAAAGCGCTAGCGGTAACGGCCTGGACCGAAGATGGCGAAATCATGGGCGTGCGCCACACCGGCTTGGCGGCGGAGGTACGCATGGAAGGCCTGCAATTTCATCCAGAAAGCATACTGACCGAACATGGCCATGCGATGTTGCGCAATTTTTTGCAGTAGCACCCGCTCCAAGCCGCTCCTATAAGATCGCCGACCTTTGAACCACCATCAGGACGTTTCAGCATGAGCACCTTCGTTGATTTGCGCAGCGACACCGTTACACAGCCCACCGCCGCGATGCGCGCCGCCATGATGGCCGCTCCATTGGGGGATGATGTGTTCGCCGATGACCCTACGGTCAACGCATTGCAGGAACGCATTGCAGACATGCTGGGCTTTGAGTCGGCGCTGTTCGTGCCAACAGGAACCCAAAGTAATCTGTGCGGCATCATGGCGCATTGCGAGCGGGGCGATGAATTTATCGTCGGCCAGTTAGCGCATTGCTATCGCTGGGAAGGCGGCGGCGCTGCTGTGTTGGGTAGCGTGCAGCCGCAGCCTTTGCAAAACCAGAGCGACGGCAGCCTGGATTTGCAGGCGATTGAAGACGCGATCAAACCCGACGATGCGCACTTCGCCAAGTCGCGCTTGCTGTGTCTAGAGAATACCTTGGGTGGCAAGTTGCTGCCTTTTGACTATGTGCAATCGGCTACCGAGCTAGCGCGCAGCAAGGGTTTGTACCGCCACTTGGATGGCGCCCGTTTGTTCAATGCAGCCGTGGCGCAAGCGGCGCAAACGGGCAAGACGGCGCAGCAGGAAGCACGCCATATCGCCCAGTGTTTTGACAGCGTGTCGGTGTGTTTTAGCAAGGGGCTGGGCGCGCCGGTCGGTTCGGCTTTGTGCGGCAGCCGGGAATTTATTGGCCGGGCGCACCGCGTGCGCAAAATGCTAGGCGGCGGCATGCGCCAGTCCGGCGTGCTGGCCGCTGCGGCCTTGCATGCGCTGGAGCACCATATCGAGCGCCTTGCCGATGACCATGCGTTGGCAATGCGTCTGGCCCAAGGGCTGCAAGGGATTGAAGGCCTGGCCGTGGAAGCGCCGCAGACCAATATTGTGTTTGTCGATTTGCATGGCGTAGCGCGCCAGCAGTCGGCGGCTTTAATGGCCCACTTACAAGAAAGCGACGTACGTGCCACGGGTCTTTATCGTTTGCGCTTTGTCACCCATTTGGACGTGGATGCCACTGGCGTGGAAAAAGCCATTGCAGCCATCCGCGCATTTTTCAGGGCCTAAGCGCCCGCATCACCTGCACCATGCAAAGCCACCACCTTGTTTTGTTCGCACTGGCAGGCATTGTGCTGAACCTGACGCCGGGGCCGGATGTGTTGCTGGTGGTCCGCCATGCCTTGCGCTCCGGCGCACGCGCAGGTTTCCTTGCCGGGCTGGGTGTGGCTGCGGGTTGCCTGGTACATGTGAGTGCTGGGGCTTTAGGTTTGAGTGCTTTACTCGCTGGCTCCAGCGAGGCTTTTGCGCTGCTGAAGTGGCTGGGTGTGGCTTATCTCTTGTACCTTGCTTGGGGTCTTTTGCGCTCTGCGCTCCATCCCAGGCCGCCGTCTTTTTTTGCTGATGGTTCCGTGCTGCCCATGGTCAGCGCGCGTAGCGTTTTTTTGCAAGGCTTTGGCACCAATGTGCTTAACCCTAAAGTGGCACTTTTCTTTTTGGCCTTTGTGCCGCAGTTCATTCCTGCAGATGTAAACGAAAAGCCGCTGTATTTTTTGGCGCTAGGTATTTTGTTCACGGCCAATGGTTTGCTGGTGAGTAGCACTTATGCCTGGGGCGCTGCCTGGATGGCGCGCCGCATCGCGCTGCTGCAATCGGCTCTGCGTGTGCTGGACGGTGTGGCGGCGCTAATGTTTATGGCTTTTGGTATTCAACTGGCGCTATCCGATGCGCCTTCTTCGTCTTAGGAGTTTTTGCGATGTCACCCATTCCCGCAGTCCCCAACAAAATCACACCGCAGGAGGCCTTGCAGCGCACCATCGAGCACCGCGAGATTTTCCATGACGAGATGCTGCAGTTGATGCGCCAAATCATGTCGGGCGATATGTCGCCGGTGATGATGGCCGCCTTGATTACCGGCTTGCGCGTGAAGAAAGAAACGATCGGCGAAATTACCGCTGCGGCGCAGGTGATGCGCGAGTTTTCGACCAAAGTGGAGGTGGCCGATAAGAAGCATTTGGTCGATATCGTCGGTACCGGTGGCGATGGTTCGCACACTTTTAATATCTCCACCTGTTCCATGTTCGTGGCTGCGGCCGCCGGTGCGAAAGTCAGTAAGCACGGCGGACGCAGCGTCAGTAGCAAAAGCGGTAGCGCCGATGTGCTCGAGGCGCTGGGCCTCAATATCAGTTTGCCGCCCGCTGCGATTGCCCAGTGCATAGAGAAATATGGCGTGGGTTTTATGTTCGCGCCCAACCACCATCCGGCCATGAAAAACGTGGCCCCGGTGCGCCGCGAGTTGGGCATTAAAACCATATTCAATATCCTGGGTCCTCTGACCAATCCGGCATCGGCACCGAATATCCTGATGGGCGTATTCCATGCCGACTTGGTGGGCATCCAAGTGCGTGCTTTAGAGCGTTTGGGCGGCGAGCACGCCGTGGTGGTCTATGGCCGCGACGGCCTGGACGAAGTCAGCCTAGGCGCGGCCACGCTAGTGGGCGAGCTGCGCAACGGGCAGATTACCGAGTATGAAATTCACCCAGAAGACTTCGGCCTGGTCATGGCCAGTAACCGCGCGCTGCGGGTAGAAACTGCCCAAGAATCCCTGTCCATGATGATGTCGGTGCTAGACAACCAGCCCGGCGCGGCACGCGACATCGTGGCGCTGAACGCGGGCGTGGCGCTGTATGCGGGCAATGTCACTGCCACAATGGCCGAGGGCGTTACACGCGCCCAGGCTGTTATTGCCTCGGGCCAGGCCAAGGCGAAAATGCAGGCGCTGGTGGCGTTTTCCAAGACCTTCCCAGTGCCGGGCGCCTAAGGCGCTGGCGCAATCGTCAAACTACTCCACACCAAAGCACAGCCCCGGCTGCAAGAAAGCATGCATGAGTGACATTCTGGACATAATCGTCGCGGTCAAGCGCGAGGAAATCGCCGCAGCGCAAAAGCGCAAATCCTTGGAAGCGGTGCGCGCCGACGCGCACTCGCGCGTACTGACCCGCGACTTCGAAGCCAGCCTGCGCGCCAAAATTGCGGCTGGCAAACCTGCGGTGATTGCCGAAGTAAAAAAGGCCAGCCCGTCCAAAGGCGTGTTGCGTGAAGACTTTATCCCCGCCGACATCGCCCAAAGCTATGCCGAGCATGGCGCAGCCTGTTTATCCGTGCTCACCGATGTGCAGTTTTTTCAGGGAAGCGTGGATTACCTCAAGCAAGCGCGCGCCTCCTGCCATCTGCCGGTGCTGCGCAAAGACTTTATGGTCGATGCTTACCAAATTTACGAGTCGCGCGCCATGGGTGCCGATTGCGTGCTGTTGATTGCCGCGTGCCTGAGTGATACGCACATGCAAGAGTTCGAAGCCGTCGCCCGCAGCCTAGATATGGCCGTGTTGGTGGAAGTGCATGACCAGCCGGAGATGGAGCGCGCCTTGCGGCTTAAAACACCACTGATCGGCATCAACAACCGCAATCTCAAAACCTTTGAAGTTTCGTTAGACATCACTTTGCAGTTGCGCGCCATGGTGCCCGCCGATCGCCTGGTGGTGACCGAAAGCGGCATCTTGCAGCGCGACGATGTGCTGCGCATGGGCGCTGCGGGTGTGAATGCGTTTTTGGTAGGCGAGGCATTTATGCGCGCCCCAGACCCCGGCCTGGCCCTGGCCGCTTTGTTCGGCTAAGGCCGTGGATTTATTCCCCGAGGAAGCCGCTGCGGCGTGTTTGCAAACTGCCGATCCCGGGGACTGGCCTGTAGCACCGGACTGGCAGCCGGTGGTAGATCAATTCTTCAAGGGCGCTGAGGGTCAGACCTTGCTGGCATTTTTGAAGCGACGTACAGGCGCGGGCGCCGTCGTATTTCCGCCAAAGCCGCTGCGGGCCTTGGAATTGACACCTTTGCACACGGTGCACACCGTCATCCTGGGCCAGGACCCGTACCATGGGCGCGGCCAGGCCGAGGGATTGGCATTTTCCGTCGCGCCCGGCCAGCCATTGCCCCCATCATTGCGCAATATCTTCAAAGAACGCCAGCGCGATCTGGGCGAGGCTTGGCCCGTCCACCCCGAGCCCGGCGGAAGTCTTGTTGCGTGGGCGCAACAAGGCACCTTGCTCCTGAACACCTGTCTCACGGTGGAAGAGGGGCAGGCCAATAGCCATCAAGGTAAGGGATGGGAAGCCTTAACGGACGCTTTGATTGCGCATATATCCTCCGGTCCCCAGCGTGTCGCATTCATGCTCTGGGGCGCTGCGGCACAGAAAAAACGCAGCTTGATCGATGAAAGCCGACACCTGGTGCTCTGCGCTAACCACCCATCGCCTCTGTCAGCGCTGAGAGGTCCGGAGCCCTTTATCGGTTGTGGGCACTTCTCCCGCGCACAAAAATGGTGCGCGTGAGAAGTGAAATCCTGAGAGTCTGATCGCCGAAACCGCCGAAAGCGGTCGAGCGGATTGCTGGGTATCTCCATGCTTACGGCCCGGACCGCGCCCGCATCCCGAGAGCGGCGAGCCAGCAGCTTGTCTACACAGGCGATACCGTGGCATAATCGCGGGCTCACGTTTGGAGAGGTGGCCGAGTGGTTAATGGCAGCAGACTGTAAATCTGCCCTCTTACGAGTACGCTGGTTCGAATCCAGCCCTCTCCACCAGTGCTTGCTCTGTGCGGGGTTCGTATAG
>CAMBNY010000031.1 GCA_945869165.1 Comamonas sp. lk | reverse complement strand
AGAAGCCCCTAAACCCGCCGTTAAGCGCGTACGCACCGTCGCCGCGCCAGCTGCAACAGCTGACGGCAAAGGAGAATAATCATGTTGCAACCCGCTCGTCGCAAATACCGCAAAGAGCAAAAAGGCCGTAACACCGGCATCGCTACCCGGGGCAGCTCGGTCGCATTCGGTGATTTTGGTCTGAAGTGCACCGATCGGGGTCGTCTGACGGCCCGCCAGATCGAAGCCGCTCGCCGTGCCATTTCGCGTCACGTCAAACGTGGCGGACGTATTTGGATCCGTGTTTTCCCGGACAAGCCGATTTCCCAAAAACCCGCTGAGGTGCGTATGGGTAACGGTAAGGGCAACCCCGAGTACTACGTGGCTGAAATTCAGCCCGGCAAGATCGTATTCGAGATCCTGGGCGTGTCCGAAACTCTGGCGCGCGAGGCTTTCCGCTTGGCCGGTGCCAAACTGCCATTGCGTACGACTTTTGTCAGCCGCATGATTGGCCAGTAATCAGGAGCATGACTATGAAATCGACCGAACTGCGCAAAAAAGACATTGCCGGCCTGAAAACGGAGATCAAAGAGCTGCAACGCGCTCACTTTGGTCTGCGCATGCAAAAGGCAACGCAACAAATCACCAATACCGCAACGCTGCCCACCGCGCGTCGCGCCATCGCCCGTGCTAAGACCATTCTGGTCGAAAAGCAGCGCGCTGAATCATCTGCCACCTAAGGAGCACGCCATGATGGAAGCTAAACAATCCCTCAAGCGCACCTTGATTGGCAAGGTAGTAAGCGACAAGCGGACCAAGACCGTGACGGTGCTGATCGAGCGTCGCGTTAAGCACGCGCTTTACGGCAAGATCGTCGGTAAATCCAGCAAGTACCACGCCCATGACGAAAAGGGTGAGTTCAAAATGGGTGACATGATCGAAATCACCGAAAGCCGTCCGATTTCCAAAACCAAGAACTGGGTAGCTACCCGCTTGGTGGAAAAAGCCGCAGCGGTATAAGTTTTTGCAGCCTCGCGCTGCACGAAACCGGCAAACGGCCCACAATACGCGGGCCGTTTTCTTTTTTGTAACTTAAGGAGCACCCATGATTCAAGTTGGAGACACCCTTCCCGCGACCACCCTAATGGAATACCACGAAGTCGAGGCGGAAGGTTGCAGCATTGGCCCCAATGCCGTCGATGTGGCCAAAGCCAGCGCCGGTAAAACCATCGCCTTGTTCGCACTGCCCGGCGCATTCACGCCGACTTGCTCGGCCAAGCACGTGCCCGGATTCGTAGAGCATTACGAGCACTTCAAAGCCGCTGGCGTGGATGAAATTTGGTGCCTCAGCGTAAACGACGCTTTCGTCATGGGCGCCTGGGCGCGCGAGCAAAAGACCGGCACCAAGGTGCGCATGTTGGGCGACGGCAGCGGTGACTTCGCCAAAGCCACCGGACTGATCTTGGACCTGACCACCCGTGGTATGGGTGTTCGCAGCAACCGTTACTCCATGCTGGTGAAAGACGGCAAGGTCGCGACACTCAACGTCGAAGGCCCTGGCAAATTCGAAGTCAGCGACGCAGGCACTTTGCTGGCGCAGGCTAAGGCCTGATTCAGTACGCAGTCAGGCAGCTCTAGGCAGCTACGCTGACTAGAGCATCACCTTGAGGTAGTGCCCCCCAGCAATGGGGTTGAAGTAGTAGGGCGGGATTTCTTCAAATCCCAGATCTTCGTACAGCGCGCGCGCCGCCTCCATGTCGCTCAGCGTATCGAGCAGCATGCAGCTGTAGCCCTGCATGCGCGCAAAATCCATTTGCGCTTCAGTGAGTCGTCGGCCCAGCCCCAGGCCACGGTGAGCCGGGCGTACATACAAGCACCTTATTTCGCAGGCATTGCTGTAATCCACGTTGTCTAAAGGCCGCAAAGCGCAGCAGGCCAAAAGCGCTTCGCCTGCCATAGCGACTAACAACTGCCCTCTTGGCGCGGCGTAGTCACCTGGTAGTGCCTTCAATTCTTCATCAAAATCAGTGAAGCACTCGGGCACGCCAAGCGAGGCGGCATATTCTCGGAATATATGGCGCGTACCCTCCAGCATTTGGAGTGAATTAGGAAGGCAAAGTTGAACAGCGGGTGGCATGTCCTCTGGTGCAGCGCCTCTCATAGCGAGCCGCTTGTGACAAGTAGGCCCACGCCCGCTGCGCACAGCAAAAGAAGCCCAGCCCCAAGCAAGCGCGTGGCGCCGCTATCCTTACTTTCCCGTGCGGCGTGGTCTAGCACTTGATTGCCGTCTACCATGGGCCGGATCAGGTCCATCCGGCGCACCCGCTGGTACCAATAAATGCTGCCTAGATGTAATACAACCAAAGCAAGCAGCACCCACTTGCCTGGCCCGGTGTGCCACTGGGTAGCCCGCTCCACCCAGGCCTCGCTGACAAGGGCGGTAAGCGGCCCGCTCGTGGCAATTTGGTCATCGCTGAACAATCCAGCCACTGCTTGCAGGCCCAAGCACGAAAGCATGGCTAGGACGGACCAAGCGCCCAAAGGGTTGTGCCCCGCTGCGCGCTGCGTTGGCCCCAAGGACCGCCGCACGAATTGCCAAGCTTGCCACGGTGTGGACATAAAGCTGGAAAAGCGAGACCAATAGCCACCGATAAACCCCCAAAGGATGCGCCATATCACCAAGCTCAGCATGGCGTACCCGCAACGCATGTGCCAGACCATGAGATCGCCGCCTATTTGGCCGCTGAGCACCAGCGCGAAAAAAAGCAGGGCCAGGGCCCCATGGCACAGACGCGTTGGCAAATCCCAGACCCGAACCGAAAACAAATTATCCGCTCCCATGAAGCTGACCAACGGTTAAAGCCCTAGTCTAGCCATAAATGGCGGACTGGCGTCTTGCTGCGCCAGGCCAAGGGTAAAGCCCCTAACCGCACGCACCGAATTTTCGACGGCAAAATACCCTGAGTGTCACTGTATGTGCCACCCTGTGTACCTATTTACAGGCGCAAGAACTCAAGCATTGGAACCATTCATGAAGCACAAACCATCATCACCCGCCCGCTATGCCGCTGCCCTTCTGCTGGGCATGAGCACACTGTCCATGTCTGCACACGCCCAATTTGCCAAACCCGAAGATGCCATCAAATACCGCAAAGGCGCACTTACCGTGATGGGCGCCCATTTCAGCCGCGTCGCGGCGATGGCTGGCGGACGCGTCCCTTACGATGCCAAAGCCGCTGCTGAGAACGCGGCGATCGCCGAATCCACGGCCAAACTGCCCTGGGCGGCATTCCCGGACGGCAGCGACAAAGGCGAAACCAAGGCCAAGCCTGAGATTTGGTCGGACAAGGCCCGTTTTGCCGAATCGGCAGAGAAGATGCAGGCCGAGCTGACTAAGCTCAGTGTGGCTGCCCGTGTGGGTACGCTCGATGCCCTCAAACCTGCGGTGTCTAGCGCGGCGGCCACTTGCAAAAACTGCCATGACAATTTCAGGCAATAAAAAGAGGCATGGCATAGGGCCGATACCAAGGACGTACAACGCTAGGCACAGTCGGCACGCATTCTCAGTGAGCGGCTATGAGCGAGCTGCCTGCGTATTGTTGTTGTGCATGCTGCTGGGAGCGTGCAGTCCGGCGCTGAACTGGCGCAACGTGACACTTCACGGCGTACAGGCCACGTTGCCTTGCAAACCCGACCAAGCGGAACGAACGGTGCCACTGGCCGGATTGGACTTGAGCCTTGCCATGGTAGGTTGCGAAGCGGACGGCGGGCTGTATGCCGTCAGCCACATCCGCTTGGCGCAAGGTGCGCAAGGCCAAGCAGTGATAGAGGCTTGGCGCGCGCAAGCTTTACAAGGCATGCGTGCTACGCAGGCGCCCCTTGTCACGCCCGTACCAGTGCTGGGCGCGCGGCCGGCATTGATGGTTTACCAGGCCAGCGGCATTAATCCGCGTGGGCAGGCGGTACAAGCCCGCTGGACCTGGGTACAGCGTGATCAGGATATTTACCATTGGGCCTTGTACGCGCCTGTGATACACACTGAAATGGACGAACCATTTTTCGGCGCATTCCAGTGGCAGTAGTGGCGTTTTGGGCGCCGTACTTTGGCCCGTTAGCACGCCCTGGGCGGCTATCAAAATCGCTTCGGTGTATTCTGGACCACGCATAATCGGTAGCAAAGCGCCAGTCCTTATTTCATGCCCATCCAAATTTTGATCATTGCCCATGCGCCACTGGCCAGTGCCTTGCGAAGCTGTGTCTTACATGTGTTCCCTGAAGTAGCCGATAGCTTGCATGCCGTTGATGTAGAAGCCGACGCGCCGCCGGAGGTCACGCTGGCACAGGTACGCGGCAGCACGCGGGCTTTTGCCGATGATTCTGTCCTGGTGCTCACCGATGTGCTGGGCGCTACACCTTGCAATATTGCTCAGAAAATAGTCGATGGATACCAGCGCAAATTGGTAGCAGGCGTGAATCTGCCCATGTTGCTGCGAACCATCAATTACCGCCACGAGTCGATGGACTCCCTGATTGCACGTGCCTTGTCCAGTGGCGCCCAGTGCATCGTGGAAGTTGCCCCGGCTGCTGCGCATCGAACAACGATAAACCTATGATTCAAGTCACCACCACCATCACCAACAAACTGGGTTTGCATGCCCGCGCATCTGCAAAGCTAACCAAACTGGCCGGTAGCTTTCCCTGCGAAATCTGGCTTAGCAAAGGCGAGCGCCGCGTCAATGCCAAAAGCATCATGGGCGTGATGATGCTAGCGGCCGGATTGGGCTCTGAAGTGACACTGGAAACCGAAGGTGCGCAAGCGCAGGAGGCAATGGATGCTTTGCTGGCCTTGATGGCGGACCGCTTCGGCGAAGGCGAATAATGAAAACGATAGTGCGGACATGACTTTCTCCATCCATGGACTGGCAGTATCCCGCGGCGTCGCCATTGGCCGGGCGGTGCTGGTGGCTTCCAGCCGCATGGATGTTGCGCATTACTTCATACGCCAAGCCGATGTAGAGGCGGAAATCAAACGCCTGCGTGCGGCGCGCAACCAGGTTGTGGAGGAATTGCAGCGCCTTCAATTAAGTATTTCCCAGATGAGCCCGAAAGATGCTCCGCAGGAACTTGGGGCATTGCTCGATGTGCACTTGATGCTCCTACAAGATACCGAGTTGGAGACAGGTATCAAGCGTTGGGTCGTTGAGCGCCTTTACAACGCAGAGTGGGCCTTAACCGCACAACTCGATGTGATTGTGCGAAATTTTGACGAGATGGAAGATCCCTATTTGCGCGAGCGTAAGGGCGATCTTGAACAAATTGTTGAGCGCATATTGCGTGCCATGCGCGGCGTGGCCAACCCCGTAGCGGTACCGCCGCGCGGGTCCCCAAAAGCAGCCTCCGCAGATTTGTTGCTGGGCGATACGGTGGACGTGCCGCTGGTATTGGTCGCGCATGATTTGTCGCCCGCCGATATGCTGCAATTCAAGCAAAGCGTGTTTGCCGGTTTTATTACCGATGTCGGCGGAAAAACCTCGCATACCGCTATCGTGGCGCGCAGCATGGATATTCCTGCAGTGGTCGGTGCACGCACTTGCAGCCAGTTGGTGCGCCAGGACGACTGGATCATTATTGACGGCGATGCTGGTGTGGTCATCGTCGATCCTTCACCCATTATCCTGGCCGAATACAGCTTCAAAAAGCGCCAGCTCGAACTCGAGCGCGGACGCCTCCTGCGACTTCTCAATACCCCCGCCGTCACCCTTGACGGTGAAAAAATTCAACTACTGGCCAACATCGAAATGCCCGAGGACGCCGAAGTGGCACTTAAAGCGGGTGCGCTGGGCGTGGGCTTATTTCGCAGTGAGTTTTTATTTATGGGGCGCCGTGGCAACTTGCCGGGTGAAGAAGAGCAATTTGCCGCCTACCAGCGTGCCGTGCAGGCTATGCACGGACTGCCGGTCACCATCCGCACTGTCGATGTGGGCGCCGACAAACCCCTTGATGCGAGTGTGCACGACCCCGCACACCTCAACCCTGCACTAGGTTTGCGCGCCATCCGATGGAGTCTGGCCGACCCAGCGATGTTTCTCACGCAATTGCGCGCTATTTTGCGTGCCGCGGCTTTCGGGCAGGTGCATTTGCTAGTGCCTATGCTGGCGCATGCCTCTGAGATTAAACAAACCTTCGCCCATATTGCAAGCGCGCGCAGCCAGTTGGACAAGCGCGGCCTGGCCTATGGGCCGGTACAAGTGGGCGCCATGATTGAAATCCCCGCTGCTGCACTGACGCTCAAACTATTTTTGAAGTATTTCGACTTTTTATCCATAGGCACCAATGACCTGATTCAGTACACCCTGGCTATTGATCGCGCGGACGAATCCGTGGCCCATTTGTACGACCCCTTGCACCCGGCGGTTTTGCAGTTAGTGGCATCGACGATCGCCGAAGGCCGCAAGCAAGGCAAAGAGGTCAGCGTCTGCGGGGAGATGGCGGGCGATGTGAGCCTCACGCGCCTGCTGCTGGGCATGGGTTTGCGCAGCTTTTCCATGCATCCGGCGCAGATATTGGCGGTGAAGCAAGAAATCCTGCGCGCCGATGCCAAGCGCTTGACACCTTGGGCGCAGCGGGTACTGGAATCTGAAAATCCGGCCTTGCTGATGGCGGGCGGTGGCATCTAATTTGCCACAAAAATTTCACTTGCATTAGCGGCTCGGCCAGTGCCAGGCACCATGTCCAGCGCAGTTCTGGTCGCGCGGATTTCACTAGGCTTGGTATTTCGGCTTGCGGACTTTCTACGGTCCCACGGGTACATCATCGCTGGCCTGCTGTGCGCGCGCCCCTAACAGCGCCGCGCCCACAATCAAGGCCGCAGCCAGCACAATCGAAAGACTGACCGCTTCACCGCGCATCCACAGCAAACCCAGCGTCGACAGTAGAGGCGTGAGAAAAGACAAGAGCCCGATCTGGCGTGCATCACCGCGTTTGAGGGCTGCGTCCCACAAATAAAACGCACCGCCCAGCGGGCCCAGCCCCAACCCGGCGATCAGTAGCATGGCATGCAAGTCCAAAGCAACAGCGTTCTCAAATAAGCTGTGGCACAGCAATGACAAGAGGCCCGATAGCAGGCCGAACACCCCGATAGACGCGGTCGCAAAGGGTGCCACGCGTTGGGTCAGCAGGGAATAGCTGGCCCACACAAAGGCCGAGGCCAGCGCCGGTAGATAGCCCCAGGCAAAGCGACCTAAAGCGCCGCCCAGTGGTGCTGCAGGTCCACCCAAAATCGCCAAAGCTGCGCCGCCAAAGCCCATCAGCGCCGCCAGCACATGGAGTGCCCGTAATTGCACGCCCGGCAAAAAAACCGGGGCCAGCAAGACCATGCCCAGAGGCCACAAATAGTTGACCAGATTCGCTTGCACCGGCGGCGCGTAGCGCAAGGCCACAAACAGTAAAAAGTGAAAGCCGAACAAGCCATACACCCCCAGTGCCAGCGTCCTCAGCGGTAAAAGCAATGCGGCCAAGGCCTGTGCACGCAGTGCACCGCCGCGCAGGATTTGCACCAAGCACAGGCCCAGCCCTATTGCACTGCCGGCAAGTAAGCCCAGGCCAGTGAGCAAAAATGGAGGAACGCTGTGTAAGGCCACACCGAGCGGCGCCAAGCTGCCCCACAGCGCGATGGCGCCCAAAGCCAATAAGCTCGCTCGGTGCCCAGAGGCCACCGGCACGAAATTATTGTCCATGCGGCCGGGTTAAGCGGGGCGCTGGTCGGTGCTCGGGCGTTGCCATAAATTGATCCCGCCGTCCACTGCATGGCGGTCTATCGCGGCGAGCTCTTGCGGGGTGAAGTCCAGGCGTTTTACCGTTTCGGCCAACTCAATAATTTGCGACGGTTTGCTCGCTCCGATTAAGGCCGAAGTAACCCGTTTATCGCGGAGCACCCAGGCCACTGCCATTTGTGCCAAGCTCTGTCCGCGGCTTTGTGCGATGGTATTGAGGGCGCGTACATGTTCCAGGTTTTGCTCGCTCAGGTGATCAGTGGTGAAGGAGCCACCGCCGGGCCGGTTGATGCGTGCATCGGCCGGTACGCCGCTCAAGTATCTATTGGTCAGCAGGCCCTGGGCCAGTGGACTGAAAGCGATGCAGCCCATGGCGCAATCTTCCAGGGTGTCGAGTAAGTCCTCTTCCACCCAGCGGTTGAGCATGCTGTAAGACGGCTGGTGGATCAGCGCCTTCACGCCCATGTCGCGCAAGATACTGGCTGCCTCGCGGGTTTTGCGCGCCGAGTAACTGCTCACACCCACGTACAAGGCTTTACCCTGCTGCACCGCAGTGGCCAGGGCGCCGCAGGTTTCTTCCAGCGGCGTGTCCGGGTCGAAGCGGTGGCTGTAAAAAATATCCACATAGTCCAAACCCAGGCGCTTGAGGCTTTGGTCCAGACTTGCCAACACATATTTGCGCGATCCACCGCCTTGGCCATAAGGGCCGGGCCACATGTCCCAACCGGCCTTGCTGGAAATCAGCAACTCGTCGCGGTAAGGTTTGAAATCGCGCCGTAGGTGCTCGCCGAAATTGATTTCAGCGCTGCCGTAGGGCGGGCCGTAGTTGTTGGCCAAGTCGAAATGGTTGATGCCCAGGTCGAAGGCGGTGCGCAGCATGACGCGCTGGGTTTGAAACGGCGTGGTGTCGCCAAAGTTATGCCACAAGCCTAATGAAATGGCGGGCAATTTCAGTCCGCTCTGGCCGCAAGTGCGGTAGGGCATGCGGTCTTCATAACGCTGCGGATCGGCTTGGTAGGTCATGGCGTGCAAGGTGGGGAAAGTGGGTGGAGCATGGATGCTAACCTGCAACTTGGCGCGCCGCGCCGACTGCTGCATTACGCGTTTGTGCGCATCATGTGGCCGAATCGGTGTGCCCGTGCTGCGCGAAGCCGCGTGGGCCGCCCTTCGTTGTTGGCGCAATGGCCTAAGCAGCGCACTTGGCGCTTGGATGTCCTAGTTAGAAAACGCTGCGATACCCGTCATGGCCCGACCCAAAATCAGGGCGTGAATATCGTGCGTGCCTTCGTAGGTATTGACCACTTCAAGGTTCACCAGATGGCGCGCCACACCGAATTCGTCGCTGATACCGTTGCCGCCCATCATGTCGCGCGCCAGGCGGGCGATGTCCAGCGCCTTGCCGCAGGAATTGCGCTTAAGTATGGAGGTCACTTCCACGCTGGCCGTGCCCTCGTCCTTCATGCGACCCAGACGCAGACAGCCTTGCAGGCCCAGCGCGATTTCGGTTTGCATATCGGCCAGTTTTTTCTGGATCAGCTGGTTGGCGGCCAGCGGGCGGCCAAACTGCTGGCGGTCTAAGGTGTATTGACGGGCGCGGTGCCAGCAGTCTTCGGCCGCGCCCAAAGCGCCCCAGGCAATGCCGTAGCGCGCGCTATTGAGGCAGGTAAACGGGCCTTTGAGGCCGCGCACCTCGGGGAAGGCGTTTTCCTCAGGGCAGAACACGCCGTCCATCACGATTTCGCCGGTGATGCTGGCGCGCAAACCCACTTTGCCGTGGATCGCTGGGGCGCTCAGGCCTGCCATGCCTTTTTCCAAAACAAAGCCGCGAATCGGGCCTACGGCACCGCTTTCACTAACTTCCTTCGCCCAGACCACGAATACATCAGCGATAGGGCTGTTACTGATCCACATCTTGGCGCCGCTGAGTTGGTAGCCACCTGCCACTTTTTGCGCGCGCGTCACCATGCTTTGCGGGTCCGAGCCATGGTTGGGTTCGGTCAGGCCAAAGCAGCCGATCAAAGCGCCGGTCGCCAACTTGGGCAGGTATTTTTGGCGTTGTGCTTCGGTGCCGAATTCAAAAATCGGCAGCATCACCAGCGAGCTTTGCACGCTCATCATCGAGCGGTAACCGCTGTCCACGCGCTCCACTTCGCGGGCGATCAGGCCATAGGCCACGTAATTCAAGGCCGGGCCGCCATAAGCTTCGGGGATCGTCGGCCCCAACAGCCCGAGTTCACCCATTTCGCGGAAGATGGCCGGGTCCGTCGTTTCATGCCGAAACGCCTGCGTTACGCGGCTTTGCAGTTTGTCCTGGCAATAGGCGGCAGCGGCATCGCGCACCATGCGTTCTTCGTCGCTGAGTTGTGCATCCAGCAAAAACGGGTCGTTCCAAAGGAAAGTGGCATGTGCCATGGGGGCTCCAAGATATAGATAGGCCCGATGGTAGTGGGCCGGTGTAAAAGGGAATTATCCCTTGGCGACTTACTTCAGGCTGATCTTGCCGTACCACGCTTGGGTTTGGCTGCGTGTGTTGTCGCTGTCGGTCATGATGCCGATGCCCACCAGCTTGCCCGGCGCTTCGCCAAAGGCCGCTTCGAAATCAGCCCGGATGTCGCGCTCGTAGTTACGCCACTGGCGCAGGCCAACCGGCCCGGACTCGATCACCATTTTACGGATGCGCTCGGTGCGCGAGTTGTGGATGATGGTGCCGACCGGACGCTTGTTGCACCAGACGTACATGAGGGTTGCATACGGCATTTCCTTACCGGTCATCAAACGGGTAAGTTCATTGAGCGCCGCGTCCTTGGTCGAAAAGTTGCCGCGATCGCCCTCAAAGGCCAGCACCAAACGCACCGGCGAGTCATCGCCTTGGCGGGTGGTCATGTCTGCCTCTTGAATTAGGGTGGGCACCAACCATGAAAAATGGACATGCCTTAGTTCGTCGGGGCTGATGTCCAAGGAGGTGCGCAGCATGCTGGCCGATGCATTGGACTGTGCCCGCAAGGCGCTGCGCAGGCCTTGGGCATCGGCTGGTGCATGATGGTCCACGGTGTAGCGCGTAGCCTCTTTGTTGGGGAATTGCATGCCCTCCCAATGGCTTATCTCGACGCTGTCCCAGCTGTTGTGCTCTGGTGCGTCCGTACTTAAATTAGCGACCTTTTGGGGCACGGCACATCCAAGCAGCAGCCCTAGCATGGCGGCGCTTGCCAAAGCGCGCACCACGCTGCGGGTAGTACGAGGGTGTCCGAATTGGAAGGGCGCGAACGTTGCCATACTGAAGGAGGCGGCACCCAAAGCGCCGCGAAGTCTGCGATCAGCCATTGTGGCGCATCGCTATGACAGTCCCGTGATCAGCGCAGGGGGATGCTGAGGCTTAGGCCGACGACCCAATTGAAAGGCATGGCGGGCTCGTAACTTTGTGGAGGGGTAGCGGTTTGATTTACCAGAACGGAGCCTACGTAGCGCGCATCGCTGATGTTGTTCAGGCGTCCATAGAGGGTTACAAGGCTTTGATTCCAGGCCCAGCGCTGGCTAAGTGACAGATTAAACACGCTGCGCCCATCTGCGGACTCGGTGTTCAGGTCATTGGCAAATATGCGACCGGCCTGTTGCCACTCCAATGCCACGCGTGTGCCTAGTGGCGACTTGGTTTTGGGTGTGAAAGCTTCGCTGGCCCATGCAATTTCTGCAAAGGTAGAACTATCCGGTATGCCTGGTATTTTGTTGCCGGAGGGTATCGCAGTGCCTGCGTTGAAAGCCTGGGAATACTTTGCATCAATTGCAGACGCAGAAATACTGGTTGAGAAGTGATCGCTTAGTTGCGATGCAGCTGCAAGCTCCCAGCCGATACGCGATGTGCCTGGTGCGTTTTGATATGAAACTTTACCCGAGTTATTAAAAAGCACCACAATCTCGTCGCTGGTATCAATTTGATAGACAGCAATATCGAGACGGGTGTTACGCGTTGGTACCCACTTGGCACCTAATTCGTAATGCTTGCTGCTGGCCGCCTTAACATCCGTGTTAAAGCTATTTACGAACGTGCCTACAGTCGTACCAGAATAGGCCATTTCCGCCAAGGTAGGGCTTTCAAAACCTTGGCCGTAATTGGCATAAATATTCAAGTTGTCGTTTGCATGCCACGTTAGGCCAAGCACGGGACTGGTGGCGCTGAAATTAGCGGTACCAGAACCAATTCCGTCCGTAATGTAATAGTCCGAGCTGTTGAAAGTTACGTTGCTTTGCCGCAAACCTCCGACCAGAGAAATTTGCTCCGATACATGGGCGGTTGCCTGCACAAAAAAATCATTATTCTGGGCTTCATTGTCTTCGTCTCGCGTTAGCGATCCGGCCCTTTTTTCACCCAGCAAGCTCACTCCGCCTTGTCGGCGCTCAGTGGACTTGTCGAACTCATATCCTGCGGCCCATTCGATGGGTGTTCCTTGCCATTCTGCCCGTCCGTTATATTGCAGACCTGTACCGTAATAAGTTCGATTTAAGCCAACCCAAGTGGTGGCAGCCAAGTATTGCAAGTTTTCCCGTGTGCCGTAATAGACACGTGCCGTAAATGCGTTGTCTGCGTCGACTGCGTATTTGATAGACGAACCCAGTTGGTTCTGCAAGACGACTTTACGCGTAAATTTTGCAACGGCATTATTTCCCGCCTGTGTGGGATCGTCAATTAGTTGCTGGCGCGTCAACCCCAACGGATCCTGCGCCAGCGGCATATCAAATTGGTTGAACACCACATTGACTTTGGTTTGCTCATTAGGCTCGAAACTGAGCTTGCCGTTAAATTGCTTACGCTCTGCCGCGCTGTTGGCGCGGTAGCCGCTGGTGGAGAAAGTGCCGTAGTCAGCGACCAGACCGTAGCCACCCACGGTATCGGAAAACTGGTAGTCGGCGCGGTGCATGCCGTAGGAGCCTAGGTAGTACTGGTAGTCCACGGTGGGCACTTTGGCGGCGTCTTTGGTGAATGCCTGGATGACGCCACCGGACGAGTTTCCATACAGTTGGGCCAAGGGACCGCGCAGCACCTCAATGCGGTCGGTGGATGTGAGGCTGACCGAGGATGACTGGCCTTGGCCGTCCGGTGTCGTGGCCGGGATACCGTCAATCATGAGGCGGATGCCGCGTACGCCAAAAGCCGAACGGGCGCCAAAGCCGCGAATGGAGATTTGCAAGTCCTGGGCGTAGTTTTGCCGCTCCAAGATAGTGAGCCCCGGGGCGCGGACCAGGGATTCGGACAAATTGATCTGTGGGCCGCCACCCTCTATGGCTTGGCGGTCGATGCGTTGGACCGCGGCGGGCGCGTCAAAGCTGCGCATTTCTGCGCGTGATGCGCTGATCACTACTTCTTCTAATTGCTGGGCACAGACAGGCGCGAGGCTCATGGCGGCGAGCGCTGCAAAGTAGTAGCGTTGGGTTGTAGTTCTAGGCATAAAGTGCGTCTCTGGAAGGTTCTAGACTTTAGAATTTAGTGAAGGCCAAGATGGGCCCCGCGCTGCAAGAGCGATTTGAATTGGATTCTAGGGTTGCAGGTCTCCAAAGAGGCTTAAAAATTTTTTCAAATAGCGGCTGAATAAATAGATGGCCGAGCGACCTGAAAACCTAGGGTTTTCACTATGGAAGAAATTTCCCCAAAAAGTAAAGTGGCTTCAAGCGCTGCCTGTTTGAGTTTTTCATGCGGGGTTAGGCGCTGCCGGGATGGCTGTTTGTCACGGACCCACCCGGATAATTTGACCTATGGAGATACTATGAATCACATCCTGCGCAAGTTAGTGCGCCGTACAGCAACCTCCCTCGCAATCGGTATGGCTTTCACAGTGGGTGTCGGCGGTGCCTTTGCACAGGTTGGCTCCGATGCGGCCAACCTGCAAAAACTGGGCTCGTTCAAGCGTACCGACACTGCACCTCCCAAGCGTATTGCTCAGGGCGGCGTCTATGCCGACAACCTGAAAAAGATGCTGACCAACGTCAAGTTGCCTGACGGCTTCAAGATTGAGCTGTTTGCCATCGTGCCGGACGCTCGCTCTATCGCCGTGAGCCGTAACACGGCAGCGGTCTGGGTCAGTACCCGTAAGAACAATGTGTATTTCGCCAACGACCGCGACATGGACGGTGTGGCCGATACCGTTGAGGATTTCAGCCCCAGCGTGAAGTTCGACATCCCCCACGGCGTGTGCTACACGCCAGATGGATTCTTGTATGTCATCGAGCGTAACCGCGTGATGATGTTCCCCGCAGTGGAATATTTCACCGAAGGTTCTGACACCGTGGCATTTGCCGTGGTCAAGCAGGGTGATCTGATCCCAGCCGACGAAGAGTCCTACAACCACACTGCGCGTGCCTGCACCATTGGGCCGGATAACCGCCTGTACATCACCCTGGGTCAGCCTTTCAACGTGTCCCCACCGGAAAAGCAGGACCTGTATAACAAGGTCGGCATCGGCGGCATCATCAGCTTTAACCGCGATGGCGGCGACCGCAAAGTGGTCTTGACCGGTCTGCGTAACTCTTCCGGCTTGGCCTTCAACCCCAAGGATAAATCCCTCTGGTGGACGGACAACCAAGTGGACGGCATGGGCGATGAAACTCCTCCCGGTGAGATGAACAAAGTGCCTGTGGGCGCCGATGGCAAATTGGCCCACGGTCTGTGGTACGGTCACCCCTACTACGGCGGTGGCGATGTCCGCACCGACGACTACAAGGGCAAGCAAATCCCCAAAGAGATGGCTGACAAATACGTCAGGCCTCAAGTGGAGACGATTGCCCATGCCGCTGACCTGGGAATGATGTTCTATACCGGCGACCAGTTCCCCGCCAAGTACAAGAATGCCATCTTCAGCGCCCAGCACGGTTCCTGGAATGCGGTCAAGCCCCGTGGCGCCCGTGTGATGGTGACCTACCTGGACGACAAAGGTAACGCTGCCAAGCACGAGCCTTTTGCAGAAGGCTGGATGACCTCTTCGGGCTTCTACCTGGGACGTCCCATGGATGTACAGCAGTACGTCGATGGTTCTATCCTGGTGTCTGACGACAAGGCTGGTGCGGTCTATCGCATCACCTACCAGAAGTAATCTTCTGTGATCCTGGCGGGCTGGGCGTTTTGTCCGGCCCGCTTTTTTATGCAATTCCAACGAGCACTTGAACCTATGAAATTCCTAATTCCCCTGGCGCTTGTGGCTGCAACACTGGGCCAAACCGTTTGGGCGGGAGATGCCGACGCAGGCAAGGCCAAATCCATGCCTTGCGCTACTTGCCACGGCCTCAACGGGATGTCCACCTTGAATGAAGCGCCTAATTTGGCAGGCCAGCCCTTGATTTACCTGATTGAGCAAATGCGTGCTTACCGCAGCGGTAAACGCCAAAACGAGATCATGAGCATTATTGCCAAGCCTCTGAGCAACGCTGATATCGAAGACCTGGCGGCTTGGTACAACTCCATCAAAGTGGAAGTGAAATAGGACAGCGCCCTGACGCCCTTTGCCCTGAAGCCGCCGGATTACGCGCCCAATCTTGCCGCGCCGGGCTCGGATGGCCCCGCTGCGGGGATCAATATTCAGGTAAGGCATGAATTTTCTTGATGTGCTACCAAGGGTAATCACCCCTTAATTTGTAAGGTCACGTACTAGAGTGAGCCCACATGCTGCCTGCGTGGATCCTCATGCTGGGTTTGGTGCCGTCGGGTCACTGCACAAAAGCAGTCAACAAGCCCGGCTTCTTTGTATCGGACCCCCCATGACTACAACCATCGGCGCCCTCATGCGGCGCAGCGCGACTTGCTTGGCCATCGGCCTGGCTTTTTCCCTGACTTCTGGCGCGGGCTTTGCAGCTGGCGACGAGGCCAACCTGGACAAACTAGGCGCTTTCAAGAAAACCAACACCCCGCCACCCAAGCGCATTGCGCAAGACCCGACGTACATGGCCAATCTGAAAAAGATGCTGACCAACGTCAAGCTGCCTGACGGCTTCAAGATTGAGGTCTTTGCCATCGTGCCGGACGCCCGCACGATTGCCGTGAGCCGCAATACCGCCGCCGTTTGGGTCGGTACCCGCAAGAACAATGTCTATTTCGCCAACGACCGGGATATGGACAACGTGGCGGACACCGTGGAAGACTTCAGCCCCAGCGTGAAGTTCGACATCCCCGCTGGCGTCTGCTACACGACAGACGGCTTTATGTACGTGGTGGAACGCAACCGCGTCATGATGTTCCCTGCGGTGGAGTATTTCACTGAAGGCTCGGACACCGTGGCCTTTGCCGTGGTCAAACAGGGCGACCTGATTCCTGCCGAAGAAGAGTCTTACAACCACACCGCGCGTGCCTGCGCCATTGGCCCAGATAACCGCCTGTACATCACCATGGGCCAGCCGTTCAACGTAACGCCGGCCGAAAAAGTGGACATGTACCGTAAATTGGGCATTGGCTCTATCCTGAGCTTTAACCGTGATGGCGGTGACCGCCAAGTGATCGCTACCGGTGTGCGCAATTCTTCGGGCCTTGCATTCAATCCCAAAGACGGCAGCCTGTGGTTTACCGACAACCAGGTGGACGGCATGGGTGACGAAACGCCTCCCGGCGAGCTCAACAAGATCCCGTCCGCGGGCGGCAAGTTGCTAAAAGGCGGCTGGTATGGCCACCCCTACTATGGCGGTGGTGATGTACGTACCGACGACTACAAAGGCAAGCCCATCCCCAAGGACATGACGGACCATTACGTCAAACCCCAAGTTGAAATGGTCGCCCACGCAGCCGATCTGGGCATGATGTTCTACACCGGCGACCAGTTCCCCGCCAAGTACAAGAACGCCATCTTCAGCGCACAGCACGGTTCCTGGAATGCCATCAAACCGCGTGGCGCACGCGTGATGGTTACTTACCTAGATGACAAAGGCAACGCGGCTAAAACCGAGCCCTTTGCTGAAGGCTGGATGACTTCTGCAGGCTACTACTTAGGCCGTCCAGTGGACGTGCAGCAGTATGTGGATGGCTCTATCCTGGTGTCCGATGACAAGGCCGGTGCCGTGTACCGTATCTCTTACCAGAAGTAAGTTTTTCCTTGCGTAATAAAAGGGCCGACCGGCAACGGTCCGGCCCTTTCTTCATGCGCGGCGCGAAAAGATACCTCGCGCTATCAAACCTTCAGAACCCGGCGGCGCTAAGCGCCCGCCCCGCAGTCTCGCCCGACCTTAGGCCCGTGATGGCAACCAGCTTCCCAACGCAAAGACGGAGTTGGGCGCGTTGGGCTTGGACAAGGTGGGCGCTGCTTGCTTGAGGAGGCTCTTCTTACCGGGCTTGCGCGCTTGCACTTTGAAGCCTTTGGCTTTTTGTTCTAAGGCCAGTGCGCGCAGGCTGATGGTTTTCATATGCTCCAACATGGCGTGGTGCAATTGCTCGCAAAGGGCATGGGTCATGTCGCTGCTGGCCCCTTCGGTTAAAGGGCTTGCCTCTTCAATCGCGGTCACGATGTCGGCCACCGAGATGGCGTCGCCACGAAAGCCTAGCGTGTAGCCGCCGCCCGGTCCACGGGTGCTTTCCACCAAACCGTGCTGGCGTAGCTTGGCAAACACCTGCTCCAAATAGGAAAGCGAAATGCCATGGCGGCCTGCCAATTCGCTAAGCGCCACCGGGCAATCGGGTTGGCGCAGGGCCAGGTCAATCATGGCGTTGATCGCAAAACGGCCACGGGTACTTAATCGCATACATAGTCCTTTTCGTCTAGCGCACGGGACGTGCAAAACCGACACGCGCGCGCGCCGGGGGAGAGCAGACTGTAAAAACCTTTATGCTTCGTGTAAATTCGTATTTTTAAGTAATTTACTTCGATAATTACGAAGTGAATGGAACACCTTCCCCCTGAATATCAGCATGTGCAAAGGCTAGCAATGAACTTTAAACATCTCTATTACTTCTGGGTAACCGCCAAATCCGGCGGCGTGATGCGGGCCGGTGAGCAGTTGCACACCACGCCACAAACGCTTTCGGGGCAAATTCATCTGCTGGAAGACTGGCTGGGCCGTAAGCTCTTTAAGAAAAGCGGGCGCAACCTGGAGCTGACCGAACACGGACGCCTGGCGCTTGGCTATGCCGACCAAATATTCACCCTGGGCAATGAACTGGAGTCGGCGGTGCGCCAGGCCCATGGCGGCGCGCGGGTGTTGGAATTTCGGGTCGGCGTGGCCGATTCGGTGAATAAATCGGTGGCCTACCGCTTGTTAGAGCCGGCCTTGGCGGTGCCTGCGCCGGTGCGCATGGCGTGCAGCGAAGGCAAGTTCCCCGACCTTTTGTCGCAATTGGCGCTGAACCGGCTGGATTTGGTGATTGCCGACGAGCCCATGTCGCGGCGCATCAATGTCCGTGCCTTTAACCACCCTTTGGGGCGCAGCAGCATGTCCTTTATGTGCACCGCGGCGGTGGCGGCCAACTTACAGGGGCAGTTTCCCGATTGCCTCAATGCAGCCCCCTTGCTCATTCAGGGCGCGCAGGCCTCGATACGCCAGCAACTCGAATCCTGGTTTACCCGCCACAACATCGCGCCCCGCGTGATCGGTGAGTTTGACGACGGTGCTTTGATGACCGCCTTTGGGCGCGAGGGCCGAGGCGTGTTCATGGTGCCCAGCGTGATGGAGCAGGAAACGGCTTCCCAATTCGGAGTGCAATGTGTCGGTCGCAGCGACGAATTAGTCGAAGAATTCTTTGCCGTATCCGTGGAGCGGCGCATCACGCACCCCTGCGTGCTGGCGATTACCGATGCTGCGCGTGGGCAGCTTTTTAGCTAGCCTCAGGTGGCTGCCCCTGCACCACCGAAGCCTATACTGGAAGGCTTCATGACACCACCTGCCAGTCTGTGCGCGTAGGCACCGCCCCCTCTTTGATGCGCCGCGCGCTGGCCCGTATGGCCCTGGCACGCCGCCATGCGCGCATGCGCATGTTTTTGCTGCCCCCGGTCTGGCGCGGCATGCTGTGGGTGGCGGCCAGCGGTATCGTGTTTACCTTTTTAAACACGATTGTGCGCAGCATCACCTTGTCCCTCGATCCCTTTCAAGCGCAGTTTTTGCGCTACCTCGCAGGTACGCTGGTGATACTGCCTCTGGTGTTGCGCCAGGGCTATGCGGCTTACCGTCCGGTGAATATGCAGGGGCAGTGGTGGCGTGGCGCGGTACATACCTTGGGGCTGGTGTTCTGGTTTACCGCGTTGCCGCGTATTGGTCTGGCTGACATGACGGCCATCGGCTTTACCGGCCCTATCTTCATCATGATTGGTGCCGCCTGGTTTCTGGGCGAAAAAATGTACGCCGACCGCTGGATCGCTGCCTTGTTTGGTTTTGCTGGCGTATTGGTGGTGGTCGGCCCGCATTTGTCGGCCTCGGGCGGTGTTTATTTCCTGGTCATGCTGGCGTCGTCGCCCTTGTTTGCCGCTTCGTTTTTATTGACCAAATCGCTCACGCGCACCGAAAGCGCGGGCGCGATAGTGTTGTGGCAGGCGATCTCGGTCACGGTGCTCAGCCTGCCCTTGGGGCTCTTGCATTGGACCGACCCGACTCCGATGCAATGGCTGGGTTTTTTAGCGGCGGGCGTTCTGGGATCGGGCGCCCACTATTTATTAACACGCGGTTTTCGGGTGGCTGACATTTCGGCCACGCAGACTTTGCGTTTTTTGGATTTGCTCTGGGCCTCGCTCATGGGCTGGTTGGTGTTTAGCGATATCCCGAGCCAATCGACCATTCTGGGCGCGATGGTGATTCTGGCCTCTACTGTGTGGATTGCGCGGCGCGAACGGGGGCGTTAAAGCCTTGTCCTTGAGATTGCCTTGCCGAAGCGCCTACAGTGATGTTCCTGCAAACACGCTAGTGGCTGACCATGCCTACTCCGAATCCCGTGTCCACTCCTCCCGCCTCGCCCACACCGCTTACATCCAAGCCCGCTCGCCGTATTGCTGATCTGCCCGGTCCGCGCGGCCTGCCTTTTCTGGGCAATGCATTGCAGTTTCGTTCGCCCACTTTGCATTTGGCTTTGGAGGACTGGGCTGTGCAATATGGTCCTTATTACCAATTGCGCGCCGCAGGCCGGCGTATTCTGGTGCTGAGTGATCACCAAGTGGTTGCCTCGGTGCTACGCAACCGGCCCGCCGCCTTCAGCCGAACCGCCCGCCTGCGCGAAATCGGGCAGGAAATGGGCTTACAGCCCGGTGTATTTAGTGCCGAGGGAGAGGACTGGATGCGCCAGCGCCGTATGGTCATGGCGGGTTTTGATCCGGGCCATGTACGGGCTTATTACCCGGCCTTGGTCAAGGTCGCGCAGCGCTTGGTCCAGCGTTGGACAGAGGCCGCCCGTCGGCAGGAAACCATTGTGTTGCAAAGTGATTTGATGCGTTACACGGTGGACACCATCGCCGGACTGGCCTTTGGCGCCGAAGTGGATACGCTGGGCGCTGACGGCGACGTGATACAGCAGCATTTGGACAAAGTATTCCCCGCATTGTTCAGACGCATTACCGCGCCGATTCCGACGTGGCGCCTATTTCCTTCGCGCGCCGACCGCGCCTTGGCGCGCAGCATGGTTGAGGTTAATAAAGCGGTTGACGGCTTCATCGCACAAGCGCGTTCGCGTATGCAAGCCGAGCCGCAACGCCACACCCAACCCAAAAATTTACTGGAAGCCATGTTGGCCGCTGCCGACCGGCCTGACAGTGGCTTGAGTGATGCCCAAGTCGCGGGCAATGTGATGACCATGTTGCTCGCTGGCGAAGACACCACGGCCAACACCATCGCTTGGATGATTTACTTGCTGTGGACGCACCCGCAGGCACTGGACAGGGCGTGTACTGAAGTGCGCACCAAGGTGCAAGATTGTCAGCAGCCCACCATGCAGGAAATGGCAGATTTAGCTTTTATTGAGGCGTGCATCCACGAGACCATGCGCTTGAAGCCGGTAGGGCCGCAATTGCCTTTGCAGGCCAATGCGGACGTGGTGGTGGGGGATGTGCAGGTGCCCAGAGGCACGATTGTGATCAACCTGCTGCGCCGTGACAGTGTGCGCGAGGATTTGGTTCCCCAAGCGTCTAGGTTTGAACCCGAGCGTTGGCTGCAGTCGGATAACCCTGCCAAGCGCTCATCCACGCCTTTTGGTGCCGGGCCGCGCATCTGCCCGGGCCGCTACCTGGCGATGTTGGAAATGAAAATCGCAATGACCGTGTTACTGGGCCACTTTGATATCGAATTCGTAGGCACGGCGGACGGGCAGCCGCCCAAGGAGCGACTCTCTTTTGCCATGATGCCGGTGGGCTTGCTAATGCGCTTGCGCACCAGAACGCAGTCGGTAAGCCCTACGCTTTAAGCGCTACAGCTAATGAAGGTCTGCATAAGTCCGTCATCGCGAGGAGCGTAGCGACGCGGCGATCCATAGGTGCTTGATTGGTAAGCAAAAATGGATTGCTTCGCTGCGCTCGCAATGACGGGTTTGAACTTATGGAGACCTTCGCTAAGCCTGTCAGCCATCACGGCATACCGGAAATTTAATGCCGCTGATAACTCAGCATGCGGCCTTTGTAAGCCGCTAAGGCGGGCGTTGCGGCTAAGGTCAAGGCATATTCTTTCAGGACAAAACCCTGGGCTGCCATATGCCGGTGGAAGTGGGCGCGGTTGCCCCGGTTCGGATCTACTACCCAGACTTCACAGGCGTGGGCGGCGTGTTCTTCAATGAAGGCGGGAAGGGTGCCGGCCTCGTCGCGTTCGTACAAGATGTCGCTGCCCATGATCAGATCGAAGCGCCCTTGCACCGGCGCTGCGACGCCCATGCGCGCATAAGGAATCAACTTGGGTGGCCCAGGGGCGATGGCCGCCGAAGGCCCGTCGTACGCGGGCAGCGCGCCCCAGCGGCCATGGCGGTATTGCAGAGGTAGTAGCCCATTGATGCGCAAGTTTTCCAGCATAAAGCCGGCGGCCATGGGATGGCAGTCACTGGCCGTCACATCGGCGCCGCGCCTATGGCCTACCAAACTCGCTAGCGCCAGCCCGCAGCCCACTTCCAAAATGCGCTCGCCGGTCTGCACCGGTCTTTGCGCCAGGCGCTCGGCCAGGTGCAGGCCCGAGGGCCATAACAAGCCAAACAGCGGCCATGCTGCCGATGAAATGCCCTGTTGTAAAGCCTCGTGATGCGGATCGTGGAATTGCTGCTTGTCCAATAGCGAGCGGATCAGGATATTGGCCACCCCTTTGACCGCAATGCTTTCTTGCTTGGTCTGGTAGCCGATAGGTTCGGTGGTGTCTGACTTGGCGTACATGCCCCATTAAGCGCTTTCAAACTGACAGGGCGCTTGTGGTCGCTATTGCGCACGGCGCTGTGCACCTTGCAATGGCATACACCGTCGGTGCGCAAGCGGCAAGATGCCTGCGCTTAATCGGCCCGCTTGCTGGCGCAAAGCTTGGGTCGCTAGGCAGCCATGTATTCAAGCCTCTACCGGCGAGGCAGCTTGTGTAGCGCGCATAAAGCGGATGATGTGTTGGGCCACTTCCTCGCCTTTGTCTTCCTGCAAAAAATGTCCGGCGCCACGGATTTTGAAATGGTCTTGGCCTTGCGCGCCGGGCACGCGTTTTTGCCACATGAACTCGCCGTTTTTGGTCACCGGGTCGCGCGTGCTAAACAGCGTGAGAAAAGGCTTTTCCCACTGCTTAAATACTTCCCAAGCGGCCAGGTTGCGGTCGCGTTCGGGATCATCCGGCCTGGAGGGCACAAAGCCAGGGAACACGCGCGCAGCGACTGTGTATTTGCGACTCGGAAAGGGCGCGTCATACGCGGCTTCTTCAGCGGGCGTCAGCCCTTTATGGCAACCGGTTTTAACAATCCGGCCAATCGGAAACCAGGGGCTGTAACGCGCAAAAGCGCGCCATATTTTGAAGGCCCTTGGCAATGCATCCATGCCCGTGGGCAAGCCGCCGTTGGCCAGCACCACACGGTCAAAGCGGTCCGGCATTTCCGCCACGACGCGCAGGCCGACCAAAGAGCCCCAGTCTTGGCCGAAAAAAGTCATGTGCTGCAAATCATGGGCTTGCACCCAGGCCTTCATCCACTGCACATGGTTGAAATAAGAATAATCCGCCGCGTCTTCCAGTTTGTCAGACCGGCCAAAACCCACTAGGTCTGGTGCCACGACGCGCATGCCCGCCGCCACGAATACCGGAATCATCTTGCGGTACAGAAATGACCAGGCCGGTTCGCCATGCATCAGCAGCACCAGTGGCCCATCGCGCGGGCCTTCGTCGATGTGCGCGATGCGCAAAATACCGACCTCGGTGTAATGGGGCTGGTAGGGGAAGTCCGGCAAGTTGGCAAACCGGGCTTCGGGCGTGCGCAGCACGTCGCCGTGGATCGGCAGGGAGATGGCTGGTTCCATAAACATAGGGCGCAGGCCCCGCAGTTGAAGGGCGCGACTTTACACCATACACAGGTGCTTGGCGGACCCCTAAGCCCCTTGCGGGACAGGATGGAATGGGATGGCGGCTGCGCCGCAATAGCGACCCCGCTTATTGACTGGATGCTTCGCTGGCAGCGGGTTTTTTGGCACGATCGTACAAAGGCGTGACTTTGGGTAGGTTGGCCTCTATTTCCGCAATCCTTGAATTACCCGAGGGATGGGTGGACAACCATTCGGGCGGCGCGCCTTTGTTGTTGGCCGCCATTTTTTGCCACAAGCTCACACCCGCGCGCGGGTCATACCCGGCACGCGCTGCGAGCTCCATTCCTACCAGATCGGCTTCGGACTCGTCTTCCCGGCCGAATTTGAGCGTGGCCAGACTGGCGCCGGTTTGCGCTACTGCATCGGTGATACGTGGATCGATGCCGAACAGACTTGCTGCCAGCGAGCCGCCCACGCGTGCCGCCAAATCGGTGGCCCTTCCTTTACCCATTCTCTCGCGTGCGTGTTCGCGCAATGCATGGGCTATTTCGTGGCCCATGACCATCGCCACTTCGTCGTCCGTGAGCTGCAGTTTGTCGAGTATCCCGGTGTAAAACGCGATCTTGCCGCCGGGCATGCAATAGGCATTGATCTGGTTGGAGCCTATCAAATTGACCTCCCACTTCCATTGCTGTGCACGCCGATTCCATTGGCCGGTAAAAGGGATGATTCTGTCCATGATGGCGCGCAATCGCTGTACCTGCGCGCTGTCGGATGGGCCTAAAGCATGTTGTTTGGAGGCTTGCGCCAGGGTTTGCTGGTATTGGAGGTTGGCCTCGCGCTCTATTTGGTCGGCCGGGACGATCTTGGCAAACACCGAGGTCTCACCCACTTGCACGCCCTCGCGAGATTGCGCATGTAAGACTCCCGCGCCTAGCGTCCCCGCCAGCAATGCGACTCCGATCTGCTGCACCGCGCGCTGTACCCTTTTTTTCACCATGACCCACCTTTTCACGCAAGCATACTCCCCGTCTGCAATGGGTATTATTCCCGCATGAAAGAACCTACTCCTGCAGTGCATTCAACGGCTAGCAAAGTCTCGTGGTTGCAGACCCTGAAAATTTACGCTGAACCGGCTTCATTGCGCATGCTGTCGCTCGGCTTTTCTGCGGGGCTGCCCTTGCTTCTTGTGTTTGGTACGCTCAGTTTCTGGTTGCGCGAGGCGGGTATTGACCGCACTACCATCGGATTTCTCAGCTGGGTGGGCTTGGCCTATGGCTTTAAATGGGTTTGGTCCCCCTTGGTAGATCGTATGCCCATTCCTGTACTGACGCGGGCTTATGGTCGCAGGCGTAGTTGGCTTTTGCTGTCGCAGTCCGTGATCATGGTGGCGCTGGTGTGCATGGCCATGACCGATCCGCAAGTGGCCCTGGCCCCGGTGGTGTGGTGTGCGGTGGCGGTGGCTTTTGGATCGGCCACGCAGGATATTGCGCTAGACGCCTTTCGTATTGAATCGGCCGATGTTGAGCACCAGGCGGCTTTGGCGGCTACCTACCAAACCGGCTACCGTCTGGCCATGATCTGGTCTGGGGCTGGTGCTTTGTGGATCGCCGCGCGGGCCGAAGTGCCTGCCGCGGTGGCAGGCGCACCGGTTCCCTACCAACACGGTCCATGGCAAATAGCCTATGTGGTGATGGCGCTCAGCATGTTGCCCGGTGTGCTGACGGTGTTGATGTCGCGCGAACCGGTAGCCGCACCAATTGCGCCCAGCCGAGGTATCCGCCAATGGTTGCAAGGCGCGCTGATTGCGCCTTTTGCGGATTTTTTTAAACGCTACCGTTGGCAGGCCGCGCTGATATTGGGCCTGATCGCCTGTTACCGCATCAGTGATGTGGTGATGGGCATCATGGCCAATCCGTTTTATGTGGATATGGGTTTTAGCAAAGACGAGGTGGCTGCCGTGACGAAAGTCTATGGGGTGATCATGACCCTGGTCGGTGCTTTTGTCGGTGGTGCGTTGGCCTTGCGTCTAGGCGTGATGCGGGTGTTGATGCTAGGCGCGGCAATGAGTGCGGCGACCAATTTGCTATTTGCCTGGCTGAGTACCCGAGGCCATGATGTGACTGCACTGATCTGGGTGGTATCGGCCGATAACCTGGCCAGCGGCATTGCTTCCTCCGCTTTTATCGCTTACTTGTCATCCCTCACCAATGTGCAGTACTCCGCTACCCAGTACGCTATGTTCAGTTCCATGATGCTATTGCTGCCCAAATTTGTCGCGGGCTTTTCCGGCAAATATGTGGATACGTTTGGCTATGCCGATTTTTTTCACGCGACGGCCTTGCTGGGTCTGCCAGTGCTACTGTTGGTGTGGTTGGCGGCACGGGCTCAGGCCAAAGGCAAGAGCCCAACAGAGACTGCTTAATGGCAGCTGCCAATCCGGCGTAGGTACTGCAGGTTTACCCAACTTTACGATGTCTATAAGGTACAGCCATGCAGCGCCCGAGTCCCCGGGACTAGACTGGCTGCATGACCCAAAACCTCTTGATCATTGAAGACGATGCCCGCCTGGCGGGCATGGTGGCTGAATACCTAGAGCAAAACGCATTCAAAGTCGGGCATGCGCTGACGGGGCAAAAGGGCCTCGATTTGCTGGGTAACAAGTTGTCGGCAAGCCCGGCCTATGACCTGGTGATTCTGGATTTGATGTTGCCCGATATGGATGGCTTGGAGGTGTGCCGACGTATACGTGCACTCGATGGTCCCCAAGCGGCTACGCCGGTACTGATGCTAACGGCCAAGGGCGACCCTATGGATCGCGTGATCGGGCTTGAAATCGGCGCGGACGACTACCTGCCCAAGCCTTTTGAGCCCCGCGAGCTACTGGCACGCATACGCGCCATATTGCGCCGAGGCAGCCAGGACGCAGCCAAACCGGGCGCCCAAAAAAACCTGAATTTTGGTTCGTTGGAAATCGACCGTAACGCCCGCGCCGTTTCGGTAGCTGGTCGTTTGTGTGAATTGACCTCCTACCAATTTGATCTGCTGGTGGCCATGGCCGAACGCGCCGGACGCGTGTTGACGCGCGACCAGATCATGGAGGCGGTGCGCGGTCGCGAGCTGGAGGCGTTTGACCGCTCGATAGATGTGCACATGGGCCGCATCCGCGCGGCCATTGAGGGGGATGTGAAAACGCCTCGCCGTATCCTGACGGTACGCGGTGTTGGCTATGTTTTTGCCCGCCAGCAGGATTGAGCGCTATAAAGGCGCCATGTTTTTTCAAAAACTCTACGTTCGTATCTGGGCCGCCGTGGTGCTGGCAGTAGCAGTGCTGACATTTTTGGTAGGTGTCGCTTGGCGGATGAACGTCGAACCGCCCTTGCGCGAAGTGGTGGTGCGCAACCCGCAGGGGGAAGTCATAGGCCACGGCAGCGCGCGGCGCATGCATCCGCCGCCGTGGGGCGAAGGCCACAGCCGCCCGCCAAGAGGCTTAGACGAGCGCAATGCCGATGAAGCCGACGAAGGCCGCGGCCGCTTTGGGCATGGCCCCGAATTCGTTGTGCAATTGCAAGATGGGCAAACCGTGCATTTGCATTTGCCGCGTCCGCCGCGCAATAGCTGGTTTGCGCCGCTGGGCTTTTTCGGAACCTTGGCCTTGGTCGCGCTGGCGGTGGCCTTGGCTACCTACCCCATCGTGCGTCGGTTGACGCGCCGCTTGGAAGACTTGCAAGCGGGTGTAGAGCGCTGGGGGCAGGGGGACTTGGGCGTGCGCGTGGCGGCGCAAGGCGAGGATGAAGTGGGCTTTTTGGCACAACGCTTTAACCATGCGGCCGCGCGCATAGAGGCTTTGGTGCAGTCGCGAGATGCGCTCTTGGCTTCGCAAAAATCTTTGCTCGCCAATGCCTCGCATGAATTGCGCTCGCCGCTGGCGCGCATCCGCATGGGCCTGGAGCTGATGGGCGATGGCTCGGGCGATGCGGTGGCGCAGCGCAGACCGGCCATCGAGCGCAATTTGCAAGAGCTCGATATGTTGATCGATGAAATCTTGCTGGCCAGTCGGCTGGACTCCAAAGAGGCGGATGTTGGCACCTTTGAGCCGGTCGATCTGGTGGGCTTGGCCGCTGAAGAGTGCGCGCGGGTTCAGGCAGTGTTGCTCGACCCGCCCGCGCACCTGATGGTGCCTGGCGTACGCAAACTTGTGCGGCGCGCTGTGCGTAACTTGCTGGAAAACGCCAACCGCCATGGCGGCGGTGAGGTGCAGTTGCAACTGCGCCAGGAAGCCGGCTTTGCGGTGCTGGAGGTGCTGGACACCGGCCCCGGCGTTCCGCTGGACTTGCGCGAGCGCATATTCGAGCCTTTTTACCGCCTGCCTGGCGCCTCGGAGAAAGACGGCGGCGTGGGGCTTGGCTTGGCCTTGGTCAAGTCGATTGCCCAACGCCATGGCGGCTCCGTGCACTGCAGCAACCGCCCCGAAGGCGGGGCCTGCTTTAGCTTGCGCCTGCCGCTGTAAAACGCCTTGCGTGGGCGAAACTGCCCTGCCGTGTCTTGGGTGATTGTCAGCTTCGCATCAGATTCTGATTTGCGGCTACCACGGCTGATTAGCCTTTCGCGCAGGCCTTTTCAAGTCTAAAACCCGTCAAGAACCCCAGAAAACCTGGGTTTTTTTCGCACAAGCTGAAGAAAAACCTGATTTCTCACCCGCATGGGGGATATCGCCATCGGTCAGACACGCTCAGAATTCACCCCATCGCTGTCACGACATCAAGAGGGCCTAAGCCCCGAAAGAGCAAAGAGTTTTACGGTTCCAACGAAGTCTCCTCGGAGACATTTACAGTCACCCCTCGGGGTGACTTTTTTTTGCCTGGGTTTGCCCGGCGCGCCGATGGGCCTCTTCCCTTAAACGTCTATACGCCTAAACATCTAAGCGCTTAAATACCATCTCTGCACTGATGTCACGCAGGCAGCGCGTGTGGCCCAGCGGGCATTGGCGCGCAAAGCAAGGCGCGCAATCGAGGGGTGGCTGGTAGCTGGCCTCATTTTTCAGCCAGAGCACTTGCGCCAAAGAGCTAAGCGGCGGCGTGTGCAAGGGGCTGGAAGAGCCAAAGATGGCTACTTGCGCAACGCCCAGCGCAGCGGCGACATGCATCAGTCCCGAATCATTGCTCACCATGGCCCGCGCCCCAGCGACCAGAGCAATAGCGTCGTGCAGCGAGGTGCGCCCGGCCAGATCATGGCAAGTGCCTGGATGCGTGCCACGGACTGTTGATGCGATCTGCGCACACACATCGGCATCCTTGTTGGATCCCAGCAGTAGCACTGGCATCTGGTGCTGCGCGACTAATTGCTGTGCCAGCGTGGCAAAGTGCGCCGCTGGCCAGCGTTTGGCTGGGCCGTATTCCGCACCGGGCACCAGTACCCAGTAGCGCTTGGCTTGCACGCCTTGGGCGCGCATAGCGTCATCGCAGGCTTGTTCGGCTACCTCCATACGCGGCTGCGCTTTAGCAGGCATGCCACCGCTCGCCAGAGCGCCATACCAATCCACCATAGGCGGGCGGGCGTGTTTGTCCGGGTTGGGTAGGCGCTGTGTGAGCAGGCCGTAGCGCGCTTCGCCGTGGTAGCCCACGCGTTCGGGAATGCCGGCCCACAAAGGCAGCAAAGCGCTTTTCAAGGAGTTGGGGCAGACGATGGCGCGCTGGAAGCGGCCGCGCAGTTGACGCGCCATGGCGCGCCGCGCTGCCCATTGCAATCCGCCGTGGGCAAATGGCAGCTCGATCACCTCGGCCACCGCCGCCATCGCGCGATAAACCGGCGCTACCCAAGGCAGGGCGCCGACGGTGATCCGTTCACCGCGTGCGCGCAAAACGCGCAACAGGGGTTCGGTCATGACCGCGTCCCCAATCCATTGGGGCGCGATGACCAGGGTGTCAGTGGTGGGCGTCGAAATGTTCGCCGTCCTTGAGCTTATAGACGGTGCCGCAATACGGGCATTTAGCTTCACCTTTGCGGGCGATGTCCAGATAGACCTTGGGGTGTGTGTTCCAGGTCTTCATATCAGCCAGCGGGCTGGGGCAAAACACGCCGCCTTGGGGATTGAGGTCTTTGGCGAGCAGGGTGACGAGCGATTTGGACATAGGTGCTGCGTGCGTGGGGGCAGACGTCAAACCCGCGCCAGCCAGTGGCTGTACTTGGGGTTGCGGCCATTGACGATGTCAAAAAACGCGCTCTGTACTTTTTCGGTGATCGGGCCGCGTGTGCCCACATAGTCGCCCTTGCCCAGCGCAATGCGGTCGAGTTCGCGGATGGGCGTGACTTCGGCGGCGGTACCGGTGAAAAAAGCTTCGTCGCTGATATACACCTCGTCGCGGGTAATGCGTTTTTGGATTAGCTCCAGGCCCAGGTCTTTGCAAATATGCATAACGGTGTTGCGGGTGATGCCGTTGAGCGCACCGGCCGACAAGTCGGGTGTGTAGATCGCGCCGTCCTTGACGACAAACAGGTTCTCGCCCGCGCCTTCGCTGACAAAGCCGTTGGCATCGAGCAGCATGGCCTCGTCATAGCCGTCGTCTGTGGCTTCCATATTGGCCAGAATGGAGTTGGTGTAATTGCTCACCGCTTTGGCTTGCGTCATGGTGATGTTGACGTGGTGGCGGGTATAGCTAGAAATTTTGACGCGAATGCCGTGCTTCATGCCCTCTTCGCCCAGGTAAGCGCCCCAAGGCCAGGCGGCCACCATCAGGTGGATGGTGTTGCCCTTGGGCGAGACGCCCAGTTTTTTATCGCCGATCCAGGTCAGGGGGCGCAGGTAGCAGCTCTCGAGCTTGTTTTCACGCACTACGTCTTTTTGCGCCTGCATCACTTCTTCTTTGGAAAAAGGAATGTTCATGCGCAAAATTTTGGCGCTGTTGAACAGGCGCTCGGTGTGTTCTTCCAGGCGGAAGATCGCAGTGCCGTTGACGGTGTTGTAAGCCCGTACACCCTCGAAGGCGCCGCAGCCGTAGTGCAGGGTGTGGCTCAGGACGTGGATCTTGGCCTCGCGCCAATCGACCATTTGACCGTCCATCCAGATTTTGCCGTCGCGGTCGGACATGGAGGGGGGCATTGCGGTCATGGCGGGCTATCCTTTGATCGGGGAAGTAAGAGGGGTGAGCGGGGGATTTTACGGGGCAGTATCCGCTAGGGCTTGGGTTGGTCTATCCAGGCGCCAGCTTATGAGCTTGCCGCCCAGAAATTCGCACTCCACAAACGACTGCCCGGTATCGGTCCAGCGAAAGACTTCGGGCTGCTCGTTGGCAGGGCTGCGCAGTTCGCCCAGAGACCGGGTCAGCGCGACCACCTGCATCAAAGACACGCCGGGGTGCAGGCGGGCATTGAGCATGACGCTGCTGTCCACATGGCCTTTAGGCCGGTTGGCGGCACGGCGCAAGACTTGCAGCATGCGGGTGAATTGCAAAAGCATCCACATCACCAATGCACCCGCCGCCCCGGCTACACCGGGCCAGCCATACCAGTGGTAGCCCATGACCAACAAGGCCACGGCACCCACGCGCACCGCTATCGTTTGCACCCTCAAGTAATTCATGGTTGGGATTCTCGCAGCAGTCGCTTTTGGTATGCCCTGCGTCGTTGGCGCAGCCGCTGGCGCTAGCTGCGGCGAAGGCAGCGCGCTACAGTGCGCACATTGCTGCCCACCTGAGAAACAAACTATGTCCAGCCACCTGCATCAACGCGTATTGATTACTGCGGCCGCATCGGGCATCGGCCTGGTCATGGCCGATGCCTTTATGGCCGCTGGCGCCAAGGTCTACATCTGCGACCGCGACGCTGCTGCCCTGGACGCGGCCCTTGCCAGCCGCCCGGCGCTGGCGGGCCAGGTCTGCGATGTCAGCGACGAGGTGCAAGTGGCCAATTTGTTTGCTGCGGCCACTGCACACTTGCAAGGTCTGGATATTTTGGTCAGCAACGCCGGCATTGCCGGGCCCACCGCCAATCTGGAAGACATCAGCCTGGCCGATTGGCGTAACTGTCTGGCGGTGAACCTGGACTCGGCGTTTTTATGCGCCCGTGCCGCTGCACCGCTCTTGCGTGCCCAGGGCAGCGGCTCGATGATTTTGATGTCCTCGACCGCCGGTTTATTTGGCTTCCCCAGACGCAGCCCTTATGCCGCAGCCAAATGGGCGATCCGCGGCCTGACGCGCACCCTGGCGCAGGAGTTGGGACCTGTGGGCGTGCGCGTTAACTGCATTTGTCCAGGCTCGGTCAGCGGCGAACGCATAGATCGCGTGATTGCCGCCGAAGCCCAAAAAACTGGCCGCAGCGAAGACGCGGTGCGCACCGAGATGACGCAAATTTCCTCACTCAAATCCTTTATCTCCCCGCAAGATATTGCCAACATGGCCTTGTTTATCACCTCCAGCGCAGGCGCGCGCATTTCCGGGCAGGACTTGACGGTGGATGGGCATACTGAAACCTTGTGAGGCTGTAGTCGTAGCAAGATCCATCGCGCACGTGAACGCACCAGCACACGAAACAAAACCAGCCCAGCACTTGGAGACAGTTGGCCATACCGGCCTTCACGAAGCGCACAAGCTATAGCCCCCCTCATCGACCACTTCACCCCTCCAACCCGCCATGAAAATCCAGCAGCTTGAAACCTTTACCGATGAATTTGTTTGCTTTGTCAAACTCACGACCGACAGTGGACAGGTGGGTTGGGGCCAAACATCCACCTACAACGCCGACATCAGCGCCACGATTTTTCACCGCCAGGTAGCGCCCTGGGCGCTAGGGGCCGACGCGCTGGACATTGACGGCATCTTGCAAACCATCTGGGAAAAAGAACACAAATACCCCGGCAGCTACCGCTGCCGCGCCATGGCTGGCTTGGACACCGCGATGTGGGACTTGCGCGGCAAGATCGAGGGCAAGCCGGTGGTGGAGTTGCTCGGCGGCACACCCAAGGCCTTGCGCGCCTATGCCTCGTCCATGAAGCGCGACATCACGCCACAAGACGAAGCAGCGCGCTTTGTGAAGTTGCGCGATGAACTGGGCTTTGACGCCTTCAAGTGGCGCGTGGCCGCCGAGTGCGGGCGCGATGTGGACGAATGGCCAGGCCGTACCGAGCAGGTGGTGCCCGTGGTGGCGCGCGCCTTGGGCGATGGTGTGGCCAAGCTGGTCGATGCCAATAGCGGGTTTTCACCCGCGCGCGCTATTGCCGTGGGCCGGATGCTGGAGGCCGAAGGCATCAGCCATTTTGAGGAGCCCTGCCCGTATTGGGAGTTTGACCAGACGCGCCAGGTAACGCAGACTTTGTCTTTGGATGTAACCGGCGGCGAACAGGACTGGGATTTGCCGACCTGGCAGCGCATGATGGACCAAAAAGTGGTGGACATTGTGCAGCCCGATGTGATGTACATGGGCGGCCTGACGCGCACCTTGGCGGTGGCCCGCATGGCGGCTGAGCGCGGCATCGCATGCACGCCGCACAGCGCTAATTTGTCACTGGTCACCATGTGCACCATGCATTTGCTGGGCGCGATTCCCAATGCCGGTAAATACCTGGAGTTGTCCATCGAAGGGCCGGACTATTACCCCTGGCAGCAGGAACTGTTTTTGGGCGATCCTTATGCGGTGCGCGATGGCAAGGTACAAATTCCTGCGGAGCCTGGCTGGGGGGTGGAAATTAATCCAGCTTGGTTGGCGCGGGCGACTTACCAATCTAGTGCGTTGAAGGTTTGATAGCGCATTTTGCTTGCCGGTAAGTAGGGCGCTGGTGGGTAGCGCGGTTTTTGATTGCCAGCTTTTTTGCTGAGCCCGCGTCCCCACAGGCCGGGGCCGGGCTCCTCACAACGCGAGGCTAATCGTTCGTCGCCCGGCCCTGGCCTGCAAGGACGCTGCGAAATGGTGTTTTGGTTTGCCCTGGGCCTGCAGTTACTTTGCGAAGCCTGCCTGCCAACTGAGTGCGACTTCACCGTTCGTGCTCTGAAGTAGTTTGGCAACCAAGTTCGCGTTTGCGCTCTAACCACGTCGTTCGCAGCGCGGTGGTGGTGGCAGGCGGGGTGACGAACGATTAGCTTCGCGTTGTGAGGAACCCCGCCTGCCGCTGCCGCCGTGCGGGCTCAGTAGGTCAGCATCCAAGCCTAAAGCGCCTGCGCAATGCCAATCAAATTTCCTTAAAAAATGCGTTGGCGGTCAGCAGGCCTTGCGTATTCAGCCCCAAGAGCGAACGATCTGCAGAGCCTCTTCCACCCGCTCCACCGCATGGACTTGCATGCCTTCCATGGGCTTTTTAGGTGCGTTGGCTTTGGGCACGATGGCCTGCGTAAAGCCCAGCTTGGCCGCTTCGCGCAAGCGCTCCTGGCCGCGCGGTGCGGGGCGCACTTCCCCGGCCAGGCCTACCTCGCCAAAGGCGATAAAGCCCTTGGGCAGAGGCTTGCCTCGCAGGGACGAGCTAATGGCCAGCATCACGGCCAGGTCAGCCGCCGGTTCGCCGATGCGCACGCCGCCCACCGCATTGATAAACACGTCCTGGTCCATACAGGCCACACCCGCATGGCGGTGCAGCACGGCCAGCAGCATCGCCAGCCGATCCCGGTCCAGCCCGACGGAGAGCCGCCGGGGGCTGGGCCCGCCGCTATCGACCAGGGCCTGAATCTCCACCAGCAAGGGGCGGGTGCCCTCCAAGGTCACCATCACACAACTGCCGGGCACCGGCTCGGCATGCTGGCTCAAGAAAATAGCGCTGGGGTTGCTTACGCCTTTGAGCCCTTTTTCGGTCATGGCAAATACGCCGATCTCATTGACCGCGCCAAACCGGTTCTTGATGGCCCGCACCAAGCGAAACTGGCTGTGCGTATCGCCCTCGAAATACAACACGGTATCGACCATGTGCTCCAGCACCCGCGGGCCCGCCAGCGCGCCTTCCTTGGTCACATGGCCGACCAGCACAATGCATACGCCTGCCGATTTGGCTGCCCGCGTAAGGTGCGCCGCACACTCGCGCACCTGGGCCACTGAGCCTGGCGCGGAGGTCAATTGGTCGGAGTACACGGTTTGGATCGAATCGATCACGGCCACATCGGGTTGTTGTGCGCCCAGGGCGCCGAGGATTTTTTCCAGCTGGATCTCGGCTAGTACGCTCACTTGGGAGCGATCCAAGCCGAGGCGGCGCGAGCGCAAAGCCACTTGCGCGCCGCTTTCCTCGCCGGTGACGTACAGCGTTTTTTTGCCGGCCCGTTGCAGCGAATCCAGGGCTTGCAGCAGCAGTGTGGATTTGCCGATGCCAGGGTCGCCGCCGATTAGCACCACGCCACCTTCGACAATGCCGCCGCCCAGCACCCGATCCAATTCGCTGTGCCCGGTGGGCGTGCGGTCTACGTCGCTCGCTTCGATGTCAGCCAGCACGGCCACTTCTGCAGTGCCCGCCAGCGACGCAAAGCGGTTGCGCACGCCACTGTCAGCGGTCGCCACCGATTCAACTAAGGTGTTCCAGGCTGCACACGAGGGACATTTGCCCAGCCACTTGGGGCTAGTGCCGCCGCATTCGTTGCAGGTAAATATGGATTTGTCTTTGGCCATGGGTGGATATTACTGTATAGAAATACAGATGTTATTTGCCCCCCGCTTCCCCCCCCGCCCCTTCACCCCCTCGGGGGGTGAAGGGGAGCCTTAACAGCCAATTTGTTTTTTTGGGCCGGATGCCGGTGTTGGTGCGGGAGGTTGCGGGGCGGGTTTGTTGGCCTAGATTGGTGAACGTTGCGGTCGTAGTGAATGGCTGAGGACTTGGCGCGGCGCGGCTACGAGCACGCGCGTTGCCGCAGGTCTTCTGCAGGCACGCTCGCGCCGTCATGGTG
>CAMBNY010000030.1 GCA_945869165.1 Comamonas sp. lk | reverse complement strand
GAACGAATTCGGCAATATTGTCGTTCGCGTTAAAACGCTTGCGGGCGGCCTGTATGCGCTCGCGGATTTTGACGGAAACCGGGGTTCCAACGTCCTCGTCAGATGGGTTCATGGCGCTCTAATAATGATGACTAACAAACCATATTACCAGCGTTTGCTTGTAGCACCGAGGGCGCGTACGCAATGCACGCGGGGCCTGCGCGGGATTGGCCGCGCGCTTGCGCGGCTCAGTAGCGCCGCCCCACCACAAACAAGCCGATACGCAGGATGGCCAGCGCCAGCCGGTCTAGCGCGCGCTGCCAGTGGCCACGCTGCAGGTAGCGCAAGGGGTCCATTTGCACCGATTGCTGCGCGATCGCTGCAAGCAAGCGCTGGCGCAGCGCCTGGGCGAAATGTGCATCGCGCAGCACCACATTGGCTTCGCGCGCCAGCAAAAGGCTCAAGGGCTCCAGGTTGGACGAACCCACGGTGGCCCAGACGCTGTCGACCACCGCCACTTTGGCGTGCAACAAACCGCCCTGGTACTCATGAATCTCCACCCCCGCTGCCAGCAAGCTGCCATAGACCGCGCGCGCGCCGTGGAATTGCATGAAATACTCATAGCGCCCCTGCAATAACAAGACCACACGCACGCCGCGTTGTGCCGCATGTTCCAAGGCATGGCGCAATTTACGCCCCGGCATGAAATAGGCATTGGCAATCAAGACCTCGTGATGCGCCTGGCCTATGGCTTGGCGGTAGGTTTGCTCAATCCGGCTGCGGTTACGCAGGTTGTCGCGCAATACCAGCGCGGCAGGTATCTTGCCCGGCGCATCGTCCGGCGCGGGGGCATGCATGGGGGCGGGTTGTGGCCGCAAGGCGGTTTGCCATTGGCTCCGCGCCTTGGCCCACTGGCGCGATTCCAAACCGCGCGCAAAATCAAGCCGGGACCAAAAGCGCCGCATCAGCGCATGTGCGTCTATTACCAAGGGGCCTTGCACCTGCACTGCAAAATCCAGCCGCGCAGAATCCAAAGTACCCAGGCGCAAATCATGGAAATCATCCATGACATTGATGCCGCCACAAAAGGCCACGCGCCCGTCAACCACGCAGAGCTTGCGGTGCAAACGGCGCCAGCGCACGGGAAAAAACACCCCCAACCAACCCAGCGGCGAGAAGCGGTGCCAGCGCACGCCAGCCGCGTCAAAGCGCGCCGCCCATGGCAGCGGCAGCGGCGCAGTGCCAATGCCATCGACCACCAGATAGACCTGCACGCCGCGCAGCGCCGCGCGCTCTAACGCAGCAGCTACCGCCTGGCCCTGTTCGTCAAAGGCAAAAATATAGGTTTCCAGGCGTACCTCGTGCTTGCTGTGCTCGATGGCATGCACCATGGCCTGGAATAACTCCTTGGCACCTTGCAGCAAATGCAGGTGGTGGCGCGCCCGCAAATGCACCGCGTTCATCGCGTCGGCCCACCCGGCAACACAAACTCAGCCACGATGGGCAAATGGTCTGACATACGCGCCCACTGCGGCCCGTGCGGCACATGCTGGCGCAAGGGCTGCAGGCCACGGGCGTAAATATGGTCCAGGGCCAGCAAAGGCAAGGCCGAAGGAAAGGTGGGCAGATGCTGTTGCGTCGGCGCCTCTAGGCCCACATCGCCCAGCACTTTACGCACGCTGGCGTTCCACTCATTGAAGTCCCCGGCCACAATGACTGGTGCATCGGGTGCGATATCGCGGCGAACGTAATCGCAGACTTGCTGCAACTGACGCATACGGCCGCCCCGCATCAAACCTAAATGCAAGACCAGCACGTGTACCCGCTGCCCGCGCATATCCACTTCGGTATGCAAAAGGCCGCGTTGCTCAAAACGGTGGTCCGACATATCGGCGTGCTGGTGCGCCAGAACCGGCCAGCGCGAGAGCAAAGCGTTACCATGCTCGCCGTGCCGCGTAATCGCATTGCTGCGGTACACGGCAGTGTGGCCTTGTGGCGCCAAAAAATCAGCCTGGCCCTGGCTGGGCCACTGGGCAAAAAACAGTTCTTCGCGCCGATTGAGCTTGCGCACTTCCTGCAAGCACACCAGGTCCGCGTCCAGGCGCGCTATAGCTTGGCGTAGGTTGTGTATTTCCAAACGGCGCGCCGGGCCCAGGCCGCGCACGCCTTTGTGGATGTTGTAGCTGACCACACGTAAAACGGATGCCATAGCGGCGCTGTCAGCTTGCAAACCGGGGAAGCAGCAAGCAGGCTTCGGCATTAGACGGCGAAAAACACAGCGCCGCCGCCTGCGCATAGGGCAGCCACTGAAAAGCAGTGTGTTCACGCGGCTCGAGTTGTACTGCCGTGCCCTCGGGCACTTGCAAACCAAATACATGCTCGGTGTTAAACACCACGCCCGGCGCGTAGCGGTGCAGCCAGCGCGGGTAAATCGGGTACACGTTTTCCAACGCCCAATCGCGCAGATAAACATGCAAAGGCAAAGCGGGAGAACAGTCAATGCCAGTTTCTTCGCGCACTTCGCGCATAGCAGTTTCTTCAAAGGATTCGTCCGCATGGTCTTTGCTGCCAGTCACCGATTGCCAAAAAGCCGGGGCCGCCGGATCGGGCTCGGCACGGCGAATCAGCAGCACCTGCAAGGACGGCGTATAGATCACCACCAACACAGATTGGGGAATTTTTAAGTCGGGGCGCATAAGCGGAGGCAGGGCATGGCCGCATTGTGCCTGCCGCCTTTGCAGAAGGCCGGTGCGGGCTGGTGCAGTCGCTACACTTGCCCGGCATCCCCAAGCACGTGTGCCGCGCAAGGCACCACACCACCATGAACGTTTTGGTCTTTTTCGCGATACTCGCCTTCAGCCTGCAAATGCGCAATTCGCTGGAGCAGCGTCGCCGTGTGCTGATTTTGGGCCGGTTTCTTCGGCGCTACCAAATTGAGAGCCTGATGCAAACCCTGGTGGACGGCTATTTGCGCGCCATGGGCGAGCAAGAAGCCGAGCGGCGCCAAAGCATTTGGTCCATGCTGACGCAAACCGAAAACCAACTCGAAGGCCAATTTCAAAGCCTGCTGACCGATTTGGCCGCCGAAGCCGACCCGCGCCGTTTGCGCGCCAGCACCCTGCCCTTGAGTTTGCCGCTGGCAACGCGCTGGCTGCCCACCTCCACCTTCAGCCTGCACGACATTTTGTTAGTACATGGCGAGGGTATCAGCCGCGTGATGGCTAACGCGGCTGGCCTGTCCGAGCGCGACCGGGCGTTTTGCTTGACTGCCGAGTTGCTGTTGATGCAGCACAGCTGCCACTGGTTTTGCAAATCGCGCTGGGTGGCTTCTGCGCGCATGCTGGCACGCCACCAAACCAGCCATGTCCAATTGCTCGATGCGGTGTCCGAGCCCACGCGCCGGGCTTATCAGCGCATCATGGGCGTCTAAAACCCAGCACTGGGCGCAGGCCTTTCAGGCCTTGACTGCGTCCAGGTTGCGCAAGCGGATATGTAACTCGCGTAACTGCTTTTCATCCACCGGGCTGGGCGCTTGCGTGAGCAAACACTGAGCGCGCTGGGTTTTGGGGAAGGCAATAACATCGCGGATGGATTCGGCGCCAGTCATCAAGGTGATGATGCGGTCCAGGCCGAAGGCCAAGCCACCGTGCGGGGGCGCGCCGTACTGCAAAGCATCGAGCAGGAAGCCGAACTTGAGTTGCGCTTCGTCAGGCGTGATCTTGAGCGCATCAAACACTTTTTGCTGCACATCGGCGCGGTGGATACGCACCGAGCCGCCACCCATTTCCCAGCCGTTCAAGACCATGTCATAGCCTTTGGAAATGCATTTTTCGGGGGCAGTAACCATCCAGTCCTCATGGCCGTCTTTGGGCGCGGTAAAGGGATGGTGCGTAGCGGTGTAGCGCTGGGCTTCCTCGTCGAATTCGAACATCGGGAAATCCACCACCCACAAAGGCGCCCACCCTTTTTCGAACAAGCCCTGCTTCTTGCCGAAATCGCTGTGGCCGATTTTCAGGCGCAAAGCGCCAATGGCATCGTTGACGATCTTGGCTTTATCGGCACCAAAGAAAATCAAATCACCGTCTTGTGCGCCGGTGCGTTTGAGCAACTCTGCAAGCGCTGCGTCATGGATATTTTTGACGATGGGGCTTTGCAGGCCCGGCCACCGCGAGGCGGCCTCCTGGCCTGGCCCTTTGGACGCATCGTTGACCCGGATATAGGCCAAACCTTTGGCGCCGTAAATCTTGACGAACTCGGTGTAAGCGTCAATCTCGCCACGGCTAATACCTCCGCCTTCGACCGAGCCACCAGGCACGCGCAGCGCCACCACGCGTCCGCCCTTCATGGTCGCTGCGCCTGAAAACACCTTGAAGTCCACGTCTTTCATGACGTCGGTCATCTCGGTAAATTGCAGTTTCACGCGCAGGTCTGGCTTGTCCGAACCATAGATGTACATCGCATCGGCGTAGGTCATCACCGGGAAGTTGCCCAGGTCCACACCAATGGTGTTTTGAAACACCGTGGCAATCATGCCTTGGAACATATCGCGGATTTCTTCCTCGCCCAGGAACGAGGTTTCGATATCAATCTGCGTGAACTCGGGCTGGCGGTCGGCGCGCAGATCTTCGTCGCGAAAGCATTTGGTGATCTGGTAGTAGCGGTCAAAACCAGCGACCATCAGCAACTGCTTGAACAACTGGGGCGATTGTGGCAAGGCAAAAAACTGACCATCATGAACACGGCTGGGCACCAAATAATCGCGCGCGCCTTCGGGCGTGCTCTTGGTGAGCATGGGGGTTTCGATGTCTACAAAACCATTGGCGTCCAAAAATTTACGCACTTCCATCGACACGCGGTAACGCAGCATCAAATTATTTTGCATATAGGGGCGGCGCAGGTCCAGCACGCGGTGCGTCAGGCGCGTGGTCTCGGACAAATTGTCTTCGTCGATCTGAAATGGCGGCGTTACCGACGGGTTGAGGACGATCAATTCCTGGCACAAGACTTCGATTTTTCCGCTTTTCAGGTTGTCATTGACCGTGCCTTCGGGACGGGCGCGCACCAAGCCTTTGACTTGCACGCAAAACTCATTACGCAGGCCTTCAGCGGTCTTGAACATGTCGGGGCGGTCCGGATCGCAGACCATCTGGACATAGCCTTCGCGGTCCCGCAGATCGACAAAAATCACGCCACCATGATCGCGGCGGCGGTTGACCCAGCCGCACAAGGAAACGGTTTGGCCCATGAGGGCATCGGTCACAAGACCGCAATAGTGAGAGCGCATTGCCATGGTGTGTTGTCCAACCCCCAGCGGGGCAGTAAGGGTTTGATTAATTGGCGGAGCCGCGGTCCGAGGGCACACCGGGCGCCGTCGGCGACACAGCGCCCATGGATATAACGTAGGTAAGGGCTTCGTCCACGCTCATCTCCAATTCGATGACCTCCGAGCGCGGGAGCAAAAGAAAGTAGCCGCCGGTCGGGTTGGGCGTAGTAGGAACGTACACGCTGATTAGGTCACCGGGCAAATGCCTGGCCACTTCGCCATTGGGCACGCCGGTTTGAAACGCGATCGTCCAACTGCCCTGGCGGGGAAACTGCACCAGCAAAGCCGTGCGAAATGCATTGCCATTGCTGGAAAACAGCGTGTCGGAAACCTTTTTTACGCTGTTGTAAATGGACTTGACGACCGGGATGTGGGTAAACATCCGGTTCCACTGTTTGAGCCACCAACGGCCCGCCACATTGGATACCAAGGCACCGGTGAGCAACATAAAGCCCAGCACCAGCACCACGCCTAGGCCAGGAATATGGCGCAGCTTCTCAAGAGAGGCGGCAGACCGATCGGAGCTGACGGCCGACAGCGCGGTGAGCATCTGGCCGAACAAGCCGTCCAGCACATTCATCATCCACAGCAAAACCCAGATGGTGATGGCCAGCGGCAGCCATACCATCAAGCCGGTCAGGAGATATTTCTTTATTGGCACCGTGGAAACCCAAGTATTGAAAGTCTGAAGCTCGGCGCTCAAGCCGCAGGCGCTGCGCTCGTGGCAGCGGGGGCGCTGGTAGCGGCTGGCGCAGGACTGGCCGCAGGCGTGCTGGCCGCAGGAGCGTCGGTACCAGCGGCCGTGGTTTTGGCGGCGCCTGCGTCACCCTCAGTTTTGGTCGCCACGGCAGCGTCAGCCGAGGCTGGACCCTCTGTCTTGCCACCGCGAAAATCGGTGACGTACCAACCCGAACCCTTGAGCTGAAATCCGGCGGCGGTGACTTGTTTTTCAAAGGCGGGTTGACCGCAGCTAATGCAATCGCACAAAGGCGCGTCGGAAATTTTTTGCAGAACATCCTTGGCGAATCCGCAGGCGCTGCACTTGTAAGCGTAAATAGGCATAGCAAAAAGCCGTTGGCGGGCGGGTGGCAAAGCCTATGATTATAGTTTGCCTAGTGCCAGAAAACCCCTTTTGCCAGGGCCAGCGTCAAGAGCACACCCAAGATAAAACCACCCAAGCCAAACACCACAGCCTGCAAAAAACCGTGCGTGCGCTGTTGCTGGGCCAGCAAACGGGTCAATAAGTCGCGCTGAACCGCATCTTGCGGGGTATGTTGCAGGTACTGGTGCAAGAGCACCGGCAACTGCGGCAAGACTTTGGCGTAGAGCGGCGCCTGTTTTTTGACTTCGGCCCACAGCTTTTGCGGCCCCACCTGATCGCCCATCCATTTTTCCAAAAACGGTTTGGCCGTTGCCCACAGGTCCAGGTCTGGGTCGAGCTGGCGTCCCAGGCCTTCGATATTGAGCAGGGTTTTTTGCAGCAAAACCAGTTGCGGTTGGATTTCTACATGAAAGCGGCGCGAGGTCTGAAAGAGTCGCATCAAAACCATACCCAGGGAAATTTCCTTCAAAGGCCGGTCGAAGTAGGGCTCGCACACCGCGCGTATCGCCGCCTCCAGCTCGTCGACCCGGGTCGCAGCCGGCACCCAGCCTGACTCAATATGCAGTTGCGCCACGCGCTTGTAATCGCGCCGGAAAAAAGCTGCAAAATTTTGCGCTAAGTATTCCTTGTCCACTTCGGTCAACGAACCCACGATGCCAAAGTCCAGGGAAATATAGCGCCCCAGCGTGGCCGGCTCCACGCTGACCTGGATATTGCCCGGGTGCATATCGGCGTGGAAAAAGCCGTCGCGAAAGACCTGGGTGAAAAACAGCGTCACCCCGTCGCGCGCCAGCTTCGGGATGTCTACGCCCGCAGCGCGCAAAGCGTCTACCTGGCTGATGGGCAGGCCGTGCATGCGCTCCATCACCAGCACATCGGTGGTACACAAGTCCCAGTACATCTCAGGAATCAACACCAGCCCCAGGCCTTGCATATTGCGACGCAGCTGGGCGGCGCTGGAAGCCTCACGTATCAGGTCCAACTCGTCGTGCAGGTATTTATCAAACTCGGCAACCACTTCGCGCGGCTTGAGACGCCGTCCGTCTTCGGACCAGCGCTCGATGAAATTGGCCATCCAGCGCATAAGCGCAATGTCTTGGTCCATCGCCGCCAACATGCCCGGGCGTAAAACCTTGATAGCCACCTCGCGTTCGCCACCCTCACGCGTGCGCATGACACCAAAATGCACTTGCGCAATCGATGCGCTGGCCACGGGCTTACGCTCGAAGGAAACAAAAAGTTCGGCAATCGGTTTGCCCAGCGACTTCTCAATGGCCGCCACCGCGATATCCGAATCAAAAGGCGGCACGCGGTCTTGCAGCTTGGCTAACTCGTCGGCGATATCGACAGGCAATAGGTCGCGACGGGTGGAAATGACTTGGCCTAGCTTGACAAAAATGGGACCTAAATGCTCCAAGGCCATCCGCAGGCGCGCGCCACGCGATGCCTGAAAACGGCGCCCAAAACGCAGTCCTCTGGCCAACCAACGCGCCCAACGCTTGGCGCCCATGCTCTCAAACAAAATAGCATCCAGCCCAAAGCGCAAGACCACATAGGCGATGAACAAGCCCCGCGTGATGCGCGTCATGCAGCGCTTTCAGCCGTGGATGCGCCAGGGCGCCGTACGCTGCCTGCAAACTGGCGCAAGGCACGCACCATGCTCTGCATACCATCGACCAGCATATGGGCTGCCACATCACCCAGAATGCGCGCCAAATCGGCCTCTATGTCCCAGCGCACATGGTCAATGAGCCAATTGATGTCGGCGGCCAGTTGCACATCGCCTTGCACCTGCACATCGGGTTTGCCGCCATCGAGCAAAGGCTGCAAGACCTGCCAGGGATGGGTCGCTGTCAAGGTCAGCTGCAAATCCACCGCGCCGCCGTCCGCACCTAGCGGCACATGTTCGAATAGGCCTGCCGGACTGATGCGCAGCTGCAAATGCCATTGCTGCCACTGCACTTTGAGCACGCGCCCTTGCTGCTGCGCCAGGCGCGCCATGGCCTGGGGCTCTTGCATCAGCACATGGTTGAGCAGCAAGACCACGCGCCTTTGTAGTTCGTCAATCGCCCAGTCGGGCGGCGTCAAAGCGGAGGGGCCGTTGGCAAAAAAGTTTTGCGCAAAAGAAAAAGGGGACTGTGTTGCCATAGTCCCCGATTATTCCCGATGTAGCTGTGGCGACGCCCTTTGCGAGGCATCGCAGGGCTTACTTATTGCAAAGCCTGCACCCCGGCCACCAGCCAGCCACCGCCGGACTTGGGTTTGGTCATGTTCCAAACCTCGCGGAAAGGGCTGGGGCTGGCGCCCGGCTCTTCTCGGATCATGCCGGTGAACTCTACGCTGGCCATGTACTCATCGGCGAGCTCTTCGATGCCCAACAAATGCGCGTCGATGGACAGCACTTCGGTCTGGTTGGGCTTGGCACCCGTATGCGCCTCGCGTTCGGAGAGCTGGGTGCGGATTTCGGTCAGCATGCTATCGGTCATCATGGCGCGCAGGCTACTGATGTCGGCCTTGTCCCACGCTGATTGCAAAGTGATGAAATTAGCCTTGGCCGCGCTTATAAAGCCTTCGGTGTCAAAGCCAGCGGGCACGCCCCAGGCCTGCGAGCCTGCCAGCGCTGAGCCGATCATCGAGCCACCCGCAGGTGCACTTGCTTGGAATTGCGTGCCTTGGGGCTCGCGCTCCCAGGGACGGGCCGAGGCGTCATTGCCTACGTTCTCGGGCCGGTAAGCCGTGCGCTGCTGGGTGTTCATCGAGTCACCAGCATAGGCAAGTCCATCGCCCTGCGGGCGGCGGTTCCGCATCAAAAACCGAAATACCATGAAGGCCAACACCAGTGCTCCGACGATGAGCAGCATCTGGCCCATGCCTTCGCCAAGGCCCATGGAATGCGCCAGCCAAGCCAGTCCTAGACCTGCTGCCAGACCGCCGAGCATCGCCCCCCAAGGGCGGCTGGGTGCGGCAGCGCCCGGTTTGGCAGCGGCGTTGCCCACACCCTGCGCTGGTGCGTTGGGGGCATTGTCGCGCTGGGTCACGTTACTTGATTGGCGCCCCATCGATTTGCCGCCGGCCAGGCGCCCGGCCTCGGCCTGCAAGCTGAACAATAAAACAAAAGCCGCTATCAAAGCAGTCAACCATTTCATATCGAATCCTTCAAAACAAGAAAATACCGCACATCAAGGCTGCTAGGTGCGGCCCGCAACGCGCTTTGCAAGCGCAGCAAACAGGTTAGCACTTCGTCAGCACTTGATACCCACATGCAACGCCGCTATGCCACCAGTCAGGTTGTGGTAGTCCACATGGCCGAAACCACCGGTGTGCATCATGGCCTTGAGTTCGTCCTGGCCCGGATGCATGCGGATGGACTCGGCCAGGTAGCGGTAGCTAGCGTCATCACCGGCCACAAGCTTACCTAAGACGGGCAAAACCTTAAACGAATACCAGTCATAGGCCTTTTCCAGGGGCGGGGCTATCTTGGAGAACTCCAGCACCAGCAACTTGCCGCCAGGGCGCAGCACGCGGCACATCTCAGCCAGCGCGAGGTCTTTGTGCGTCATATTGCGCAGACCAAAGGCGACGCTGACCAAATCGAAATAGCCGTCGGCAAAGGGCAGATGCTCGGCGTCGCAGACCACGGTAGGCAGTACGACCCCTGCATCAAGCAGGCGGTTGCGACCGGTGCTGAGCATGGCGTGGTTGATGTCGGTATGCACCACCTCGCCGCGCTTGCCGACTTTGCCAGCAAAGGCCAGCGCCAGGTCGCCGGTGCCGCCCGCGATGTCCAGGGCTTTGTTGCCGTCTTGCAAGTTGGCCACCAGCACGGTGTAGGCTTTCCAGGCGCGGTGCAGGCCGGCGGACATCAAGTCGTTCATGACGTCGTATTTGGAGGCCACTGAATCAAAAACACCGCGCACCCGACGCGCTTTTTCTGCCTCGTCCACCGATTGAAATCCGAAATGCGTGGTGCTCATAGTGCTTCCCTGTTCAGTGGCTGGCGCAGCCATGGCCAGCGGCTATCGGCATGGGCGCATCGCGCTCACGACCTGCCTCGGTTAAGCGTTTTTCGTAATCGCGCCAGAGGCGCTCTTGCTCAGCGCCCAGAAAATACAAATAGTCCCAAGAAAAAATGCCGGTGTCGTGGCCATCTGAAAAACGCGGTTGCACCGCATAGTTACCTACCGGATCGAGCGCTTCCAACTCCACCAAACGCTTGCCGGTTTGCAGCACTTCCTGCCCCGGTCCATGGCCCTGCACTTCGGCCGATGGCGAGTAAATCCGCATCAATTCAAACGGAATGCGAAAGTCGGCGCCGTCCGAAAAACTGATTTGCAATACGCGCGACTGGCTGTGTACCGTCAGGTCTTGGGGGGTAGGGGAATGTTTGCTCAGGCCGGCCATAGCGTGTTGATTCGGGTGGTGGGTTGTCAGGTCCGGAATAAGCCCGGCGTATCCACGACTGTAACTGCCTACACCAGCACCCGTTCAATGCCCCCGGCATTGGCCTTTTGCACATAGGCGGGCAGCCATTGCTCGCCCAGGATGAGGCGCGCCATCTCAACCACGATGTAGTCCGCCTCCAGCAAACCGTTGTTCAGGTCATTGCCATAGCGGCTCAGGCCTTGTAGGCAACTGGGGCAACTGGTGAGGATTTTGGTCGGCCCGCCTGCGGCCAAGCCTTGTTCGGCTTTGAGCGCCGCCAGTTCATCCGCGCCTTGGCGTAACTGCTCTTCTTTGCGAAAGCGGATTTGCGTGGAAATGTCGGGCCGGGTCACGCCCAGGGTGCCGGACTCGCCGCAGCAGCGTTCGCTTTTGAGCACGGTATCGCCCACCAAGGCCTTGACGGTTTTCATTGGGTCCTGGAGCTTCATGGGGCTGTGGCAAGGGTCGTGGTAAAGATAGCCGGACGCAGCGGAGGCCGAGCCATCGGCTACTATCGCGGAGCCTAAGGTAATGCCTTTTTCAAGCAAATATTCGTGGATGTCGATGATGCGGCAGCCGGGGAATATCTTGTCAAACTCGTAGCCTTGCAACTGGTCGTAGCAGGTGCCACAACTGACCACCACGGTTTTGATGTCCAGGTAGTTCAGGGTGTTGGCAACGCGGTGAAACAGCACCCGGTTGTCAGTGATGATTTTTTCCGCCTTATCCGCCTGCCCGCTGCCGCGCTGCGGGTAGCCGCAGCACAAATAGCCCGGCGGCAACACGGTTTGCACGCCCGCGTGCCACAGCATGGCTTGCGTGGCCAAGCCCACTTGGCTGAATAAGCGCTCGGACCCGCAACCGGGGAAGTAAAACACCGCTTCGGTCTCGGCGGTGGTGGCCTGCGGGTCGCGGATGATGGGCACGTAGTCGGCGTCTTCAATGTCCAGCAAAGCGCGCGCAGTGCGCTTAGGCAAACCGCCGGGCATTTTTTTATTGATGAAGTGAATTACTTGCTCTTTGATGGGCGCGACGCCCACGGTGGAAGGCGGCTTCGCGGTTTGGCGCTTGGCCAGCACGCGCAGCACATCGTTGGCCAGGCGCTGCGCTTTAAAGCCCACGCCTACCATCATGCTGCGCATGAACTTGATGGTTTGCGGATTGGTGGCGTTAAGAAACAGCATGGCCAGCGCATTGCCCGGTCTGAAACTCTTTTGCCCCATCTTGCGCAGCAAATTGCGCATCTGCATGGTCACGTCGCCAAAATCAATTTTGACGGGGCAAGGGCTTTCGCACTGGTGGCATACGGTGCAGTGGTCGGCCACGTCTTCAAATTCTTGCCAGTGTTTGATGGACACGCCACGGCGGGTTTGCTCTTCGTACAAAAACGCCTCGACCAACAGCGAGGTCGCCAAAATTTTGTTGCGCGGGCTGTAGAGTAAGTTGGCGCGCGGCACATGGGTAGCGCACACCGGTTTGCATTTGCCGCAGCGCAAGCAGTCTTTGATCGAATCGGCAATCGCGCCGATATCGCTTTGCTGCATGATGAGCGATTCATGGCCCATCAAACCAAACGAGGGCGTGTAGGCATGGCTTAAGTCCGCCACGTGGCTTTGCACACCATTCAAGCCCTGGCGAAGTAGCTTGCCTTTGTTAAAGCGCCCTTCGGGGTCTATGCGCGCTTTGTAGTCCGCAAACGGTTGTAACTCGGCGTCCGTCAAAAACTCCAGCTTGGTAATGCCAATGCCGTGTTCACCGGAAATCACGCCATCCAAAGAACGCGCCAGCGCCATGATGCGCTTGACCGCCTGGTGGGCTGCTTGCAGCATGGCGTAATCATCGCTGTTGACCGGGATATTGGTGTGCACATTGCCATCGCCCGCATGCATATGCAGCGCCACCCAGACGCGGCCCTTTAGCACGCGTTTGTGTATAGCCGCGCATTCCTTGAGGATGGCCGCAAACGCCGAGCCGGTAAATAGGCTGTTCAGCGGCGCCTGTAATTGCGTTTTCCAACTGGCACGAAAGCGGTGGTCTTGCAATTGCGGGAAGAGCGCGCCCACGTCATCCAGCCAGCCCTGCCATTGAGCGCGTACGTTGGCGATCAAGTCCTGCGCTTGCGCCACCCGGTCTTCCAGCAGCTCGGCGGACGAGATGCCGTTGGCGTCGTCGCTATTGCCTAAAGGCAAATCGCTACGCGCAAAAAATTCGGACAGCGCGTCGCACAAGGCGAGCTTGTTACGCAAAGACAGTTCGATGTTGATGCGCTCAATGCCGTCGGTGTACTCGCCCATGCGCTCTAGCGGAATCACCACGTCTTCGTTGATTTTGAAGGCATTGGTGTGGCGGCTGATAGCGGCAGTCCGTTTGCGGTCTAGCCAAAATTTGCGTCGCGCCTCGGGGCTGATCGCGACAAAGCCTTCGCCGCTGCGCGCGTTGGCCAGGCGCACGACTTCAGAAGTAGCGCGCGCCACGGCGTCCGGGTCGTCCCCGGCAATATCGCCCACCAGTACCATCTTGGGCAGGCCTGAGCTGCCGCCTAACTCGGCGGCGCGCTTGCTCTTGGTGGCGTAGCCTACGGCCTTGAGGTAGCGGTCGTCCATATGCTCTAGACCGGCCAGCAGCACGCCGCTGCGTTTTTGCTCGGCGAACATAAAGTCTTTGATGTCCACGATGCTGGGCACCGCGTCCCGCGCATTGCCAAAAAACTCCAGACACACGGTGCGCGTATGCGCCGGCATGCGGTGTAGCACCCAGCAGGCGCTGGTAATGAGACCGTCACAGCCTTCCTTTTGGATGCCGGGCAAGCCGCTTAAAAATTTGTCGGTGACGTCTTTGCCCAGACCGGCTTTGCGAAAGGCCGGGCCGGGAATCGTCAGGGTTTCGCTGCGCAACAAGCTTGTGCCATCGGCCTTGAAATACTGCAGTTCAAACACCGCCTGCGCTGCGTCATGGATCTTGCCCATGTTGTGATGGAGGCGCGTGACCTCTAGCCATTGCGCATCCGGCGTCACCATGCGCCAGCTCGCCAGGTTGTCCAAGGCAGTGCCCCAGAGCACGGCTTTTTTACCCCCTGCGTTCATGGCGATATTGCCGCCTATGCAGGAGGCCTCGGCAGACGTTGGGTCCACGGCAAACACAAAACCTGCGCGCTCGGCCGCATCGGCTACGCGCTGCGTGACTACGCCAGCCTCTGTCCAGATGGTGGCCACTTCGCTATCCATACCGGGCAAGGTACGCATTTGCACCGGGCCCAGGGTTTCGAGCTTTTCGGTGTTGATGACCACGCTCTTCCAGGTCAGCGGCACCGCGCCGCCGGTGTAGCCGGTGCCGCCGCCGCGGGGAATGATGGTCAGTTCTAGGTCGATACAGCCTTTGACCAAGCGCGCCATTTCCTCTTCACTGTCGGGCGTGAGCACCACAAAGGGGTATTCCACGCGCCAGTCGGTAGCGTCGGTGACATGCGACACCCGGCTCAGGCCGTCAAACTTGATGTTGTCCCGCGCGGTCAAGCGCCCCAGCACCCGCTGCGTCTTGCGGCGCAAAGCGGCCACTTCCACAAAAGCGGCGTCAAAGGCGTCTACCGCCGCCTGGGCCGCGTCCAGCAAGGTGCCGACCAAGGCGTCGCGCCCGCCGGCGCCCTGTGGCGCCCGTCGCTTGTGAACTTCGCCCAAGCGGTGGCGCAGCGCATCGACCAACATGCGGCGGCGTTTGGGGTTATCGAGCAAATCGTCCTGCAAATAGGGGTTGCGCTGCACTACCCAGATATCACCCAGCACCTCGTACAACATGCGCGCCGAGCGCCCGGTGTTGCGCTCCTCGCGCAGCAGCAACAAAGTGTCCCAGGCCGCAGCGCCCAGCAGGCGGATGACAATTTCGCGGTCGGAAAAGGATGTGTAGTTATACGGAATCTCGCGGATGCGCTCGGCGCGCGGCGGAGCCGCTGCGGGCAGCAGATACGACAAGGAAGTGGGGGCGTTCATCAGGAATGGGGGTGGCTTGGCCTACGCCTTGGAAAGGGTACGGGCCGAAAGTGATTTTCCATATTACCGCAGTGAAGCACATTGTGCGTCACCATGACCTGGACGGGGAATTTCGAACCAATTGAAGCTTGAAAGAATGGTCTTATCTGCATGGATAGAAGGGAATGAAGCAGGGACAATTCAGTAACGAACAGATTGTTCGGATACTGCGGGAGACGGATCAGGACACTGTGGCGGTGGTTGCCAAGCGACATGGCTTGAGTGACACGACGATCTACACCTAGCGCACGAAGTTCGGCCAACTTGATACCGACCAGGTCAAACGCCTCAAGACGCTGGAGGCAGAGAGTGTCCGGCTCAAGAAAATGCCGGTTGACCGTGACCTGGAAATCGAGTTCATGTAGGAGATCAACGCAAAAAAGTCGTCACCGCACAGGCTCAGCTGGAACAGGTTCGCTACGCAGTGCAGCGCGGATTGAGCCAGCGGCAGGCTTGTGCGCTATGAGGGCGCGCTCCGGGCTGCATTACGAACTACGAACGCCCGTCGAGGACGCGCCGGTGATTGAGGCGATGAGAGACCTAAATGATCGATTTCCACGGTTTGGTGCGCGCCGCATTAATGTCTCCTAGACACGTCGGGCCACCGAGATTAACAAGGATCTCTGTAGCCGATTCTATAGAGTTGGGCTGTTTTACTCGGAAAAACCACCCTTAGTTATCTGAACTAGGTCAAATATTTGGCTAAAAACTAGCGTCATCGGCCAACTTTACGGAGGATTACTCATTGCGAGCGAAAGGCCCACACCTTAGACAAATAATAACCAGTAAAGGCATTAAGGATTATTGCCACGATCGACGCTGTTGCAAGCGAATAAGAGAAAATATAAGTTACGCAATAGATAATCCAATACATAAAATTATAACCAAATATCAAAATGGCAAAATACCTCAACAATGTTCGACCAAGCAAAAGATCTTTGTCTTGAAAAGTATAATAATAATTAAATATAAAGTGCGGGCAAACAGACAATATATAACCCAATGAATGTGATTGCGTCACGTTGAGACTAAAAATATAAAAGGCCGCCAATGATGTCGCAATATAGACGATTGTAGAGCTAAGCCCCGCCAAAAAATATTTTAAAATTTGGGGCGAGAGAAGATATCTAACATATATACTATTTAAACCTCGGTTAAAATGCATGTTGTCGGCATCGCTTCAGGTTTGGTTTTATAGCATGAATGTAAGTGTACAGGCTAAGATGCGAATGGTTAAAAGGAAATCTTTGGATTTCACAATCATCATAAAAATACTCAATTAAAGAAATTATCTCGCTAGCTCGACTTATGTGCTCATGACGCATCAAATCACCATAGCAAAGACCTTTTTCAATACGAGTAGATATCCCGACCGTAAATCTCCAAGATAAACCCCAAAAAAATCCACCCTCACTTGGAATAGCGGCATTAAATTGGCCTCCGGACTTCAGGAGTAAACCGCTTCTAGCAATTACAAATGGAAGATTTTGAATATGCTCCAATACTGCTATTGATATTATTCTGTCGTATATGTCTTCAAGGGGGACATCAGCTATATCCCGATAAATTTCAGATAATGCGCCGCGGTTGAGTTGATCGTTCCATAAAGCAGTAAACGGCTCAATGGCTTCGTAACGCACAACATTATTTTCATATTTCAGATGGTTTAAGGTTCCAGCGCCAATTTCTAGTAGTCGCTCTGTCCTGACATTTGATGCTACTTTTCTATGCATCCATGCTTCCAACATTTGCGTGAGCTTATAGAGCCATGTCTGGCCCTCCCTACTTTTTAAGTAAGTTTCCTCGTACAAATCCAACCATTCTTTTGAAAGTGGAATAGGTGTACGGGGATAGGAGTCGATTAAAGGCTCAATTACTTTCATTTTGTGAGCCGCTTTTGAGAAGACAAAGGAACACTTGGAATATTCTGAAAATCAAAATTTAAAAAGCTCAATAACAGCTGCATTCCCGCCAACGCAGGCAACGCGGCAATCATTACTGCTCCGGGAGTAGCTACGATACCGGTAGTAGCGCTAAGCATCCATTGATAGAGGCCAAATACCAAAGAAAATACAACCATCAATATCCCAAGCACCAGTTCTACCGATGCAATATTAAAGTCACGTAAAAAGTATTGGTAAAAAATACGCTTCATCAGGTTTCTTCCGTGGCCAATAAGAAATGGAAAAATAATTTTTTTTACGATCAAGTTGCTTTTTTCGCAGTCGTATTTAGCGGTCATCGGAACGTCCATCACAACTGCACGTATTGTTGAAAGACGAAACAGCATGTCTGATTCGAAAAAATATCTATTATCAATTTTATTTAACGGCAGGATTTGAAGCACCGACCTGTGTATTGCCGTAAACCCGTTGGTGGGATCAAATACATTCCAATACCCGGTTGATATTTTTGTAAAAAATGACAGTACAGCATTTCCAAAAATACGGATGGCCGGCATAGTCTGAACATCCTCAGGGTTAAAAAATCTATTGCCCTTAGCATAATCTGCATTACCGCACAGAATTGGTTCAGACAACAACGGAATTAAAGTCGGATCCATTTGACCGTCACCATCCAACTTAATAAATATTTCAACGTTGAGCCTTAAAGCCGCGCGATAACCAGTAATTACGGCACCTCCGACCCCCATATTTTTGACATTAAATAGAACTTGAACTCTTGAGTCACGACACTCAGACTGAATTAATAATCCAGATTGATCGGGACATCCATCATCAATGCAGAATATATAGCTAACTTCATCGCCTATACCTGCAATTACATCAAGCACATGTTTAGTAACCTTGAAACAAGGTATTATTACAGCAATTTTATTCAACACCTTACCCTTCCGTTCAACTAATTAAATCCTTCTTGCCTAATATTTTATCACCCATGCTTGCGCCTGGGTAAAAATCTCTATTTTTTCGAATGATCCTGCTTAAATTCGGACTCGAATACCACATGAAAACCTATGTGTCAATTTCAATGGTCTACAATACACATAATTTACATAAGAACTTAATAAAAGACCTCTTTTCAATTAGGAAAATATTTCAGGCAGTATACTTAAAATTGCATGTAAAAAAACATTTTTATAATATCACAATTCGAGGCGCTACCGCAACACTTATTTAAATGATATAACCGATATTAGAAATTACGTTCAATTTCGACTCCTGCAATTTACACCTGCACAAAAATCTAACGATTTGTGGAGCGGTAAGCATCCCCTAAAGAGCCTTGAAACCGCCCCTGCCTGTATCCGAGCGCGTGTGGTCGTCGGACTGTATCCGCTGGATGGTTCGATCCTGCCCCGTGCCACTCTTACTCATAATACTGTGATGCATGTCCGTGGCGAACTGTTTGGTTGGAACGTGCCACATCGGCGTTTTGGCTGAGTTTACCTGCCTTAGAGTATTCAACCCAGAAGCCCTTGCTCTGTGCTGAGTCGTATCGCTAATGTTTTCTGGTCCAAGGTATCATCGAATAAAAAAGGTAGGGATAGGGCGGGACGTGATCCACATCCACGACCCCGATCACAAGGTCGATTGGCAGCGCGGGATCCACTTCCATACCCCCTGTCCTGCATTCGAAGTACTCTATGCAGTGGGGTAATCTGAAGCTGCACCCTTGTTCCAGACTATCGATAACAGAGCCCATCGGCCAGACTTGGCTGTTTGTTGGTGGACGGTCACGACCCCCGGTTTATCTCGCATCCCGAGCCTCCTGGGTTTGATGCAAAGGTTAAGGTACAGTGCTCTTCGGATTGATTAGATCCGTTCGCAGTCAAATTCAAATTCTTCACATGGCGCAGTTACAAGTAGCATCATGTTTCGGCACAGTTGTGGTAATCATCCGGCAGTGGTTATAGCATGTTTGCAAAATTCGATATCCAGGCGGCTAGCTGAGATTGGCAACACCAAACTTGAAGGATCGCGTGTAAAAAAACGGCGCTGCTGACACCCACCTCCCGGCAAATGTCCAGTACGTACAGGCAAACTGTATCCTCTTAGGGCTCAGAAAGGAGTTTGCTACACTTAGTCTTTGAAATTTTCATATAAACGCGCTTTAGTGAAAAATTCGTCTTTTAAGGCTTTTAGTCTGTCTAGGGAGCCACCCGCCAGCGCCAAATAAGACGCACATTAGCCTAATGTAGATTTTTTCCTATGATGGGCCATTGAATGCAATTGCGTATAAAAAGTCCATGCATTATAAAAAAAATTTGCACACCTAAATATACAAAATTCATAGTTTAATTGCGAATTTAAATTATCACACTAATAATACAGCCACCATACACGATAAACATCTTTCCGCATGTTAATTTAATCGATATAACTCAAATGGATCATTTGCAAATATCACTTTCCATCCTATCACTGATTGGGTTAATGCAATTATGCAAACGGTATTATCCCGACGCCCCATCATCGCTTTTGACAACGTGTATATTATTAACATTTATTCTATATATCGCAGCAGCAATAAATATATTAAAATACACAACAGAAGCTTTAAGAATCGCTGGAATTATTATTATCTTATTTACATTGAAAGAAAAAAATAAGAAGTTAATTTTAAGCCCGGCAGAAGGATACCTTATATTAATGGTTACGATCCTTTATTTAGCCTGCCAAACAAAGGGCTATAGTATTTTCCCAACAGTGGACGATTACAGTCATTGGGCAACAAAATCACGAATTATTACCGTCAATGACAGGCTAATAAATGGGACCGATAAAATCACCGCTAAAGATTACCCGTCAAATGTCGCATTATTTCACTACTACTTTACCCACTTTACCGGATTCAAGGAAAACGTAGCAATATTCTCAAATGGATTATTTATATTAATCTTGACCTCAACAATTCTAACTCCTTTGAAGGCAGCACATGGAGAAAAATTTAAAACAATATTAGTGCTGAGTGTCTTGTCAATTTTATCACTAATATGGATATTGGGGCAAGGGCTACATACCTTGCAGGTGGATCTGATATTAGGAGTTAGCTTTGGAGCATCCTTAAGCTCGTATTTCAATTCCCAACAAAAAAGCAAAACATATAGATTTTTATTGACTTTCCCACTCATCATTTTCATGACGCAAACCAAGCAAATAGGGATTTTATTTTCTTTATTCGCAATTATATTAATTACAACGGATTATTTACTACCCCCAAATAAATTCTTGAAAAATAAACTCCTCATAATCTCTGGACTATCACTGTCCATAATTTTAATTACGAAAAGTTGGGAGCTATATTTGGAAAGCAACTCTATTAACAAGACTTTCCAGGTCAATATTTCTATCACAAATATATTTTCCGCCTTTGATCCCCAAGTTTTAAACTCACACCACAGCGAAACTATTAAAAATTTTATAAATTATATATTTTTCCAACATCACCTTTCAACTTATTGGTTTTTATTAACATTAATTACTCTGGCTGCCATTTTCAAAGAAAAGAAAATGCTTTTTACCTCAGTTCAAAGTATCCCGTACATTGGAGTCTACATAGCATTTTCAGTATATATGCTTACACTGCTACTATTGTATCTATTTTCATTTTCTGCATGGGAAGGTGTAAGACTTGCGTCAATTGATAGATATACAATAACTTTTTTGCTGGGTATGTTGATATTTTTCGGGAGTTCCTTAATTTTCACAATCACTACACACAAAAAAATTGAAAACCCGAAGTTTATTTTATTTATTGTATTTTTATTTATCTTCCCGAATCTTGGGAGATTAACATTAGATAGTTACAAAACGATATTTAATCTAGACTCGGAATATACAGCGGGGGAGATAAAGAGAATAGCAGATTTCACATTAAAGAAAATACCTACTAATTCCAGCGTATATTTCATTTGGACAGATGGCACAGATGACCATAGCGTCATTTTTAATTATTTCATGAATCCCAGAAAGACCAACACAAATTGCAGCTCGATAAAACCATCTAATGCTGGAAAAGATCCAAATGATCCCTGGTCTTGCCATTTATCTTTGCAAGAATTCAATGCTAAAATAATAGATTATGATTATCTTTTAATAGCCCATGCTTCAGATAATTTTTGGAAATATTTTCTCGCTGATGTTACGGGTAACATTGGAGATGTCAGACTCTTTCATATAGTCAATGATGGCGAGATCACTTTACATGAAATTTAAAATGCAAGCATAGTTCTTTTTTTATGTTCTTCGGCTCTAATTTTGGCCGAACATGTAAAGACTTTTCTAGTACTTTTCTAATGCATGAATGGAAATTTACTCTGTGAACGCCTATGCTAGGCTTGTATGCACTCCGTAATTGATAGTCCAGCACCTAAGATTACTTCGTTTCCTAGCGATATGGACTAAAAGGGGACTCGTTGTGATAAATTTTCAATACACGCATCTGAAATCGTTCAGCAACCAGTCGCATGGCGACTTATCATTTCCTGCGCAACTTGATTCAACGGTTTTTTGACGCTGAGTCAGATAAAGTTCGACAAATGGCAGCCGCACACTATTTCTCCGCTTGGCCCTACCCGCGCTGGATAGCGCACAGAGGCGCGGGTACCCTAGCACCAGAAAACACCCTGGCCGCTTTCCGGCTGGGAGCCAGTTATGGTTACCGCATGTTTGAATGCGACGTCAAACTTAGCCGCGACGGCATGCCTTTTTTGCTGCACGACGATACCTTGACCCGCACCGCACACCCTATAACCCCTTGGCGAAGCCCGGACCCACAAGCCAGCGCAGTGGCGGGCGACTACCCCTGGCACACCTTGGCGCAATACGACGCAGGCGGCTGGCATAGCAGCACCTACGCCGGCGAGCCCCTGCCCACGCTGGCGCAAATCGCCCGCTTTTGCATCCGCAATGGCTACTTCCTCAATATCGAGATCAAACCGACTACCGGCACCGAACGCCAAACGGGCGAAGTGGTCGCGCAACATGCGGCGCGGCTGTGGAAGGGCGTAGCGGTGCCGCCCCTGCTGACATCGTTTGAGATCGCCGCGCTCGAAGGCGCCATGGCGAGTCAGCCGGAGCTTCCGCGCGGCTTACTCATCCATGCGCTGGAAGACCAAAGCTGGGCGCAGTGGCTGGACCACGCGAGCCGACTCCAATGCCAAGCGATTGTTTGTAACCATGCGCTTTGGAACAAGTATTGCGTCGCTCTGGCAAAAGCCGCAGGTTTTCGCTTGCTGAGCTACACCGTCAATGACGATGCCGCGGCAGCGCAATTACAGACTTGGGGCACCGACGGCATCATCACCGACCGGGTGGACCACTTTCCACCATCTGCCTAGCAGCGGGGATGGTGCAGCGCTGGCGCCCCGCCTATGGTCAAGGCGCTGACAAAGTAGCGGGATTTAGCACTTTCCAACATACGGTGGTCCGCCCCGAGCCGTGCGGGCGGCGCCGGGGGTCGGCGTAAGTCTCAATTTCCACAAAACCCGCAGCGCGCATCATGCCCGCCGAGGCCAGGTTTTCCTCATGGCGGTCGATAAACACCACCTCGGCACCGAGTTTGCCCAGTTCGGCCAAGGCTTCGCGCAGCAAGCGTGTGCCCAAACCTTGGCCCACCCTATCGCGCCGCACCACAGCTTCACTGACATAGCCCTGCGGCGTACCACGCGCTTGCGGGGGCAGGTAGTGGTCAAAGTCGGTGCTAAGGCCAAAAGTCACGGCGGCTATCAATTGACCTTGCTCCAGCACCAGCACCCCATAGGCGTGGCCTTGGCCTATGTCGTCCAAATGCTCCCGAATGCCATCTTCTGGCAGGTAGTTCCAAATATTGGCGCCGTGGTCAAAGATTAGAGATTGCAGCGCGGGCAGGTGGTGCGCACCCGCCGCAGTGACAGCAGCCAGGGAGTCGGGTCGAATACTCATGCGCCCGCCGACCGCATGAACGCAAGTTGGCTGATCGCGCAGGCCAGCAGCATGGCTGCGTAACTGCCCATCTTGCCGTCGTTGCCGAAAAACCAGAGGCCGCCAGCCAAGGCGCAGCTGCCCACCAGGGAATTGAGGATGCCCAGCCCCAGGCGAGACCCCGGCTGGACCCGGATACCCAGGACCACCGGCGCCATCAAAGCGAGAAAAAAGCCGACAAACACCGCGGGTGCCACAAAGTTAAGCAGGTGGATAGCAAAGTCGAGCGGGCCCATCAAATCTTTCGTAGTAGCATCAAATTTTATAATCCCGTGTATTTATGGCAGTCTGGGCTCTCGGCATCAACCACAACACCGCTCCGCTGGACCTGCGCGGAAGGTTTGCCTTTGCCATCGACAAGATCGAGCCGCACCTCTTGGGTCTGCGCCAATCCATGCCCAGCGCCCCCGAAGCAGCCATTGTCTCCACCTGCAACCGCACCGAGATTTACTGCGCCGGAGACCAGACGCACCTGGAGCACACCTTGGACTGGCTGGCCCAGTCCGGCGGCGTTTCCACCCACACCCTGCGCTCGCACACCTACAGCCTGAACGACCAGGAAGCCGCGCGCCACGCCTTTCGGGTGGCCAGCGGGCTGGACTCGATGGTGCTTGGCGAGCCGCAAATCCTGGGGCAGCTCAAAGACGCGGTGCGCGCGGCCGAGTCCGCCGGGGCTCTGGGTAGCACTTTGTCGCAAATGTTTCAGCGCTCATTTGCGGTGGCTAAAGAGGTGCGCAGCTCCACCGAAATCGGCGCCCACTCCATCAGCATGGCAGCTGCAGCGGTGCGCTTGGCCGGGCAGTTGTTCGAGGACATGGGCCAGGTCAAGGTCTTGTTTGTGGGCGCGGGCGAGATGATTGAGCTGTGCAGCACGCACTTCGCCGCCAAGAATCCCAAGTCCATCACCATCGCCAACCGTACCCTAGAGCGCGGCGAGCAACTGGCCGAGCGCTTTGGCGCCGAAGTGATGCGCCTGTCAGACCTGCCCGACCGGCTGTCCGAGTTTGATGCGGTGATTAGCTGCACCGCCAGCACCCTGCCCATCATCGGCCTGGGAGCGGTGGAGCGGGCCCTGAAAAAACGAAAACGCCGCCCCATGTTCATGGTCGACCTGGCGGTGCCACGCGACATCGAGCCCGAGGTGAAAAAATTGGGCGATGTGTATCTCTATACCGTGGACGACCTGGCCGGCGTGGTGCAAACCGGCCAGGCCAACCGCCAGGCGGCCGTGGCCCAGGCCGAGGCGATTGTCGATGCCGGGGTGCAAAGCTTTATGCACTGGCTGGACCAGCGCCATACCGTGCCCTTGATCCAGCAACTCAATGCGCAAGCCGACGCCTGGCGCGCCCACGAACTGGCACGCGCGCGCAAAGCGCTGGCCAAGGGCGAGGACGTAGAGGCGGTGCTCGAAGCCCTGTCCAAAGGTTTGACGCAAAAAATGCTGCACGGTGCCTTCGCCGAACTGCATGGCGCCGACACCGTGGCCCGCGAGCGCGCTAGCCACGCTATTGAGCACTTCTTTTTACGCAAAGAGCGTTAGCGACGCTACGCGTTGGCGCAGCGCCAGCCGCAGCGCTGCATGCCGCCCACTGGCTGGCCCACCGGCCCTTCCCCGCCACACCGGGCCTCTTTCAGTCTCTTTTTGTATTTCGCTATGAAACCGTTTTTACGCCAACAACTTGCTCGCTACACCGACCGCCTGGGCGAGTTGGAATTTTTGCTTTCGCGCGAAGACATCATGAAAGACATGACGCAGTTTTTGGCGCTCTCGCGTGAGCACACCGAGGTAGGCGCAGTGGCCAGCCGCTGGGCGCGTTACCAGGAGCGCGAGGCTGATTTGTCGACCGCCACTGAGATGCTAGCCAGCGCAGGCAACGATACCGACATGACAGCCATGGCGCAGGAAGAACTGGACAGCGCCAGCGCCGAACTCACCCAACTCGAAGCGGAACTCACGCGCATGCTACTGCCCAAAGACCCGGATGATGCGCGCAACGCCTTCGTGGAAATCCGCGCTGGGACGGGCGGCGACGAGTCCACGCTGTTTGCCGGCGACCTAGCGCGCATGTACACCCGCTACTGCGACAGCCTGGGCTGGAAAACCGAGATCATGAGCGAGTCGGCCAGCGAGCTAGGCGGCTACAAAGAAGTGGTGCTGCGCGTGGAAGGCCATAACGTCTATGGCGCGCTAAAGTTTGAATCTGGCGGCCACCGCGTGCAACGTGTGCCGATCACCGAAACCCAGGGCCGCATCCACACCAGCGCCTGCACCGTGGCGGTGCTGGCCGAGCCGGACGAGGCCGAAGCCATCAAGATCAACCCGGCAGACTTGCGCATTGACACCTACCGTGCCAGCGGCGCCGGTGGTCAGCACATCAACAAAACCGATTCGGCGGTGCGCATTACCCACTTGCCCACTGGCATCGTCGCCGAATGCCAGGATGGCCGCAGCCAGCACAGCAACAAAGCGCAAGCACTGCGCGTGCTGACCGCGCGCATTCAAGAAAAAGACCGTTCTGAGCGCGCCGCCAAAGACGCCGCCGAGCGCAAAAGCCTGGTCGGCACCGGCGACCGCAGCGACCGCATCCGCACCTACAACTTCCCCCAAGGCCGCCTGACCGACCACCGCATCAACCTGACGCTGTACAAGCTGCTCACCATCATGGAAGGCGACTTAGGCGACGTGGTCGAAGCCCTGCAAGCTTTTGAAGCCGCGCAGCAAATGGCGGATTTGGAGTTGGGTAAAGTCTGAGGCGCCACGCATGGACGCTGCGCACACCGTCGGGCAGGCCCTGCACAGCGCCATAGCGCAAGGTGTGGTGCGCCTGGAGGCGCAGCTTTTATTGCTGCAGGTGATGGGGCGTAAATCGCAAGAAAGGGCTTGGCTGTTGGCGCATGGCGACGCAAAACTTACTAGCGCCGAGCAACAGCACTGGCGAGAGGCACTGGCGCGCCTCCTAGGGGGAGAACCACTGCCTTACATCACCGGCTCGACATCGTTTTACGGCATGGATTTACAAGTCGATGCCCGCGTACTCTGCCCACGGGCTGATACCGAAACCCTGGTGGACTGGGCCTTAGCGCTGCTGCCACACGCAGCCCGCGTCATCGACCTAGGTACGGGCAGCGGTGCCATTGCCCTGGCCTTGAAGCACCAACGCCCTGATGTGCAAATGCATGCGCGTGATCTAAACGACGATGCCTTGGCCGTGGCGCAAACGAATGCGCAGCGCTTGGGTTTGGAGATCGCGTTTTCGCAAGGGTCTTGGTTGCAAGGCCCAACAGAAACTTTCGATGCCATCGTCTCCAACCCGCCTTATATCGCCAACGCCGACCCGCACCTTGCCGCTTTGCGTCACGAACCAGTGCAAGCCCTGACCAGCGGTGCCGACGGCATGAAGGACTTGCGCGCCATCATTACCCAAGCTCCCGCCTGCCTCAAGCCCGGTGGCTGGCTGCTGCTAGAACATGGATACGACCAGGCTGCTGCAGTGCGGCAGTTGTTACAGGTAAACGGCTTCGTCGATGTTCAGTCGCGCCAGGATTTGGCGGGCATTGAACGCTGCAGCGGCGGGCGGTGGCTTGACCCTTAGGGACGGTCTGCAAAAGGCCGTCATCGCGAGGAGCGCAGCGATGCGGCGATCCGTAAGTGCCTGATTGGCAAGCAAAAATGGATTGCTTCGCTTCGCTCGCAATGACGGGTTTGGACTTATGCAGAGGTTCCTTAGCGGATATTGCACATTTTCAAACCAAAGCCGCATCCTTCGCCGCTTTAGCCGCCACCTTGGGCACCAGCCCTAGTCGGTTAACGCCGCTGACCAGCGCCTTAATGGAAGCGGTCAGGATGTTGTGGTCCAGCCCCACACCAAAGCGGTCCGGCGCATCCGTGGCGTCCGAGCTTAGTTCCATAAACGCGCAGGCCTGGGCGTCGCCGCCGTGGGCACTGCTCTTGGTGGAGCGTTCTTCAAAACTGCGTACCTGGACATCGACACCAATGCGTTGCAAGGCCTGCACAGCCGCGTCGATGGGGCCGTTGCCATAGCCTTGCAGCTTGTGGCGCGCGCCTGCCACGTCCACCGTCAGGCGTATGCCCTGGCCGCTGGCGTCGTGCGGGTGATCGGTCAGCTGGTAGCCGACATAGCCCACAGGCACGGTAGGCGCAACATAGGTTTCGGCAAACAAATTCCAAATATCTTGCGCGCTCATTTCGCCGCCGTGCGTGTCGGTGTAAGCCTGCACTTCGCCCGAAAACTCTACTTGCAAACGGCGCGGCATCACGATGCCGTATTCGGCCTCCATCAAATAAGCCACGCCGCCCTTGCCGGACTGGCTGTTGACGCGGATGATGGAGTCATAGGTGCGGCCCACATCGGCCGGGTCTATGGGCAAATAAGGCACGCTCCACAGGCCGTTTTTGTCCAGCGCGGAGAAGCCTTTTTTGATGGCGTCTTGGTGCGAGCCGCTAAAGGCGGTGAACACCAAATCGCCCACATAGGGGTGGCGCGGGTGGATGGGTAATTGGTTGCAATGCTCCACGGTGCGGGCCACAGCGTTGATATCCGAAAAGTCTAAGCCCGGGTTCACGCCTTGCGTGTAGAGGTTGAGCGCCAGCGTGACGATGTCCACATTGCCGGTGCGCTCGCCGTTGCCAAACAAGCAGCCTTCCACGCGATCCGCTCCTGCCATCAGGCCCAGCTCGGCGGCGGCTACCGCCGTGCCGCGGTCGTTGTGCGGGTGCAAGCTGATGAGGACGCTGTCGCGGCGGGCCACGTTGCGATGCATCCATTCGATTTGGTCGGCATAGATGTTGGGCGTGGACACCTCCACCGTCGCAGGTAAATTGAGGATGACTTTGTTGTTTGGCGTAGCGCCCCAGACTTCTGTCACCGCATCGCACACTTCTTTGGCGAACTCTAGCTCGGTAGAGGTGAACAACTCCGGGCTGTATTGCAGCACCCACTCAGTTTGCGGATGCGCTAGGGCCAGCTCTTTGATGAGCGTCACCGACTCCACAGCCAATTGCACCACCTCGGCCTTGCTCATATTGAAGACCACATCGCGAAACAGCGGCGCAGTCGCGTTATAGACATGCATGATGACACGGCGCGCGCCCACCACCGACTCGAAAGTGCGGCGGATCAAGTGCTCACGCGCCTGGGTCAGCACCTCGATAGTCACGTCTTCGGGCACCAATTGGTCGTCAACCAGTTTGCGCACAAAGTCAAAATCGGTCTGCGAGGCGCTGGGGAAGCCAACCTCGATTTCTTTGAATCCCACCTCGCACACCGTGCGGAACATGCGCAGCTTGCGCTCTAGGTTCATGGGCTCGAATAGCGACTGGTTGCCATCGCGCAAATCGGTGCTCATCCAAATCGGCGGCTGGGTAATGGTGCGGCCCGGCCACTGGCGGTCAGGCAGGTCAATAGCGGGAAAAGCGCGGTACTTGGTAGCGGGTTGCGAGAGCATGGTTTCCTTGGGATAACAAAAAGCCGTGTGAGAGCGAAATCGAGGCGCTATGTTAGCCCGAGCAAGCGCGCAGGAGATTGCGAATTTTGCTCTGTTTTTCTATTTTGTAGATTTATCAGCCAATAATTAATATTATTTGGCCATTAAATGCTAAAAATTAGAAAATTGCACAATCAATGGTGATGCCCATGCGCCCCATGCACGTGGCGGTGCGCAACCTCTTCTTCCGACGCGGCGCGCACGTCCAACACGTGTGCGCTAAAACGAAGCGCCTGGCCGGCCAGGGGATGGTTGGCGTCGAGGATGACTTTGTCGCCCTTGATTTTGACGACGGTAAAGGCGCGTGCCTGGCCATTGGCATCGCGGCCTTCCAGCTGGCCGCCGACTTTGACGCCAGGCGGGAACTGGGTTTTGGGGATGGTTTGCAGCAGCGATTCGTCGCGCTCGCCAAAGGCGTCAGCCACCGACAAATCCAGGGTGACGCGGTAACCCGCCTCCTGACCCAGCAGCGCTTCTTCCACTTTGGGGAAGATATTGCCGTAGCCGCCATGCAGGTAGGCGATGGGCTCTTTGCTTTGCTCAAGGACTTTTCCTTGCGGGGTAGCAACTTGGTAATGGAGGGTGACGGCGCAGTCTTGGCTAATTTTCATGGGGTAAAAAGTATTTTGAAGGGCTGAGGTGGCCCCCATTATCGGAAAAACCCTGCGCGCTGCCCCGGCTGCGGCACCCAGCAAGGCCCCACCGGGCATAAAGGTGAAATAATCAGACCCAACTTGCAACTTTTGCCACAAAGGATTTTCCCCATGAGCGACTCCCAGCAACGCATCGACAGCCTAGTCAAGAGCAACGACGTAGTTCTGTTTATGAAGGGCAATGCCAATTTCCCGCAGTGCGGTTTTTCAGGCAAGGCCATCCAGATTCTGAAGGCCAGTGGCGTGGACACCAAGGCGCTGACCACCGTCAATGTGTTGGAAGATGAAGGAATCCGCCAGGGCATCAAGGAATACAGCAACTGGCCCACCATCCCGCAGCTGTACATCAAGGGTGAATTCATTGGCGGCTCGGACATCATGATGGAGATGTACGAATCAGGCGAACTACTGCAAGCCTTGGGCAATAGCTAAAGCTCCCAGCCCCTGCGCGCCGCTAGCACCGCATCTGGATAGGGCCGTTGGCCGCGCGAGCCGTTGTAGCGGCCCAGGGCCAAAAATAAATCCCCGTTTTCTGTGTCCAGATAGTGGCGCAGGATGACGCAGCCAAAGCGCAAATTGGTTTGCATGTGAAACAAGGTAGCGGGGTCGCCGTCGCCGATCAGGCGGGTCCAGAAGGGCATCACCTGCATATAGCCGCGCGCCCCAGCGCTGCTGATGGCAAATTTGCGGAAATTGCTTTCCACCTGTATCAGCGCCAACACCAGCGCCACGTCCAGCCCGGCGCGCTTGCTCTCGTACCAGACGGTGGGTAAAAATTCTTTGTGCTCCAGCGCGTCGGCCTTGCGGCGGCGCAAGCGCTCGGCCATGCTAAATAACCAGCGCTCGTACTGCTGGCGAGCGCCGTCCTGCGCGAATTCGGGCACGGGCGGCGCGCTTTGGTGGATGGCCGAACTCAGCGCCGAGCGCACCGAATCGATGAGCGGCTCTTCCACCTGGCGACCGGCCTGCGCCGACTGCGGTAACAGCAGGGGTAATGCCAGAACCGTAGGCCAAGCGCGCAGGGCTTGCGCCAACACCTTGCGGCGGTTGAAAGACGAGTTGGGCTGCACGCGGAAGGCTCTTTAAGCCAAGCCCGTTTAGACCGTCAGGCGGCTACGCACCCACGCCGCCGCTTCGGCCACCGGCACCGAGGTGGCCGCAGCGTCGCGCCGGTGCTGGTATTCGACCATGCCCTCTTTCAGGCCCCTATCCCCCAGCGTAATGCGGTGCGGCACGCCAATCAGTTCCCAATCCGCAAACATGGCACCGGGCCGCTCGCCCCGGTCGTCCAAAATCACATCCACACCAGCGGCCAGTAGTTCGGCGTACAAGGCATCGGCAACGTCTTTAACCTCGGCAAAGCGGTCCGGGCTGATGGGGCAAATCACCACGGTAAAGGGCGCCAGCGCATCAGGCCAGATGATGCCGCGCGCATCGTGGTTTTGCTCGATAGCTGCCGCAGGCAGGCGCGTGATGCCGATGCCGTAGCAGCCCATTTCCATGAACTGCGGTTTGCCGTTGACGTCCAAAAAAGTGGCATTCATGGCCTTGGAGTATTTGGTGCCCAAGTAAAAAATATGGCCAATTTCAATACCACGCTCAATTGCCAAAGCGCCGCTACCGTCGGGCGCCAAGTCGCCCTCCACCACGTTGCGGATATCGGCCACCATATCGGGCTCGGGCAGATCGCGGCCCCAGTTCACACCGGCGATATGGAAATGCGGCTCGTTAGCGCCGCACACCCAATCGGCCATCAGCGCCACCTCGCGGTCGGCCACGATACGCAGCGGTTTTTTCAGGCCCACCGGCCCCAGGTAGCCGGGCTCGCAGCCGAAATGCGCGTCGATCTCGGCTAAGGTGGCAAAACGGAAATCCACCAGGCCCGGCACTTTGGACACTTTGACTTCGTTCATGCTGCGGTCGCCCCGGATCAGCAATAGCCAGACCACTGACTTGAGGACTTCGCCTTTGTCGTCGCGCTCGTCGGTGGCGACGACTAAAGACTTCAGGGTACTCGCCAAAGGAAGCTGCAGGTATTCGGCCACGTCCGCGCAGGTGCTTTTGCCCGGCGTGGCGACTTTAGCCATAGCTTGGGCAGGTGCCGGGCGTGGCCCGGCGGGGGCTAGGGCTTCGGCTTTTTCCATATTGGCGGCGTAGTTGCTGCCGGGCGAATACACGATGGCGTCTTCGCCGGTGGTGGCAATCACCTGAAACTCTTCGCTCAGGTCGCCGCCGATGGCGCCGCTGTCGGCGGCGACCGCGCGGTAGCGCAGGCCAAAGCGGTCAAAAATTTTGCGGTAGGCCTGCGCCATGACTTGGTAGCTGGCTTTGGCCGATTCGATGTCGCGGTCAAAGCTGTAGGCGTCTTTCATGGTGAACTCGCGGCCACGCATCAGGCCAAAGCGGGGGCGGCGCTCGTCGCGAAACTTGGTCTGGATTTGGTACAAGTTTTTGGGCAGCTGCTTGTAGCTTTTGATTTCCTGGCGGGCGATGTCGGTCACCACCTCTTCGCTGGTGGGCTGGACCACGTAGTCACGGTCGTGGCGGTCTTTGATGCGCAAAAGCTCGGGGCCCATTTTTTCGAAGCGGCCGGTTTCCTGCCAGAGTTCTGCCGGTTGCACCACCGGCATGCTGACTTCCACGGCCCCGGCGCGGTTCATTTCCTCGCGCACGATGGCCTCGACTTTGCGGATCACGCGCAGGCCCATGGGCATGTAGGAATAGATACCAGCACCGAGTTTTTTGATCATCCCGGCGCGCATCATCAGCTGGTGGCTGGCCACTTCGGCGTCGGCCGGAGCCTCCTTCAGGGTGGAAATCAGGAATTGGGAGGCTTTCATGCAGGGTCTCGTAGATCGTGGTGGCGCGGGCCTGTTTGCAGCTGGCGAAGTGCCGTGCATAATGGCTCAAGTTTAAAAAATTTGGGGTTTGATTATGCTTGACCGGGATGGGTTTCGGCCCAACGTCGGCATCATCCTGCTCAACCAGAAAAATCAGGTTTTTTGGGGCAAACGCATACGAACCCATTCGTGGCAGTTTCCGCAAGGCGGCATTGACCGGGGCGAAACCCCAGAGCAAGCCATGTACCGCGAATTGCACGAAGAAGTGGGACTCCAACCGGAGCATGTTGCAATTGTGGCCCGTACCCGTGACTGGTTGCGCTATGAGGTGCCACAACGCTATATCCGGCGCGATGCGCGCGGCCATTACAAAGGCCAGAAGCAAATCTGGTTTTTACTCCAGCTCACGGGGTTTGACTGGAACCTGAACCTGCGCGCTACCGACCATCCGGAATTTGACGCCTGGCGTTGGAACGACTATTGGGTGCCGCTGGACGCGGTCGTAGACTTTAAGCGTGGCGTCTACCACGATGCACTGACCGAGTTGTCGCGCTACTTGCCGCGCCAAGATGGTCGGCCGCGGGCTGGGCACCCAAGAACTGCTGCAGGAAATCGCTTAGAGGAAGCAGTTTTACCTGCGCAAGAAAACCTGCCAGAGCAAGAACCTAAAGCCCAAGATAGCTAAGCGAAGAGAAAAACCGGCTGGTTAGCAAACCCTACTTAGCGCATCAACACCAAGTTATCCCGGTGCAGCATTTCGGGCTCGGCGGCGTAGCCCAGCAGAGATTCGATGTCGGCGGACGGTTTGCCGCACAACAAGCGGGCCTCCGCGCTGGAATAGTTGGCCAACCCGCGGGCAATGTCCTGGCCCTCGGGACTGCGCACAGCAATCACATCACCCCGCGAAAAATCGCCCTCCACCTGCACCATGCCTACGGGCAGCAGGCTTTTGCCTTGGCCGCGCACCATGCGCGCCGCGCCGGCATCGACCACTACCGCGCCACGCAATTGCAAATGGTCGGCCATCCATTGTTTGCGCGCCTGAGTTTTCTGGGTCGGGGCGACCAAGACCGTGCCTATAGCCTCGCCCTGCGCCAGACGCACCAGCGCATCGGGCTCACGGCCCCAGGCGATGATGGTGGAGGCGCCCGAACCCGCTGCGCGCTTGGCCGCCAGAATTTTGGTAATCATGCCGCCGCGCCCCAAACTACTGCCGGTGCCGCCTGCCATGTCTTCCAAGGCCACATCACCCGCCCGCGCTTCGTCAATAAAACGCGCCTGCGGGTCTTTGCGCGGATCGGCGCTGAACAGGCCTTTTTGGTCGGTCAGTATCACCAGGGCATCGGCTTCGATCAGGTTGGCTACCAAGGCGCCCAAGGTGTCGTTGTCGCCAAACTTGATCTCGTCGTTCACCACCGTGTCGTTTTCATTGATCACCGGCACCACGCCCAGCTTGAGCAGGGTGAGCAAGGTGGAGCGGGCATTGAGGTAGCGCTCGCGGTCGGCCAGGTCGGCGTGGGTAAGCAGCACCTGGGCGCTGCCCAGGGCGTTTTCGCGCAGCTTGGTTTCGTACATTTGCGCCAGGCCCATTTGGCCCACGGCGGCGGCCGCTTGCAACTCGTTGATCGCCTGCGGACGTGCACTCCAGCCCAGGCGCTTCATGCCTTCGGCAATCGCACCACTGGATACCATCACCACCTCGATACCCTGGGCGCGCAATACAGCCAACTGGCGGCACCATTGCCCGATGGCCGCCTCGTCCAGCCCACGGCCTTCATTGGTCACCAGGCTAGAGCCGACCTTGACCACGATGCGCTTGGCATCCTGAACAATGCGGGTTGTGCGGGTACTGGGCATTTGGTTTACCGGTATCGGCCTGGCGGGCAATGGGTGGGCAAAAGGCGCTTAAAAAACTTAAGGCGCCGGTTCGGCATCCGAAGGGGCTGCGACAATGAAGCGCGGATCTTCCTCGATGTAAGGCTGCTCGGACAACTGCTGCGCTTGCACGTGTTTGTAAATGGCTTTAACCAGGGGCTCGCAGCCTTCGCGGGTCAGGGCTGAAATCTCGAACACCGGGCCTTTGAACTTGAAGCGCTTCACAAAGTCTTTGACCAGCGCAGCGCGATGGTCACCATCGACCATGTCCAGCTTATTGAGGACCAGCCAGCGTGGCTTTTTATAGAGTCCTTCGTCGTATTTCTTTAGTTCGTTGACGATGGCTTTGGCCTGGGCCACGGTGTCCACGCCTTCGTCAAATGGTGCCACATCGACGATATGCAGCAGCAAACGCGTACGCTGCAAATGGCGCAAAAACAAATGCCCAAGTCCCGCGCCTTCGGATGCGCCTTCGATCAGGCCGGGAAGATCGGCCACCACAAAGCTTTGCTCCGGACCCACACGCACCACGCCAAGATTGGGGTGCAGCGTGGTAAACGGGTAGTCCGCGATACGCGGGCGGGCATTAGAAATAGCCGTGATGAAAGTCGATTTTCCGGCATTGGGCATGCCAAGCAAGCCCACATCGGCCAGCACTTTGAGTTCGAGTTTGAGGTTACGCTTTTCGCCGGGCCAGCCCGGCGTTTTTTGGCGCGGCGCGCGGTTGATAGCGCTTTTGAAGCGCAAATTACCAAAGCCGCCGTCGCCGCCCTTGGCGATAGTGATGACTTCGCCGGGGACCAGCAGCTCAAACAAGACTTCGCCAGTTTCGGCGTCGGTGATGATGGTGCCCACCGGCATTTTGAGCGTGATGTCATCGCCAGCAGCGCCAAACATATCCGAGCCCATGCCGTGCTGGCCGCGCTTGGCATCGTGGCGGCGGGAAAAGCGAAAGTCCACCAACGTGTTCAGGTTGGAGTCCGCCACGGCAAACACATGGCCGCCGCGTCCGCCGTCGCCGCCATTGGGGCCGCCGAATTCTTTGTATTTTTCGTGCCGGAAGGAGACGCAACCGGCCCCACCGTCGCCAGCGGCGATGTCGATATAGGCTTCGTCAACGAACTTCATGGCATTCCTGCTGGTAAAAATGAAAAACCCCGCGCATTTCGGCGCAGGGTTTTGCGGGGAACACGCTGCAGATCAAGCCGCAGCTGTGATACTCACCGTGTGCTTGTTCAACGCGCCTTTAACGGCGAATTGGACATGGCCCTCAACCAACGCAAACAGCGTGTGGTCTTTGCCGATGCCGACATTGGTGCCTGGGTGGAACTTGGTGCCACGCTGACGCACAATGATCGCGCCTGCGCTGATCAGTTGTCCGCCGAATGATTTCACACCGAGCATTTTGGGCTTGGAATCGCGCCCGTTTCGCGTAGAGCCGCCGCCTTTTTTCTGTGCCATGACCTGCGTCCTTTAAGCGACAATCGCGCCGATTTGCAGTTCGGTAAACTGCTGACGGTGCCCTTGGCGTTTTTGGTAATGCTTACGACGACGCATTTTGAAAATACGCACTTTGTCGTGCTTGCCGTGTGACAAAACTGTCACCGTTACGGATGCGCCGGACACCAAGGGCGTGCCAACTTTGAGCTCTGCGCCGTTACCGACCGCCAAAACCTCGTTGAACACAATCTCTTGGCCTACGTCCGCAGCAATCTGTTCTACTTTAATTTTTTCGCCGGCTGCAACCCGATATTGCTTGCCGCCGGTTTTTATGACCGCGTACATGTTGACCTCTTCGATTCAAGTCTGTGAACGGATTTCCACAGAGCCAAACATTATAGCAGTGG
>CAMBNY010000029.1 GCA_945869165.1 Comamonas sp. lk | reverse complement strand
AGTAGCTACGCCTTGGGCGAACTGGTAGTGAAAGCCACGCCTTTGCTGCTGATTGCCTTGGGCCTGGCGGTGTGTTTCCGCTCCAATGTGTGGAATATCGGAGCCGAGGGGCAATACATCATCGGCGCCGTCTGCGCCAGCGGCGTGGCGCTTATGGCCGAGAAAGACACGGGCAGCTGGATTGTGGTCGCTGTCATCTTGGCCGGTATGCTGGGCGGCATGTTCTGGGCCGGGATTACCGCGCTCTTACGTGACCGCTTTAATGCCAATGAAATTCTGGTCAGTCTGATGATGGTCTATGTGGCCGTGCAGGTGCTAGGCCTCTTGGTCTACGGCCCCTGGAAAGACCCGCTGGGCTATAACTTTCCGCAAACCAAAAATTTTGACGCGGTCACCCGTATTCCGCGCCTGATGGACGGTTCGCGTATGACGATTGGTGTGCTGTTTGCACTTGTCGGCGTGGGCGCAGTCTGGGTTTTTTTGTTTCGCACACGTGCCGGTTTTGCCCAGCAAGTGGGCGGGCTGGCACCGGCGGCGGCACGCTATGCGGGCTTTTCGCCGCGCCAGGCTTTGTGGACTGCGCTATTGGTATCGGGTGGCATGGCCGGGCTGGCCGGGGCGCTGGAGGTGGCCGGGCCGATTGGACAGCTCACTCCTTATATACCGGCGGGCTATGGTTTTGCGGCCATCATCGTGGCCTATGTGGGGCGCCTGCATCCGGTAGGCCTGGTGTTCTCCAGCCTACTGATGAGCATGTTTTATATCGGCGGCGATCTGGCGCAGTCGCGCATGGGCCTGCCCAAATCGCTGACCGGTGTGTTCCAAGGCCTATTGCTGTTTAGCCTGCTGGCCTGCGACACGCTGGTGAACTACCGGCTGGTGCGACAAGCGCAAGCCGCCAAAGGAGGTAGCCGCTGATGGAATCCTACGCACTGCTGATCGCTGCCACGTTGAACGCCGGCACCGTCTTGGCCATCGCCTCGCTGGGTCTGCTGATCAACGAAAAAGCGGGTATCGTCAATCTGGGCGCTGAGGGCATGATGCTGTGCGCCGCCATTGCCGGTTTTGCCACGGTGGTGCATACCGGCAGCGACACCCTGGGCTTTGCGGCGGGCATGCTGGCCGGGGGGCTGATGGCGGCTATTTTTGGCGTGTTGGTGATTTGGCTCAACACCAACCAATACGCCACCGGCCTGGCGCTCAGCCTGTTTGGCGGCGGCTTTTCCGCCTTCGTCGGCGTAGGCTATGTTCAGGCAACAATCCCCGAGCGGCCCAAATTTGCCATCCCTGGCTTGTCCGACATTCCCTTGCTGGGTTCGGCGCTGTTCCAGCACCACCCGTTGGTGTATTTGACGATTGCTTTTGCCGGGGCGCTAGTTTGGTTTTTATACCGCACCCGCAGCGGCTTGATTGTGCGCAGCGTAGGCGAAAGCCCGGAATCGGCCCATGCCCTGGGCTACCCGGTGCGATGGATACGGCTGGCCTGCGTAGTCGGCGGGGGCGCGCTGTGCGGGCTGGCTGGAGCCTATGTTTCGATTATTTACACCCCGCTTTGGGTTCAGGGCATGGTGGCCGGTAAGGGCTGGATCGCTCTGGCCTTGACCACCTTTGCCACCTGGCGGCCCGGCCGTGTACTCCTTGGGGCGTATTTGTTTGGTGGGGTCACCATGCTCCAATTCCACTTCCAAGGTATAGGAGTGGAAGTGCCCAGCCAGGTGCTGAGCATGTTGCCTTATATCGCTACCATTGTGGTCTTGGCGCTGATATCCCGTAATCCGGCCTGGATTCGGATTAATATGCCAGCTTCGATTGGAAAACCGTTTTACCCCGGTTCCTGAAGATTTTTTCTCCTCCCCTGACCTTACTTTCTTAAAAAGGAAATGATATGACAGATGTGCAAAAACGTTCGCTGCTGAAATTGGCGGCGCTTACCACCGTGGCAGCGGCCATGCTGGTGGGCTGTGGCAAAAAGCCTGAAGCCGAGGCACCGGCCCCCGCACCGGCAGCGGCTGCACCTAAGGCTGAACCGATGAAAATCGCGTTTATCTATGTTGGTCCGGTAAGCGATGGCGGCTGGACATTTGCACATGACAACGCGCGTAAAGCCTTGGAAAAAGAATTTGGCGACAAGATCGTCACCTCCTTTGTGGAAAGCGTGCCCGAGTCCGCTGACGCGGAGGCCGCGTTCCGCGAAAAGGCCAGCCAGGGCAATAAAATGATTTTTGGAACTACCTTTGGCTACATGGAACCCATGCTTAAGGTGGCTCCCGAATTCAAAGACGTCAAGTTTGAACATGCCACCGGCTACAAAACTGCCGACAACATGCGCACTTATGACAGTCGCACCTACGAAGGCGCGTACATGGCCGGCGTGATTGCAGGCAAGATGAGTAAAACCGGCACGCTGGGCGTGGTCGCTTCGGTGCCGATTCCAGAAGTAGTCCGCAACATCAACAGCTTTACCCTGGGCGCGCAAAGCAGCAACCCCAAGATCAAGACCAAAGTAGTTTGGGTCAATGCGTGGTTCGACCCACCCAAAGAAACGGAAGCGGCCACTAGCCTCATCAATGGCGGCGCAGACGTGCTGTTCCAAAATACCGATTCACCCGCTGTGCTGAAAACCGCACAAGACAAAGGCAAGCGCGCCTTTGGATGGGATTCGGACATGACCGCCTACGGCCCCAATGCCCACCTGGCATCGGCCGTCATCAACTGGACGCCCTATTACATCAAGGCCACCAAGGACGCCCTGGAAGGCACTTGGACCACCGGTGGCGTGTGGTGGGGCGTGAAAGAAGGCGCGATTGACCTCGTCTCTATCGCCGAAGACGTGCCCGCAGAAACCAAAGCCAAAGTCGATGAAGTCAAAGCAGGCCTCAAAGCGGGCACCTTCAGCATCTGGAAAGGTCCCTTGGTGGATAACACTGGTAAGACCTTGCTCAAAGATGGCGAAGTCGCTGACGACAAATTCCTAAGCGGCGTGATGTTCTACGTCAAAGGCGTGCAAGGCAAAGTGCCGGGCAAGTGATCGGGTTGTAGCCCTGTGAAAAGGCCGCCCCTAAGCGGCCTTTTTTTATGGAGCAACGAAGGGCTTAGGCCAGCAACTGCCAGCTTAAGTCCTTGTATTTGGAAAAGCCCGAATCAAAAGTCACCAAGCGCAGACCCGCCACGCGGGCGAATGCGGCCAGATAGGCGTCCGTCCAATCCGCGTGGCTAAAGCCCTTGGATTGCGTGAACGGCTCCATCGCACTCTCGATGCCTGGCGTTTCTGCCACAAAACCTACTTCAGGCATGCCCGCCACCTTGCGGTAAGCCTGCCACGCCTCTGCGGTGGTGTAGGGCGCGCCACCCATGACGGCTTTATTGGTGGACAAACGTAATAGGCCCAGCATGGTGATGCGACAAAAAAATATGCGCGCACCGGCCAGCGAATCCCAGTAAATTTTTGCGGCACCATGGTGCGGGTGGTTGGCGTTGAGCAAAGCCAACCAAACATTCAGGTCGGGCAGATCACCGGCTCCGCTTGCACTCGCTTGCGCCATTGCCGGTAAGCCTAAGAAGCGCTATCCGACGCATCCAGCAGCGCGCTGATTTGTCGATTGGTCAGAGCAGGCATAGGCGGCAATTTTTTGATGCCTTTGCGCGTGAATACCGGAACCTGGCTACGCACTTGCTCTGCGGCCAAAACAGGGGGCTTTTGCAAAGCATCGCGCACCATCGCAGCAAAGTAGTCTTTGAGCTTGACCCCCTCCATCGCCGCGCGGGCCTTAAGCTCGCGCATCAGCGGGTCGGGTAAGTCGAGGGTGGTACGCATAAAAACATATTAGCAGAAAAATGTAATACGGAGAGTAAGAATGAAGTGATAAGCACACGCGCATCTGCGGCGATTTAGCGTAGTGCGATTACACAGGCTGCATGCGGCGCAATCCTTTCCTAAGCACCAAGCCCACCCTCAACCACCAATCCCCGGCGCACCTGCACCACTCTTTGCGCATGGGCAATGGTTTCAGGCCGGTGGGCGATCAAAATGCGGGTTAGTTGCATTTGGGCCAAGGCTTGGGCGACGCGTTGCTCATTGGCCAGGTCTAGGTGACTGGTCGCTTCGTCCAGGGCCAGCACGCGGGGTTACTTGTACAAAGCGCGCGCCAGCAGTACGCGTTGCTTTTGTCCGCCTGACAAGGGGGCGCCCATGTCGCCGCACAGGATGTGGTAGCCCATGGGCATGCCTACGATATCCCCATGGATGGCGGCTAGCCCCGCGCAGGCCTGGACGCGCGCCTCGTCGCGCTGCAGACGTCAGTCTTTCGGTAAAAATTACTTATTAAAAAATGATATGCGGTGACTACGGGGTTTACCCTAGGTTCGCAAAATTACGCACGAGTAAGCTACTGCCCATGCCCCACCCCACCAACGGAAACATCTCCTTCTGGTACGCCGACATCGGCGGACTGCCTGCTTACCGCGCGCCACTGCCGGGCGACCGGGATGCGGATGTGTGCATCGTGGGCGGCGGCTATACCGGTTTGTGGACGGCGTATTACCTCAAGCGCGCGCAGCCGGATTTGCGCGTCACCATCTTGGAAAAAGAGTTTTGCGGCTTTGGCGCTTCGGGGCGCAATGGCGGCTGGTTGAGCGGCGGTTTTGGTTGGTCGCGGGATAAATACTTGGCAAGCTCCAGCCGCGCTGCCGTCATCGCCATGGAGACCGCTATGCACGGCACGGTGGACGAAGTGCTGGCCGTGGCAGAGCGCGAAAGCATAGACGCCGACATCATGCGCGCCGACACGCTGCGGGTGGCCACCAATGCAGCGCAATGGGCGCGCGTGCAAGCCAGCTACCGCGAGGCCCGCGCGTGGGAGGTGCCGCAAGACCGCGTGAGCCTGATTAACGGGACCGAAGCCCGTGCGCGGATCCGTGTGGACCAGGTGATGGGCGGCTTGGTACACCACGACACAGCGCGCGTGCAACCGGCCAAGCTGGTGCGCGGACTGGCCGATGTGGTGGAGCGTATGGGCGTGTCTATTTACGAGCAAAGTGCGGTCATCGGCTTGGAAAAAGGCTGGGTGCAAACCGCGCAGGGCGTAGTGCGCGCGCCTTTGATCGTGCGCGCCACGGAGGGCTTTACTGCTGGGCTGCCAGGCCTCAAACGTCAATGGATGCCGATGAACAGCGCGCTGGTGATGACCGAGCCGCTGCCTGATGCACTATGGAACGAGATAGGCTGGAGCGGGCACGAGTTGTTGGGTGATGCGGCGCACACCTATGGCTATGCGCAGCGCACACGCGAGGGGCGCATTGCCATGGGCGGGCGCGGTGTGCCTTACCGCTTTGGCTCGGCCACCGATGTGAACGGCGTCACGCAGCAAGCCAGCATTGAAGGCTTGCAAGCCATGTTGCTGCGCTGGTTTCCGCAAACACGCGGCCTGCGCTTGGAGCATGCTTGGTGCGGCGTGCTGGGTGTACCGCGTGACTGGTGTACCACCGTGGGCCTGGACCGCGCCAGCGGCATGGCCTGGGCCGGGGGTTATGTGGGCCTGGGCGTATCCAGCTCTAACCTGGCCGGGCGCACGCTGGCTGATTTGCTGCTGCAAAAAGACACGGATTTAACACGCCTGCCCTGGGTCAACCGCAGCGTGCGTCCCTGGGAGCCAGAGCCTTTGCGCTGGCTAGGTATTCACGGCATGTACCAGCTTTACCATTGGGCGGACAAGCGCGAATTCGGCGGCCTGGCCCGCACCTCGCGCATAGCGACAATGGCAAACAAAATCACGGGCCGCTAAGCGCCACTGCGCGGCACACATTTCCCTCGGAGACTTTGCATGACGCACTTCCAAACTTTTGCGCACCTGTCCACCATCGACCTGGGCGCACCCCGACCCAAGCCCACCACGCTCACGGGCAATCAGTTTGAGGCCTCGGTCACGCTCTTCAAATCGAACGACGGGCTGATGGAAATCGGCGTGTGGGAATGCACGCCCGGTCGCTTTACGGCGGTGCGCGACACCATGTCCGAGACCTGCCATATTGTTTCGGGCTACGTCACGCTGCACGGCCCCGAAGGCCGCGCACAGGAGGTGCGCGCCGGTGAAGTGTTGGTGCTGCCCAAGGGTTGGCGCGGTGAGTGGGAACTGCACGCCACCACGCGCAAGCTGTATGTGATGCACCACGATGCATCCTGACACAAGCGACAGCGCGCCGCCGCAAGCCGACCCGAGCGCCAGCGCGCCCTTGCCGCGTGTCCTGTGGCCACTGCTCTTCGGCAATTTCGTGATCGGCACCGGCGTCATGGTGGTGCCGGGAACGCTCAATGACATCAGCAGCAATTTGCAGGTCTCGGTGCCGGTGGCCGGGCAGTTAATTACCGCTGCGGCGGTGGTGATGTGCATAGGCGCGCCCCTGTTCGCCACGCTGGTGGCTGGTTGGGATAGGCGCCGCCTGCTGGCCCTGGCTTTGCTGTGGTACGGTGTGTTTTTGCTCGCCAGCGCCTGTATGCCGGACTTTGGCTCGCTGATGGCCGTGCGCGTGCTGGCCGCGATTGCACCGGCCATCTTCACGCCGCAGGCGGCCTCGTGCATCAACTTGCTTGTCACACCTGCGCAGCGCGGACGCGCCATTACTTTTGTGTTTATGGGCTGGTCCGTGGCATCGGTAGTGGGCACGCCCTTGGGGGCTTGGATAGGCGGCACGCTGGGCTGGCGCGTGGCTTTCGGGTCGATAGCCTTGCTCAGCGTCATCAGCGCCGCCTGGGTGTGGCGCAGCATGCCCGATGGCGTGCGCCCGCCCGCGCTGTCGCGCGCGGCTTGGGGCCAAACCCTGCGCTCGCCAGCGCTGATGTTGTGCGTGGCCGTCACCGTTTTGTTTGCCGCCGGGCAGTTTGTGTTGTTTTCGTATTTCGCGCCCTACTTCAAGCAGCAACTGCAATTTAGCGCCACTGAACTGAGCCTCTTGTTTGCCTGGTTTGGTGCCTTTGGTTTTGTCGGCAATATGCTGATGTCGCGCAATATCGACCGCACCGGCGCGCCGCGTGCCGTGATGTGGAGCGTGGGCGCCATGGCGCTGAGCCTGCTGCTATGGCCGCTGGCGACCAACGTGCTCTTGGCCGCTCTTATCGTCCTGCCCTGGGGCCTGGGCTGCTTTGCCTCTAACTCGGCGCAGCAGGCACGCTTGGCGGGCATCGCGCCTGCGCTGGCCTCGGCCTCGATAGCGCTGAATAGCTCGGCCATGTACGCCGGTCAGGCCATGGGCGCTGCCAGCGGCGGCTGGCTTATCGCCCAGGGCCGCATGCTAGACCTGCACTGGTTCGGCCTGGCCGCCCTGCTGGCCGCCATGCTGGTGAGCTGGTGGGCCAGTCGGCAGGCGGTGGATGTGGCGCTGGCTCGGGCTTAGGAATTAACTTGCTGCGCGTTCGGCACCACCGCATTACGCCGCGCCCGCCAACTCCCCACCAACACCAGCAAGCCCGGCACAAAAATCAGCGCCCAAATGATTTTGTCTAAGTTTTGTTTCACCCAGGGAAGGTTGCCAAAGAAATAGCCGACAGTCACGATGCCGACGACCCAGAGGAAGCCTCCCAGCACATCGTAGAAAGTGAACTTAGCGCGCGTCATGTGCGCCACGCCACCCACAAAAGGCGCGAAGGTGCGCGCAAAAGGCATGAAGCGCGCAGCCACCAAGGTGATGCCGCCGTAGCGCTCGTAAAAAGCATGCGCTTGGTCGAAAGCGGCTTTGTTAAAGAAGCGCGAGTTCTCCCACTGAAACACCCGCGCGCCAAAGTAGCGTCCTATCGTGTAATTGGTCTGGTTGCCCAGTACCGCCGCCGCCAGCAGCAAGGGCACGACGAGCTGGTAATCCATCAAGCCCACGCCGCACATGGCGCCCACCACGAATAGCAGCGAATCGCCGGGCAAAAAAGGCATGATGACTAGGCCAGTTTCTACAAAGATGATCAGAAACAGCAGCGCATACACCCACAGGCCGTAGTTGCTGACAAACATTTCCAAGTAACGGTCAACGTGTAAGACAAAGTCGAGCAAGGTAGCGGCAAGTTCCATGCGGGCATTATCGCCGCCACCCCCCACCTACAATCCCCGCGTGACTCCCCCCAACCCCAGCCCCCGCAAGCCCATACGGCCCCTACCCGACACCTTGATCAGCCAGATTGCGGCCGGCGAAGTGGTAGAGCGCCCGGCCTCGGTAGTGCGTGAACTAGTGGACAACGCGCTAGACGCAGGCGCACGCCAGGTGACGGTGCGCTTGCTAGCCGGCGGGGTGCGCCTGATTGCCGTGGAAGACGATGGCATGGGCATAGAGCGGGCCGAATTGCCGCTGGCTTTTGAGCGCCACGCCACCAGCAAGATCGGCAATTTGCAAGACCTGGAATCGGTGGCCACCATGGGCTTTCGGGGCGAGGCGCTAGCCGCTATCAACGCGATTGCAGACTGCGCCATCTTGTCGCGCGCCTCGGGCCAATCGCAAGCCTTTTTGCTGGACGGGCGCAGCGGCGAATTGCGCCCCGTGGCCCGCGAAACCGGCACTACGGTGGAAGTGAAAGAATTGTTTTATAGCACCCCGGCGCGGCGTAAATTTCTGAAAACTGATACCACCGAATTGGCCCATTGCATAGAAGCTGTGCGCCGCCACGCGCTGGCGCGGCCCGATGTGGGCTTTGCGATTTGGCATGAGGGCAAGCTGGTGGAGCAATGGCGTGCGCAAGGCGAGAGCGCGCTGAGCTTGCGCGCATCGGATGACGCAGCGGGCGAAGCGGATGCAGCGGATGCGCTTCGGGCCAGCCAACGCGCCGCGCTGGATAGGCGCCTGGCCGATGTATTGGGCAGTGATTTTTTAGCGCAATCGATTGCCGTCGATTGGCGCAGCGCCCCCGGCCCGCAAGACCCGAGCGGCCTGGGCGCGCGCAGCATGCGGGTGTGGGGCCGTGTCGGCATACCGGATGCCGCACGCGCGCGCGCCGACCAGCAGTTTTGTTATGTGAATGGCCGCTTTGTGCGCGACAAAGTGCTCACCCACGCCGCGCGCAGCGCCTACGAAGACGTGCTGCACGGCCAGCGCCAACCGGTGTATGCGCTCTACCTGGACATGGACCCGACGCGCGTAGACGTGAATGTGCATCCCACCAAAATCGAAGTGCGCTTTCGGGACAGCCGCGAAGTGCACCAAGCGGTGCGCCACGCTGCCGAAGAAGCGCTGGCCTTGCCGCGCGCTGGCCGCGCTGTCGGAGAGGTGGCGCAAGCGGCGGGCGATAGCGCTTGGGGCAGTTTGCTCAAGCCCGATGCCCGCTTTGCGGGTAACGTCAAAAGCGGCTACGGCTCGGCAAGCAATCGCAGTACGCCAGGGGCGGCGGTGCCGCCGAATTCGCCCTTGTTGATGCGCCAACAAGGCATGGCCTTTGCGCCCCACGAAAGCGTGGGGCACCGTGTCAGTGACGTCAGTGCTTTGTGGCAAAACGCACCGAGTACTTCGCGCAACACCAGCGCCATTGAAACGCAGGGCGTAGACGCGCACGCATGGCCAACGCAAAGCGCAGCGCAGGCGCCGTATTCGGACTCGGCCTACCAGGCGCGCGAAGCGACGCATGGCAACGCCCAAGACTGGCCGCTGGGCCGCGCGCTGGCGCAATTGCAAGGCATTTATATCCTGGCCGAAAACGCGCAAGGCCTGATCGTGGTCGACATGCACGCCGCGCACGAGCGCATCGTGTACGAGCGCCTCAAAACGCAATGGAATGTCCGCCAAGCGGACACCGCACAAGTCAAGTCCATGGCCAGCCAACCCCTGCTGATCCCCGCCACCTTTGCCGCGACTGCCGAAGAAAGTGCCACCGCCGAAGCACATGCCGACACCTTGCAGGCGCTGGGCCTGGAAGTCAGCGCTTTTTCGCCCACCACGCTGGCGGTGCGCGCCGTGCCCACGACGCTGGCCCAGGGCGATGCAGTAGCGCTCGCGCGCAGCGTGCTCGCCGAACTGTCGCAGCACGAGGCCAGCACCGTGCTGGCGCGCGCCGAAGATGAAATTTTGTCCACCATGGCCTGCCACGGTGCGGTACGCGCCAACCGGCGCCTGACCATCGACGAGATGAACGCCTTGCTACGCCAAATGGAACACACCGAGCGCAGCGACCAATGTAACCATGGCCGCCCCACCTGGCGGCAGATCAGCGTGGCGGAGCTGGACAAGTGGTTTATGCGCGGACGCTAAGGCGCATCCCCCAAGCATGCATCCACCATTAGCCACGCCGGCCCTCCCGCCTTCCCAACCTGTTTTGCGCGACGAAGTGCGTGCGCTATGGGCTTTGGCTTGGCCGATTTTGGTGGGGCAGTTGGCCAACATCGGCATGTCGGTGGCGGCAGTGGCGATGTCTGGCCATGTATCGGCGCAAGACCTGGCCGGGGTGTCGCTGGGCGTGTCTTTGTGGAACATCGTCATCATCACCTTGATCGGCCTTTTGATGTCGGTCAACCCCACGGTGGCTCACCATGTGGGCGCGCAGCAGTTGGCGCAAGTGCCGCATGTGGTGCGCCAAGCCTTGTGGAAAAGTTTGCTGCTGGGACTTTTGGCCACAGCGATTTTGCAGTCTACGCAGCTCATTTTTGCGTGGATGACACTCGAAGCGCACACCCGCGCTGTGGCGCAAGATTTTGTGCTGATTACCAGTTTTGGACTGCCTGCTTTTGCGGCCTACCGCGTGCTCTATGGCTACAGCGCCAGCATCAACCAGACCAAGCCCATGATGGTGGTGGCGCTGCTGGCGCTGGCGCTCAATGTGCTGCTCAGTTGGGCGTTGGTGTTTGGGCATTGGGGGTTTGCGCCCATGGGCGGTTTGGGTTGCGCGTGGGCTACGTTGGTGTCGGTGTGGTTCAACCTGCTGGGCATGCTGCTCTGGGTGAGCCGCAGCGCGGCGCACCGGGCCACCTATCCGTTTACGCATTTCGACTGGCCGCAGCGGCCTATGCAGGTGGCGCTGTTTCGGCTGGGCCTGCCGATTGGTCTGACATTTTTTGCAGAAACCAGCGCCTTTGCCTTGATCGCCCTGCTGGTGGCGCGCTTTGGTAGCGCGCAAGTGGCGGCGCACCAGATCGCGCTCAATTTTGCGTCGCTGCTTTTTATGGTGCCGATGAGCTTGAGCGTGGCGGTGCTGACCCGCGTGGGCCAGTCGCTGGGCGCGGGCGATGCCCAAGGCGCGCGCTACCGCGCTTGGGTGGGCTTGGGCACGGCCATGGTGTTTGCCACGGCTTCGGCTTTGTTCACAGGTGTTTTCGGCACAGAGATCGCGCAGTTTTATACCGAAGACGCGGCGGTGCTGGCAGTGGCCATTCCGCTTTTGTTTTTCGCGGCGGTGTTTCAGTTTTCTGACTCGGCGCAGGTAGTGCTCAGCGGCGCGATACGCGGCTACAAGGTAACGCGCGCGCCCATGCTGCTGCATCTGACGGCCTTTTGGTTGGTGTCCCTGCCTTTGGGCTATGTGCTGGGCGTGGCGCCGGATTGGGCGCCTTGGCGTCCGGCAGTAGCTATGCAGGCCACCGGTTTTTGGATTGCCCTGGTGGTGGCCCTGATGATTGCTGCGCTGGGCTTGTTGCTGATGCTCAAGTTCATTGCAGACCAGCGCTGTGCCGAGGCAGCGAATGACGCAGAGGGTGTTTTGGCCGTGGACGCATCCGGGTCGGCATCACGTCCTCCAGAAGTTAATTGACAGACACTGCGCCCATGCAAGACCCACTACCGTTTTACCTCTCCATTGCCGGCCCCACGGCAGCGGGCAAAACGGCAGCGGCACTGGCGATTGCACGCGAATTCAATTGCGAAATTATCAGCGTCGATTCGGCCCTGGTCTATAGAGGGATGGACATCGGTACGGCCAAACCAAGGGCGCAGGAACTGGCGGCGGTGCCGCACCACCTGATCGACATCCGCGACCCGCTGCACGCCTACAACGCTGCCGAGTTTGCGCGCGATGCCGCCGCCCTGATTCGCGCCATCAGCGCGCGCGGTAAATTGCCTTTGTTGGTGGGCGGCACGATGTTGTATTTCAAAGCCCTGTTCGAGCCGCTGGACGCCATGCCCACAGCAGACCCGGCCATTCGCGCCGCGATTGAGCAAGAGGCCCAGGCAATGGGCTGGCCGGCCCTGCATGCCCAACTGGCGCAGGTGGACCCAGCCACAGCGGCGCGCCTGGCCCCAGCCGACAGCCAACGCATTGGCCGCGCCTTGGAGGTGTGGCGCAGCGCGGGTGTGCCGCTTTCGCAACTGCAATTGCGCAGCCAAGTAGCCGACACGGACGGCGCACCCACCACGTCCCCAGCGAACCCGCAAGCGCCTTTGGTTTCCTTGGAACCGCAAGACCGCGCCTGGCTGCATGCCCGCATTGCCGAGCGCTTTGACACCATGCTGGCGCAAGGCCTAGTGCAAGAAGTGCAAGCCTTGCGCGCCCGTGGCGACTTGCATGCCGCGCTGCCCGCCATGCGCTGCGTGGGCTACCGCCAGGTGTGGGAAGTGCTGGACGGCAGTTCACCCGCCGCGCAACTGCGCGATAAAGGCATTTTTGCCACGCGCCAACTGGCTAAGCGCCAGATTACCTGGCTGCGCGCTATGCCGCAGCGCCATGTGATTGCCTGTGACCATGCCGATGCGCTGGCCACCACCCTGCGCACGGCCCGGCGCTTGGTGCAAGCAGCTACGGTATGAGCCAGCAATGCGCAGCAATTGGGCCGGGCCTACCGCAAGGCATGCGCTCTGCCGGAGTGCGTGCCGCACCCGTCCCTACATCGTCTTTACAACGAACTGCCCATGACCCTGCACATTGAATCGCTCTGCAAAAGCTACGGCGATAAGCCGGTGTTCAGCGACGTGTCCCTGCGCGTGGCGGCAGGCGAGTTTGTCGCCATCATGGGCGACTCGGGGGTGGGCAAATCCACCTTGCTCAATTGCATGGCCGGTCTGGACACCTGGGATAGTGGCCGCGTGCTCCTACAAGGCCAAGACCTGGGCCATCTCAGCGACACCGCGCTGGCGGCCGTGCGGCGCCAGCACATCGGCTTTGTATTTCAGGCCTTTCATGTGCTGCCACACCTGGACGTGGCGCAAAACATAGGCCTGCCCTTGCTGCTGCTGGGCACGCCCGACCCACAGCGTGTACAGGCCATGCTGGATGCCGTGGGCCTGAGCGATATGGGTGCGCGCCTGCCGCAGACCCTAAGCGGCGGGCAGCTGCAACGCGTCGCCATTGCCCGCGCCCTGGTACACCGCCCGGCCCTGCTGCTAGCCGACGAACCCACCGGCAACCTAGACCCCGACACCGCCGCCCTGGTCATGGACGCCCTGATCGCCCAAACCCGCCAGCATGGTGCCGCGCTGGTGCTGGTCACCCATTCGCAGGCTGCGACAGCGGGGGCAGACAGGGTGGTGCGGCTAAAGGCTATGGGAATAACGGATATTTAAACCGCCCCCAGATGCGGCACCAGTCCCGTCAAAGGCTGGCCATTTTTGAGCGCAGCAGTAAACGCCAACATCCGGTCGATTGGCAAACGAGCGCGCAAGCCCAGCGCGCCGTCCACATGGACTTCACCCGAGCCCGTTTCTAACGCGCGGGCCACGTCGGCCAGACCGTTCATCGCCATCCAGGGGCAGTGCGCGCAGCTTTTGCAGGTAGCGCTGTTACCCGCGGTGGGGGCTTCGATAAAGTTCTTAGTGGGGTTGAGTGTGCGCAGTTTGTGCAACATGCCTTTGTCGGTGGCCACGATAAAGGTGTCGGTGTCCATGGTCTGCGCGGCCTTGAGAATGGCCGAGGTGGAGCCCACTGCATGCGCCAGCGCCACCACGTCGGCGGGTGACTCGGGATGTACCAGCACACCCGCCTTGGGGTGCTCGGCCATTAGGGCCTGCAATTCAAAGGCTTTGAACTCGTCATGCACGATGCACGCGCCCTGCCAGAGCACCATGTCCGCGCCGGTTTCACGCTGAATGTAGCCGCCCAAGTGCTTGTCGGGCGCCCATAGTATTTTTTGCCCGGCGTCTTTCAGGGCGCGCACGATGTCTAGTGCGCAACTAGAGGTGACCACCCAGTCGGCACGCGCTTTGACGGCGGCGCTGGTGTTGGCATAGACCACTACCGTACGGTCCGGGTGCGCATCGCAAAAGGCGCTGAATTCTTCGATGGGGCAGCCCAGGTCCAAAGAGCATGTAGCGTCCAGGTCGGGCATCAGTACGCGTTTGTGCGGGCTCAGAATTTTGGAAGTTTCGCCCATAAAGCGCACGCCCGACACCACCAAGGTTTGCGCGCTATGGTCGCGGCCAAAGCGTGCCATTTCCAGCGAGTCACTCACCAGCCCGCCCGTGGCTTCGGCCAGGTCTTGCAAGTCCGGGTGCACGTAGTAGTGCGACACCATGACGGCGTTTTTTTCTTGCAACAAGCGGGTGATTTTTTCTTTCAAGGCAGCACGCTCGGACGGGCCGGGCTCCACCGGTACCCGAGCCCAGGCGTGGCGTGTGCTGCACGCGGGTTGCTCGTATTCCACGTCAATGCGCTGCAGGGGCGATTCAAGGGTTTGCATCACAGGTTCTCCATGCGCATAGAAAAATCGATGGCGCGCACGTCTTTGGTCAGTGCGCCTATGGAGATGCGGTCCACGCCGGTGGCGGCAATGGCTTGCACCGTGTCCATGTTCACGCCGCCCGACACTTCCAATACCGCACGCCCCGCGTTGATGGCCACGGCTTCTCGCATTTGGGCATGCGTCATATTGTCCAGAAGCACCATGCGCGCGCCCGCTTGCAAGGCTTCATGAAGTTGCTGCAAAGTCTCGACCTCGATTTCGATGAAAGCTGCTTGTGCAGCAGCAGCCTGTGCGCGCTGCAAAGCGGCAGTGACGCCCCCAGCAGCCGCGATATGGTTCTCTTTAATCAGCACCGCATCGAACAAGCCAATGCGGTGGTTGGTGCCACCGCCGCAGCGCACGGCGTATTTTTGGGCCAGGCGCAAGCCGGGCAGCGTTTTACGCGTATCGACAATCTGCGCCCGGTTGCCCGGCACCGCCTGCGCTGCCGCCACAAACTGCGCGGTATGTGTAGCGACGCCACTGAGCAATTGCAAAAAATTGAGCATGGTGCGTTCGGCGGTGAGCAAGGCTTGGGCCGGGCCTTCCAGCGTTAACACCACTTCGTTTGCTACACCTAGCGCGCCCTCAGCCACCTGCCAGTGCATCTGCGCTTGCGGCGCCAGCGCGTGCAAGGCCGCCTCTGCCCAAGGCTGACCGCACAGTACGGCGCTTTCGCGCAAAAGTACCCGGGCGCGGGCGCGGCGCAAGGGGTCCACCAGTGAGGCGGTCAAATCGCCACTGCCCACGTCTTCGGCCAGGGCGCGGGCGGCATCTAGCTGGGCCAGGCCGGCAATAGCGTCCTTGGAGAAGTCAAACTGCGTCATAGGGCACGTAGCATAGCGGCAATGGCGCATGGCCCATCAGGCTTTGGGCCTACACTGCGCCCTGCCCCTAGAATCGGCCGCCACAAGGATTTGCCATGTCTCTATTTCGCCGCCCCGATTACCATTCTGAAGCTAGCTTGTTCATTGACCAGCTCAAGGCGTCCAGACCGGCCTTGGAATCCCAACAGCGGGCCGGACGCGCTTTGCTTTGGGACCTCAAGCTGGACCGCAGCGCCCAGGCGGGCTACAAAGAGTCCAAAGTCGCGCAAATGCCTTACGTCTATCAGACCAAGTCGGACCAATAAGTCCTACTCAACCCTTCCTGACCTGCCAAGCACTTAACCGGGTGGTAACACCGCGATGACCAGCAGCGCTATTTCCCTGCCCCAAGAGGCCTCCTTATTGCCCGAGGCTACCCAAGAATTGGTCGACCATGTCGCAGTGGCCCGTCTTTACGGCGAGCCGCTGTTCACGATGCCCTTGGATTTGTACATCCCACCGGACGCATTGGAAGTATTTTTAGAAGCCTTTGAAGGCCCGCTGGACTTTCTGCTTTATCTGATTCGCAAGCAGAATTTCAATATTCTGGACATTCCCATGCTCAGCGTGACCAAGCAGTACCTGGTCTATGTGGACCAGATCCGCAAGCGCAACCTGGAGCTGGCTGCCGAATACCTGTTGATGGCGGCGATGTTGATTGAAATTAAATCGCGCATGCTGCTTCCCCCCAAAAAGACCGCAGAAGGAGAAGAGCCGGAGGATCCGCGTGCCGAACTGGTGCGCAGGCTGCTCGAATATGAGCAGATGAAGCGGGCCGCGGCCAATCTCAACACCGTACCCCAATTTGGGCGCGATTTCCTCAAAGCGGCGGTGTATGTGGACCAGAGCATCGCTATCCGCTTTCCGGATGTGGATGTGGCCGACTTACAAGAGGCCTGGCGTTCCATGGTGCAAAGAGCCAAGCTGGTGCAACACCACAAAATCAGCCGCGCCGAACTATCCGTGCGCGAACACATGAGCATGGTGCTGAAAAAACTGCAAGGCAAGCGCTTTGTCGGCTTTGAAGACTTGTTCGACCCGCATTTGGGGATTCCGGTACTGGTGGTGACCTTTATCGCCATGCTGGAGTTAGCCAAGGAAACCTTGATTGAAATCACCCAGGCTGAAGCCTTTGCGCCGATTTATGTGCGCCTGGCCTTTACGCCCAACTGATCAGCAAACCGCGCCCGATGCACCGGAGATAGCACATGGTCACATCCATTCCCGTTGATACCTCATCTAATGCCAGCCAGATTGGGGGCACCCCCTACGGCACCTTGCCCCCGGCCTCGCCCATGGCCAGCCGCAAACCCATCAGCCTGCCGCGCATTTTGGAAATGCGCAGCCGGGGCGAAAAAATCACCATGCTCACCGCCTATGACGCCACCTTCGCCGCCGTGGCCGATGCCGCTGGCGTGGAATGCATTTTGATAGGCGACTCGCTGGGTATGGTCTGCCAAGGCTTGCACAGCACTGTGGGCGTAAGTTTGGAAGATATGCGCTACCACACGGCCAGCGTGGCACGCGGCATACGGCGCGCACAGGGCACGGCCTGGTTGATCGCCGATTTGCCCTTTGGCTCTTACCAGGAGTCCAAAGAGCAAGCCTTTCGCAGCGCTGCGGTGCTGATGCAGGCAGGCGCCCACATGATTAAGTTAGAAGGCGGCGGTTGGACCACTGAGGTCGTGCACTTTTTGGTGGCGCGCGGCATTCCGGTCTGCGCGCACCTGGGCCTGACGCCGCAAACCGTGCATGCGCTGGGCGGCTACCGCGTGCAAGGGCGCACGGGCGCAGCGGCCGATACGCTCAAACAACAAGCCCATGCGCTAGAAGACGCCGGCGCGTCCATGCTGGTGCTGGAGATGGTGCCCGCCGATGTGTCTGCCGAACTGACGCAGGCGCTGCAACACTGCGCCACCATCGGCATAGGCGCGGGCAAAGACACCGCCGGCCAGGTGTTGGTGCTGCACGATATGCTGGGTGTGAACCTGGGCAAGATGCCCAAGTTCGTGCGCAACTTTATGCTGGAGGCCAGTTCCATTCGCGGGGCCATGGAAGCCTATGTCGCCGCCGTCAAAGACGGCAGCTTCCCGGTCAACGCGCTGCACGCCTGGTAAGACAAGGGACTTGATGCGCATCGTCAACAGCCTGACCGCGCTGGCAGAGGCCCTGCAAGCCTACCGCCACCCGTCCGTAGTGCCCACCATGGGCAATTTGCACGAAGGGCATCTGGACCTGGTGCGCAAAGCCAAGCCTTTGGGCGATGTGCAACTGACCACGATTTTTGTCAACCGATTGCAATTCGGCCCCAACGAAGATTTCGATACCTACCCGCGTACGTTTGAGGCTGATTGCGCGCAACTCGAGGTCGCTGGATGCGACCTCTTGTTCGCCCCCACCGAGGCTACGCTCTACCCCGAGCCCCAGGGCTTTAAGGTGACACCGCCTGCCGAGTTAGCCGATGTTCTTGAAGGCCAGTTCCGCCCCGGTTTTTTTGCCGGGGTCTGCACCGTGGTGCTCAAGCTACTGGCCTGCACGCAGGCGCGCACCGCCGTGTTTGGCAAAAAAGACTACCAGCAACTGATGGTGATACGGCAGATGGTGCGTCAGTTCAATTTGCCGGTGGACATTGTGGGTGTGGACACCCGCCGCGCGGCGGACGGACTGGCCATGTCCTCGCGCAATGGCTATTTATCAGAGGCCGAGCGGGCGCAAGCGCCGCAATTGCATGCTGCCCTGCAATCGCTGGCCCAGGCGGTGCGCGCAGGTCATATCGACTTTGAGGCCATGCAAGCGAAAGCTTTGAGTACGCTGGCCGCACAAGGCTGGCAGACCGACTATGTAGCGCTGCGCCGCCAGGCCGATTTAGGCGCACCGCAAGCGGGCCAGCCCTTGGTGGTGCTAGCAGCAGCGCGCCTGGGCCGCACACGGCTGATTGACAACCTCGAAATTTAAGCCGACTTCGCTGTAGGCATCCCGTCACTGCGAGGAGCGAAGCGACGCGGCAGTCCATTGAGGCACAAGGTCATGCCCATTTAGCCCTGCAAACATGGATTGCCACGGCCTGCGGCCTCGCAATGACCCGCTTTTCTCGCCTCGCAATAACCAGTTCGTGGTTTCGCAGCCGCTTTACTAGCTGCCGTAGCCGATCATGGCCTTGACTTCCAGGAAGTCGTGTATGCCCCAGTCGGCGTATTCGCGGCCATTGCCCGACTGTTTGTAGCCGCCAAATGGCGCGTAAATATCCCAGTCCGGGTAGTTGATATTGACCTGGCCGGCGCGTAGCTGTCGCGCCACGCGGCGCGCGTGCTCCAGGTTTTCGGACTGGACAAAAGCGGCCAGACCAAATTCGCTGTCGTTAGCAATCTCAATCGCCTCGGCTTCGCTGTCGTAAGGCATGATGGCCAGCACCGGCCCGAAGATTTCTTCTCGGGCTATCGTCATGCTGCGGCTTACATTGCCAAACACCGTGGGGCGCGCATAGTAGCCGCGTGTCAGCCCTGCGGGTTTGCCGGTGCCACCCGCTACCAGCGTTGCGCCTTCGGCAATGCCGATTTCGATCAGGCGCTGCACTTTGCCGTATTGCATTTCGCTGACCAGGGGGCCCATGGTCGTGCCATCAGCGCGCGGGTCGCCCACCACTTGTTCGGCGGTCACGGCAGCGGCAATTTCTAGCGCCTTGGCGTGTAGCGCGCGCGGCACCAGCATGCGCGTGGGCGCGTCGCAAGACTGTCCGGTATTGCTCATACAGCTTTCCACGCCTTTGCGCACGGCGGTTTCCAGATCGGCGTCTTCCAAAAGAATATTGGGCGACTTGCCGCCTAACTCTTGCGCTACGCGCTTGACGGTATCAGCCGCCGTCTTGGCCACGATGACACCGGCGCGGGTGGAGCCGGTAAAGGACACCATGTCCACGTCTTTGTGTGCAGCCATCACCTGGCCGACCGAGGGGCCGTCGCCATTGACCATGTTGTACACACCTGCGGGTACACCGGCATCATGCATGATTTCTGAAAATACGATGCCACTTATTGGCGCGATTTCGCTGGGCTTGAGCACCATGGTGCAACCGGCGGCCAAGGCCGGTGCCACTTTGCAAACGATTTGGTTAAGCGGCCAGTTCCAGGGCGTGATCAGCGCGACCACGCCAATGCCTTCTTTCATGATGCGGGTGGCGCCACGCTGGTGTTCAAACTCGTAGCTTTCCAAGGACGCAATTGTGGCCTCTAAATGCACCCGTCCCGCCCAGACTTGGGCATCGCGTGCCCAGGCCATCGGGGCGCCCATTTCGTCGGACACGGCCTGAGCGATTTCTTCTGCGCGTTCGTTGTACAGGGCAAGGATGCGTCGGAGCAAGGCCAGGCGCGTGGCTTTGTCGGTTTGCGTGTAGGAGGGGAAGACGGCGCGGGCAGCGGCCACGGCTTTGTCGACATCAGCGGCACTGCCCATAGAAATCTGGGTGTAGGCCTGCTCGGTGGCGGGGTTGATGACGTCCAGGCTGCGCGCCACTGTCGGGTGGACCCAAGCGCCGTTGATATAAAACTGTAAATGGTGGGACATGGTGTGCAAGCGCACATGGCGCATGGAGGTGGTTAATGGCTTGGAGTGCGCAGAAGGTTAGCAGAGATTGCCGCACGGTAGCGATAGTCAACGCGCCGCCGCCTGCAACGGTGGCGACGCGGTACAGGCGCCGGGCTAGACGCCAGCGCCAGACGCTAGGATGGTGTGTTGACTTTTTTAGGAGAACTCCCCATGCATTCCCTAGACTTTGCTTCCCCGGCTGTGAGCGCTCTGCGCGCCGACCTCGCGCTGGCGCTACGCGCCGCCGCCCACCATGGCCTAGCGGAGGGCGTATGCAATCACTTTAGCGTGGAGTTACCCGACGGCAGTGGCCGCTTTTTGCTCAATCCCCGCGGCCTGATGTGGAGCGAGGTGCAGGCCGATGACATTGTGATGATTGATGTCCAGGGCCAGGTGTTGGCCGGGCGCCATGCCGTCGAGCCAACGGCGATGTTTATCCATGCGGCGATTCACCGTATCGCCGGCAAAACCTGCGTGCTGCATACCCACATGCCCTATGCCACGGCATTGACACTGACGCGGGCACGCGCGCTGGACACGCGCTTGTCGCAAAACGCCATGCGCTTTCATGGCCGGGTGGCCGCCGATGCGCAGTACAACGGTTTGGCCTTGGATGCGCGCGAGGGTGAACGCATCGCGCATGCGATGCAAGGTGCAGACCTTGTGTTTCTGGGCAACCACGGGGTCGTGGTTTGCGGTGAGCGGATCGACTATGCCTACGACGATTTGTACTACCTGGAGCGCGCCTGCATGGTCGAGGTACTGGCGCGCCAAAGCGGCCTCCCGCTAGAGCCGGTCAACGAGGCTCTGGCCGCTAACGTGGCCTCACAAACGCGGGGCGAACAATTGCAAGCCGAACTATTTTTCAAGGCTTTGGGACGCAGACTCTAAGTATTGGCATAGCGCAACAGGCAGGAAAGGTATTACAAAAACCGATCCAATATGCGCTTGCTGTGCGCATCGAGTGCTTTCTGATCGGGCACCAAATAGTGGATGCCATGGGCGTCGGCCACCAAGAGGCTGTGACCAGTGCCTATGCGGCGGATGTCCTCGTCGCCACGTAAAACAAACGCAGTGCGGCCCCGGTCAGTTTCCACCGTCCAGGTGCAGGGCGTGGAAAAGCTGCTGACATCCAAGATGCGGGCCAGCACCGGCATGAATTCGCGGTGCGCCAACTCCTCCTCAAGCAGGCTTTGGTAGCTGGCTGGCAAGTCGCTTAAGCGTTCCACCCAAGCCACTTCGTGGCCTTCGGTGCTGAGCAAAGAAATGCCTTCTTCAGGCGCCAGTATGGGAAAGGCGCGTACCGGCAACACACCAACAAAGCGCTCACCCTGCGCAGTGGTCAGGACCAGTTTTCCAAGGGTGGTGCGCTCCAGCACAAACGCGTTTTGCTGCCCTGCGTCGCTCATACCGCGCCCCCGCTAAGCGCCAATTGCGCATCTGCATTGCGCGCCTGCGCCTGGTACAAATTGAAATACGCACCTTCTTGCTGCATCAGCGCCTCGTGCATTCCTTCCTCCACCACGCGGCCCCGGTCTAGCACCACCAATCGGTCGGCGCGGTGCAGCGTGGACAGACGGTGTGCAATAGCAATCGTGGTGCGGCCTTGCACCAAATTTTCAAGGGCTTTTTGAATCTCTTTTTCGGTTTCCGAATCGACTGAGGAAGTAGCTTCATCCAGAATCAAGATGCGCGGATCAATCAGCAAAGCACGTGCAATCGAGATACGCTGGCGCTCACCCCCGGAGAGGCCTTGGCCGCGTTCGCCCACCATGGAGTCGTAGCCATGGGGCAAGCGCAAAATAAATTCATGCGCATGCGCGGCGCGCGCGGCGGCCATGATGTCGGCGCGGCTCGCATTAGGCTTGCCATAGGCAATGTTGTCGGCAATGGTGCCGAAGAACAAAAACGGCTCTTGCAAAACGAGGCCGATATTGCGGCGAAAATCGCTGATGGCGTAAGAGCGTATGTCCACGCCATCAACCAAGATTGCGCCTTCGGACACATCGTAGAAGCGGCAAATCAAATTCACCAGTGTGCTCTTACCCGATCCGCTGTGCCCCACCAAGCCAATCATTTCGCCCGGCGCGATAGACAGGTTAATGCCCCGGTTGACCGCGCGGTTGCCGTAACGAAAGCCTACTTCGCGCAATTCGATGCGCCCCTGCACCCGGTCCACGCGCACCGGATTTTGCGGTTCGGGCACGCTGGAGACATGGTCCAAAATATCAAAAATACGTTTGGCCGCAGAGGCCGATTTTTGTGTCACCGACACAATGCGGCTCATCGAATCTAAGCGTCCGTAAAAACGGCCTATATAGGCAATGGCCGCGAGCAACATACCCACCGTGATTTGCCCATGCATTACCTGGTAGATGCCAAAACCCCAAACCACCAACAAGCCCAGTTCGGTCAGCAAAGACACCGAGGGCGAGAACAGCGACCAGATTTTGTTGATGCGGTCATTGACTTGCAAGTTGTAGCGATTGGCATCCCGAAAACGTGCAGCCTCGCGCTGCTCTTGGGCAAAGGCTTTGACCACTCGGATGCCCGGTATTGTGTCAGCCAGCACATTGGTCACCTCGCCCCAGACCCGGTCAATTTTTTCAAAGCCGGTGCGCAAACGGTACCGTACATAGTGAATCATCCACCCGATAAATGGCAGTGGCACCAGGGTAATGAGCGCCAGCCAGGGGTTCATTGAGAACAAAATCACCGCCGTCATCGTAATCATGACCACATCGCTGGCAAAGTCGGTGAGGTGTAGCGACAAATACACGGCGATGCGATCGCTTTCGGTACCCACGCGCGACAGCAAATCGCCGGTACGTTTGCCGCCGAAATATTCCAACGAGAGTTGCAGCAAATGGTCATAGGTGCTGGTGCGCAGATCGGCGGCTATACGCTCGGAAGCCAGCGCCAAAATATAGGTCTTGGCCCAGCTCAGCACCCAGGCCAGCAAGCCCGAGGCCAACAAACCGGCTAAATACCAGGCAATTTTGGAGCGCTCAATGTCTTGGCCGTTTTGCAGCGGAATCAGAACCTCATCGACGAGCGGAATGGTGAGGTAAGGCGGCACCTGGCTGGCGGCGGTGCCCAGCAGCATCAGTACAAAGCCCCAGGCCAATTGCCCGCGGTAGGGCCGGGCAAAGCGCCATAAGCGCAGCAGCGTCCAGGTAGAAGGCGGGGTATGCACCACCTTGGTACAGACCGGACATTCTTCGGCGTCCGGGTCCAGCGGCGCTTTACAGCTTGGGCACAGGGCTTGCGCAGGCACCGGCACTGGCACGCCGCTCAAAGCACTGTTGTGATGGGCATCAAATTGATCTACCAGGCGCAAAGCGTGCAGGTTGTGGCCCAAAGTAAAGCGCCAGTGCGCCAAAAGGCGGTGCTCGTCCTGTAATTGCAAGTGGCCCACGCCGGCGTGGTCATGGTGCTCCAGGCGCAGGCCGGGGCGGTAATCCCAGCTTTGGGCGCCGGTGGTTTGCAGACTAAGCAATCGCCTATCCGTGGCCACCAGCAGGCTTGGCACAAAACGCATGTGGGGGTCGAGGTCAACCTCCAGCAGCGCAAACACGTTTTCTTGGCGAGAGACTTGCGCCGACAACGCATCGCGCCAAGCGGCAGGGATATCCACTGCGCCCAAGGGGCCGGGCGCTTGCTTGTGATTCATGGAAATGCCAAATTGAATAGTAAAAAACTGCCGATTGGGCCGCCGCAAGGCGAGGCGGATACCGCGTCCAAACCCCCTACTATGCCTGAGCGCTGGCCAGCCCCCGGGGGAGCACAGCGCTTTCGGCGAGAATACACAACGCACGACGAACCACCCTGGTGGACTTGAACTTCCGCCTCCACGCATGACGCGCCAGAAAAAAATCAACATTTTGCGGGTGAACCACCTGCGCGGACCCAATATTTGGACCTACCGGGCAGTGATGGAGGCATGGGTCGATATTGGCGCACTGGAAGATTTCCCATCGAACACCCTGCCCGGCTTTTATGAGCGCCTTACCGGCTATCTGCCCGGCCTGATCGAGCATGAATGCAGCCCTGGGGTGCGGGGCGGCTTTTTGCAGCGGCTGCAAGAAGGCACCTGGGCCGCCCATATTCTGGAACACGTTTGCTTGGAACTGCAAAATATGGCCGGTATGCGCACCGGTTTTGGCAAGGCGCGCCAAACCTCCCAAACCGGTATTTACAAAGTAGCTTTTCGCACCCGGCAGGAGGATGTGGGCCGCCGCGCCCTGCATCTGGGGCGCGATTTGGTAGAGGCCGCCATCCACGACACACCTTTTGACGTGGCCAAGGCGGTGGAAGAATTGCACGGCATGGTGGACTCGCTTTGCCTGGGGCCGAGCACCGCCCACATTGTCGACGCCGCGACTGCGCGCGGCATACCGCATACGCGCCTGACCGATGGCAATTTGGTGCAACTGGGTTACGGCGTTGCACAGCGGCGTATCTGGACTGCCGAGACCGACCAGACCAGCGCGATTGCCGAAGAGATTGCCAGCGACAAAGACATGACCAAGCGCATGCTGCAAGCTTGCGGTGTACCGGTGCCCCATGGCCAGGTGGTGCAAAGTGCAGCACAGGCCTGGGAAGCGGCGCAGTCCATCGGCTTGCCGGTAGCCATCAAGCCGTACGATGGCAACCATGGACGCGGCGTGGCCCTGGACCTGGACAACCAGGCCGATATTGAAGCGGCCTTTGCCTTAGCGCACCAAGAGGGCGGCGGCCAAGTGATCGTGGAGGAATTTATCCGGGGCAATGAGCATCGCCTGCTGGTAGTAGGCCGCCAGGTGGTGGCCGCAGCGCGCGGCACCACGCTGTATGTGCAAGGCGACGGCGTCTCCACCATGAACCAGTTGGTGGACCAGCAAATCAATAGCGATCCGCGCCGTGGACGCGCCGAGTCCTTCCCTTTGAACGTGGTTGATTTATCAGAAAGCCCGGAAGTCTTGCTCGAACTCGAGCGCATTGGCCTTGCGCCACTGTCGGTGCCCGAGGCCGGCCGAAAAGTGTTGATTCAGCGCAATGGCAACGTGGCTTTTGACGTCACCAGCGAACTGCACCCCAGCGTGGCGCGGGCTGCGGCTCTGGCGGCGCGCGTGGTGGGCTTGGATATTGCGGGTGTGGACATGGTCTTGGAAAACTGCGCCCTGCCGCTACAACAGCAACGGGGCGCCGTGATCGAAGTCAATGCCAGCCCAGGTTTGTTGGCCCACATCAAACCAGCCGATGGCGCCGGCCAGCCGGTGGGTACGGCCATCATCAGCCACCTGTTTGAGAGCAATCAGGACGGACGCATCCCGATTGTTGGCATCACCGGCACACACAACACTGGCCGGATGGCGCGCCTCGTGGCCTGGCTGGTCCACATCAGTGGTAAACACGTGGGCTTAGCCTGTAGCGAGGGCTTGTACCTGGACAGCCGCATGGTGGACGCCGCCAACAGCAGTACTTGGGAAGCGGGCCAACGCATTTTGATGAACCGTTCAGTTCAGGCTGCCGTGTTTGAAAACCCTTGCACCACCATCTTGGGCCAAGGTCTGGCCTATGACCGGTGCCAAGTAGGTGTGGTCACCGATGTCAGCTGGGATGAGAGCCTGCGCGATTTCGACATCCTAGATGCCGAGCAAAACTTCAAGGTCGCGCGCACCCAGGTGGACGTCGTGCTGCCCAGTGGCTGCGCGGTGATTAATGCGATAGACCCCCAGGCCTTGGAACTGGCTGAACTCTGCGATGGTCGGGTTATTTTTTATGCGCCGTCGCCCGAGCATCCGACCCTGCTGGCCCACCGGGCAAAAGGCCATCAGGTGGTCTGTCTGCGCGAGAACCGCATCGTGCTGGCGCACGGCACGCAGGAGCGACCCTTGCTAGAGCTCGATAGCCTCAAACCGACCAAAGCGGCCCAGCCCGAGATGGTGATGGCCGCCGTAGCTGCCGCATGGGCTCTGAGTATCTCGCCGGAACTGATTGCTGCGGGTTTGCGCACCTTCGAGTCCAACCCGCAAAAAACGCCTTACTAGCGCCCCATCACGCACAAGCCGAGCTGCCTACCGGACATACACCATGGAAGTCAACCGCATTCGCGCCCTGCGCGGCCCCAATCTGTGGAGCCACCACACCGCTATCCAAGCCGTCGTCAGTTGCGTCGACGACGAGCGCGCTATCGCTCATTTGCCAAGTTTTGAGACGCGCTTGCGCGAACGCTTTCCTGAAATCAGCGCCTTTCAGCCCACCGGCCACGACGACACCGTGTCGCTGGCGCACGTGCTGGAATTGGCCACACTGGGCTTGCAAGCGCAAGCCGGTTGCCCGGTTACGTTTAGCTGCACCAAGCCGACCATGGAGGCCGGTGTATTTCAAGTGGTGGTGGAGTACAGCGAAGAAACCGTCGGGCGCTTGGCGCTGGAGTTGGCGCAAAACCTGTGCCAATCGGCCCTGGACGACACGGCATTCGATCTGGCCGATGTGCTGCACCAACTGCGCGAACTCGACGAAGACGTGCGCCTGGGGCCCAGCACCGGCTCGGTGGTGAATGCGGCACTGGCGCGCAATATCCCCTACAGCCGCATGACCGATGGCAGCATGGTGCGCTTTGGCTGGGGCAGCAAGCAAAGACGCATTCAAGCGGCGGAAATCGACGCCACCAGTGCGATCGCCGAAGCCATCGCCCAAGACAAAGAACTGAGCAAACGCTTGCTGCATGCAGCAGGCGTGCCCGTGCCGCGTGGCCGCGCGGTGCGCGATGCGGACGACGCATGGAAAGCCGCGCAAGATATTGGCCTGCCGGTAGTGGTCAAGCCCCTGGACGGCAACCAGGGCAAAGGCGTGACGGTCAACATCCTGAACGAAGCGCAATTGCGTGCCGCCTACGCCGTAGCCACCGAGTTTCGCGACACCGTGCTGGTGGAGCGCTATATGCCCGGAAACGATTTCCGCCTTCTGGTGGTGGGCGACAAATTGGTGGCTGCTGCGCGGCGGGATCCACCCAAGGTAGTGGGTGATGGCATTCATACCATCGCGCAATTGGTGGACATCGTCAACGCCGACCCGCGCCGCGGCGAGGGCCATTCCACCGCATTGACCAAGATTCGCTTTGACGGGATTGCGCTGGATTGCTTACGCAGCCAAGGCTTTGACGCCAACGCGATCCCGGAAAAAGGCCAGCGCGTCAATTTGCGCAACAACGCGAATTTATCCACCGGCGGTTCGGCGACCGACGTCACCGACGATGTCCACCCCGATGTGGCCGCCCGCGCGGTCACTGCGGCGCATATGGTGGGATTACATATTTGCGGCGTAGACCTGGTGTGCGATAGCATTTTGCGGCCCATCGAGGAGCAGGGCGGCGGCGTGGTGGAAGTCAATGCAGCGCCCGGATTGCGTATGCACTTAAACCCCTCGTTCGGCAAAGGCCGCGCGGTAGGTGAAGCGATCCTGTCCAGCCTGTTTAAAAACGGGCAGGATGGCCGTATTCCCATTGTGGCCGTCACCGGCACCAATGGCAAAACCACGACCGTGCGCCTGATTTCACATTTGCTGGCGCAACAAGGTTGGTGTGTGGGCATGACCAATACCGATGGCATCTATGTGGACGGCCATTGCATTGATACTGGCGACTGCAGCGGCCCCAAGAGCGCAAAAAACGTCTTGCACCACCCTGATGTGGATGCGGCAGTGCTGGAAACTGCGCGCGGCGGTATCTTGCGCGAAGGCCTGGCCTTTGACAAATGCGATGTGGCGGTAGTGACCAATGTGGGCGGTGGCGACCATCTAGGCCTGAACTACATCACCACCGTCGATGAATTGGCCGTACTCAAGCGGGTGATCGTACAAAACGTCGCTGCGAGCGGCACTGCGGTTTTGAACGCTACCGATCCCATCGTCGCCGCCATGGCGGCCAAATGTCGGGGCACCGTGACGTTTTTTGCGCTAGACCAGTTTCATCCTGTGATGGCGACGCACCGCGCGCAAGGACATTCGGTGGTGTATGTCGAGAACGGGCAAATCGTTGCCGCCAAAGGCACAGAAAAACATTACCTTAACCTGGCCGACATCCCCGTCACTCTCGGCGGCGCGATAGGCTTCCAAGTAGAAAATGTGATGGCCAGCGTGGCGGCCGTCTGGGCTTTGGGCGTGGATTGGAACACGGTGCGCGGTGGATTAGCCAGCTTTTCTAGCGAACAAAATAATGCGCAAGGGCGCTTTAATGTGTTCGATTACCAGGGTGCGACAGTGATCGCCGACTATGGCCACAACCCCGATGCCATGGCGGCCCTGGTGCAGGCCGTACAAGCCATGCCAGCGAGCCGTCGCAGCGTAGTGATCAGCGGCCCGGGCGACCGACGCGATGAGGACATCCGCCAGATCACCCAGATCCTTGGCAACGCCTTTGAGGAAGTGGTGATGTACGAAGACCAGTGCCAGCGCGGACGCGCCGATGGCGAGGTCATGGCTTTGCTGCGCGAAGGTTTGGCCAGTGCCGTGAAGACAACAAAGCGCAGCGAAATTTATGGTGAATTTCTGGCGATTGACACCGCATTGAACGGTCTACAAGCCGGTGAATTGTGTTTGGTTTTGGTTGATCAGGTACCCGAAGCCATCGCACACATTCAGGCGCGTATTAAGGCCCCTGTAAGTGCGAATCATCGGCTGCGATGCCCATCGATGAAGGCGAAATTCGCTTAAATTTCAGCCGAAGGCTCCCGGCTCATCAACACCGCGACAGCCTGTTCGGGTGCCAGATGCCCATCGAGCAGGGCCACTACGCAGCGGGTAATCGGCATTTGTACCCCAAAGGCGTCAGCGCGTTGCAGCACCGTGCGGGCACTGTAGACACCCTCTGCCACATGGCCTAAAGACTGAATCGCTTGGTCCAGGGTTTGTCCCTGCGCCAGCGCCAAACCGATGCGCCGGTTGCGCGACAGGTCACCTGTGGCGGTAAGCACCAAATCACCCAAGCCACTCAAGCCCATAAAGGTTTCGGCCTTTGCGCCCAATGCGAGGCCTAGGCGTGTCATTTCAGCCAGTCCACGGGTGATCAATGCGGCGCGTGCATTCAAACCCAACTGCAAGCCGTCGCACAAGCCCGTAGCAATCGAGAGCACATTTTTCACAGCGCCGCCCACTTCGACACCCGGCACGTCGTCACTGGCGTAGACCCGCAGATGCGGGCCATGAAAAGCCTCCACCATAGCGCTGCGGACACTACCGTGCACGCTGGCGGCCACCAGCGCTGTGGGCTGCCCCCGTGCAACTTCCAAGGCAAAACTGGGCCCGCTGAGAACGCCGGTCTGCAGGCCAGGCGCAATTTGCATTTGGATTTCATGCCCCAGCAGTCCGCGCCCCGTGGTGGCGCTTGCGGCTTCAAAGCCCTTGCACAACCAGGCCACAGGCGCCTTGATGTCGCTGACCATTGCAAGCGTTTCGCGCAGTCCCGCCATCGGGGTACCGATTACCACCAGGTCTTGGGTGGCCAGATGGGTACGCAAATAATTACCTTGCAGCTGACTGATACGCAATGCCTCCGGCAACGCGACGCTAGGCAGATAGCGAGGATTTTGTCGCTCGCTTTGCATGGCTCTTTGGTGGCGGGCATCACGGGCCCACAAGGTGACGATGTGGTGGGGCATGCGCGATGCCGCCACCGCCAAGGCGCTACCCCATGCACCCGCGCCCAAGATCGTTATTTTCATGGGCTGCAGGTCACATTACGCTCAGCACTTGGCCCCGTGTGCCTTATTGCGGCAGGGTGCTGGACGAACTGATCTGCCCGGCCTGGCTCTGCTGTTGCTCGTACATGGCCTGAAAGTTGATTTCCGACAAATGGACTGGCGGAAAGCCGCTGCGCTGAATGAGATCGGCCACGTTACCGCGTAAATAGGGGTATACGATTTGCGGGCAGGCAATACCCATGATGGGACCCATTTGTTCTTCGGGCAGGTTGCGCACTTCAAAAATGCCAGCCTGCTTCACTTCCACCAGAAAAACCGTTTTGTCTTTGATTTTGGTATGCACGGTCGCAGTAACACTGACCTCAAATACACCTTCGGCCACCGGGTTGGCTTCAATACCCAACTGAATGTCTACCGACGGCTGCTCTTGCTCCAGCAAGATGGCAGGTGAATTGGGCTGCTCCATCGATGCCTCTTTGAGGTAAACGCGTTGGATTTGGAAAACCGGGCCTTGTTCTGACATAGCATATTTCTTTCAAATAAAAACAAAGCCCGCCATACGAAAACGGGGGGCTTGTGGGATAGGGCGCTGCAGCCTGCAAGGCCTGTGCCGCCCCAAATTATCGCAGCAGCCCTTGGCAGGCCCTTGCAAGCTCAAGACCCAAGCAATAAGGGCGTCAGGCCGCCACGGCTATCTAAGTCCATCAGGTCATCGCAGCCGCCCACATGGGTGTCGCCAATAAAGATTTGCGGGACGGTGCGCCGCCCGGTGCGCTCCATCATGGCGCTGCGTTCGGCCGGGTTGGTATCGATACGGATTTCTTCGATCGCATCCACTCCTTTGGACTTCAGAATACGCTTGGCCTGCACGCAATAAGGGCAGACGGCGGTGGTGTACATCTTGACGTGTTGCATCATCGACTCAGTGAGAAAAATTGGTTTGAAGGATGGGGCTTAGACTTTTTCCAGTGGAAGCCCAGCGCTTTTCCAAGCCGCCAGACCGCCACCCAGCGAATGGACTTGCTCATAGCCCAGGGTTTTGGCCGCAGCCACCGCACGGCCCGAGCGCACGCCAGACTGGCACACCAAAATCAAAGGCAAGCCTTTGTTTTTCACCGCTGCGGCCAACTTAGAGGGCAAATCTGCCAGTGGAATGTTTTTAGAGCCCACGATATGCCCTGCGGCAAACTCTGTGGGTTCACACACGTCCACCACCACCGCTTTTTCCCGGTTGATCAACAACACCGCGTCGTTGGCGCTAAGGCCTGCGCTGACTGCGCCTTGCATGACTGGCGCCAGCAATAGCGCGCCCGAAATCAGGGCCAGGGTGATCAACATCCAGTTATCGAGAATAAATTTCACTAGGTTTCCTTGAGGGTGCAGCAGGTCGGACAATCGGGCATTTTAGAATGCGCGACAGGCACGCGCAGCCCCCACCGCGGCAATCCCCTTCAATTCCCACTTTCCCCGCCATGCACCGACTTGTACTGATCCGCCACGGCGAATCCATCTGGAACCTCGAAAACCGTTTTACCGGCTGGACCGATGTGGAGCTGACGCCCACCGGCATTGAACAAGCGCAAAACGCCGGGCGCTTGCTCAAGGCGCAAGGCTACGCCTTCGATCTGGCCTATACCAGCATGCTCAAGCGCGCCACGCACACGCTGTGGCATTGCCTGGACCAGATGGACAGCACCTGGCTGCCGGTGGTGCACAGTTGGCGGCTCAATGAGCGCCATTACGGTGCATTGCAAGGCCTGAACAAAGCCGATACGGCGCGCCAGTACGGCGAGCAGCAGGTGCTTCTGTGGCGTCGCAGCTTTGACGTGCCGCCGCCAGCGCTGGCGCCCACCGACCCGCGCTGGGAAGGCAGCGACCCGCGCTACGCCAAGCTGGCACCAGGCCAAGTGCCGCTAACCGAATGCCTCAAAGACACCGTGGAGCGCGTCATGCCCTTTTGGCAGGAATCGATTGCGCCGGCCCTGCGCGCAGGCAAGCGCCCGGTCATCGCAGCGCACGGCAATTCCATACGCGCGCTGGTGAAATACCTGGACCACATCGGTGACGACGACATCGTGGGGGTCAATATTCCCAATGGGATACCGCTCATTTACGAACTAGACGCAGAGTTGAAACCCATCGGCCATTACTATTTGGGCGACGCGCAGGCGCTGGCGGCGCAAGGCAAATCAGCGTGACGGTAGCGCCGGTCGCGGGGCATGCCCCCGCCAAGCCCGATGCGGCGTATTCACGGGCACAATAGACGCCTGCTGTAGGAATCGTGGCCATCGGGCACACAGGCATACAAGTAAATAGGAAAGACTATGGGTCAAAAATTAAAGATTGCAGGCTGGGTGATGCTAGGCGCTTTAGCCGGTTCGCTCACAACGGTCTCGGTGCAAACCGTGGCACGCAACACCCTGGCGCCCATGCCTTTGGAAGAGTTGCAGCAGCTGTCAACCGTTTTCGGGCTCATCAAAAGCGATTACGTAGAGCCGGTGGATGAAAAAAAACTGATCACCGACGCTATAACGGGCATGGTGTCGAGCTTAGACCCGCATTCCACTTATTTCGACAAGAAATCTTTCAAAGAGTTTCGTGAAGGCACGACTGGCAAATTTGTCGGTGTGGGTATCGAAATCACGCAGGAAGATGGTTTCGTCAAAGTCGTCTCGCCCATTGAAGGCTCGCCAGCAGACCGTGCTGGCCTCAAACCCAATGACCTCATTACCAAAATCGACGACACCGCCGTGAAAGGCCTGAGCCTGAATGAAGCGGTCAAACGCATGCGCGGCGAGCCTGCTACGCGGGTGTTGTTAACTATTTTTCGCAAAGACGAGAACCGCACTTTCCCGGTCACCATCATCCGCGAGGAGATTAAACAACAGTCGGTGCGCGGCAAGCTGATCGAGCCAGGCTACGCCTGGATACGCGTCAGCCAGTTCCAGGAACGCACCGTCGATGATTTTGTGAAAAAGGTCAATGACCTGTACGAGCAAGACCCCAAGATCAAAGGCCTGGTGCTCGATTTACGTAACGACCCCGGTGGTCTGCTAAACGCTGCGGTGGCGATCTCGGCAGCGTTCTTGCCGGAGAACGTAACGGTAGTCAGCACCAACGGACAAACAGAGGAAAGTAAGCAAACCCTGCGCGCCACTGCGCGCGACTACATGGGCCGCATGGGCGCGGACCCGATCAAAAAACTACCGGCGCAGCTGAAAAATGTTCCGCTTGTCGTGTTGGTGAACGAAGGCTCGGCATCAGCCAGTGAAATTGTGGCTGGCGCCCTCCAGGACTACAAGCGCGCGACCATTATGGGCGGGCAAACTTTCGGCAAAGGCTCGGTGCAAACCTTCAGGCCGTTGAGCGGTGACACCGGCCTGAAGATCACCACTTCGCGGTACTACACACCCAGTGGCCGCTCTATCCAAGCCAAAGGGATCGTGCCTGATCTGATCGTCGATGACACCGAAGAAGGCAGTCCGTTTGCAGCACTGCGCACCCGGGAGGCCGATCTGGAAAAGCATTTGGCCAGCGGCCAGGGTCAAGAGGTAAAAGACCCGGCTCGAGAGAAAGCACGTGACGAAGCTATCAAACGCCTAGAAGAAGAGTCGCGCAAACCGGTGGCTGAAAGGCGTGCCCCGGAATTTGGCTCGGACAAAGACTTCCAACTTGGCCAGGCCCTTAAAAAACTCAAAGGCCAGCCAGTGCTGATCAGCAAAACGCAAGTGGAGCGCAGCGCCGAGAAAAAAGAGGAATGAGGCGCTCCGGTGGCTGAGCCGGACTTGCCTGACGCGGATTTGCTGCGTTATTCGCGGCACTTGCTGCTCGACGATATGGGGGTGCAGGGCCAGCGCCGCGTTCTGAAATCGCGAGCGCTCATCATTGGCGCCGGGGGACTGGGCTCACCAGTGGCCATGTACTTGGCCTGCTCGGGGGTGGGCAGCATCACCATCGTCGATGACGATACGGTAGACCTGACCAATTTGCAGCGTCAGATCATGCATAGTACCGCAAGCCTAGGGCAGCCCAAAGTGCAATCGGCGCAAACCATGCTGGCGGCACTCAATCCGGCTGTGCAGGTGCATGCGCTGCAAACGCGCGCCGACGTCCAAGTGCTACAAACCCTGGTAGCGCAGGCCGATGTGGTGCTCGATTGCTGCGACAACTTCCAAACTAGGCAAGCCATCAACGCCGCCTGTGTCCAGCACCGCGTACCGCTGGTAAGTGGTGCCGCCATCGGCATGGACGGACAAATCGCAGTGTATGACCCGCGCGATCCGGATGCCCCCTGCTACGCGTGCGTATTTGCGCCAAGTGCGTCGCCCGAAGAAGCGCGCTGCGCCACCATGGGAGTGCTAGCGCCTTTGGTGGGTGTGATCGGTGCCATGCAAGCGGTGGAGGCCCTCAAGCTGCTGGCGCGAATGGGCACTTCATTGAGCGGGTTTTTATTGATGCTCGATGCGCGAAATATGGAATGGACGCGGCTGCGGGTACAAAAAAATCCGGCGTGCACGGTCTGTGGCGCAAAGCACTAAGGCGCACTCGGCAGGTTTGGCAGCTTCGCCAGCTGCCGGACGCACACCAGCTTAAGCGCCCAGTATCCAGCCTTCCAAAGAGTCCATCGCTTCGGGCAAGCCGTAAAGCGCGTGGCCCTGCGCCTGTGCAGCCTGCGCCCAGGCCGCTTGCACCAGGCACAACACCGCATCGAGCGCATCGCCGCTCGCATCCTGCGCCAGTGCATCGCGCTGGGCATGGCTAAGTTTGAGGCGCACGCCCCAACGCGTTTGCCCCAACTCCAAAGCATTGATCAAATCTTTACGGGCAATCAAGCGCTCAGGCGTGTGCTTGGCCTTGTCATCACTTTTATAGCTTTGCGCACCCAGCACCTCGCGCGCCAACATGCCCGGATAAGCCTCCAGGGCAATTCGGCGCGCCTCTTTATTTGGCGTTTGCAAACCAGGGAAATGGGCGCCCGCTTCTAAGATGGCCGGTACGCCCGCATGCAACATGTAAGCGACCGGCGGGTTAATCCATTTCATCGAAGGGCTGGAGCCCGCCGGACCATCGGTGGCCCGGTGTGCGAACTTGCCGCCTACAGGGCGGCTGTCGCAAAAGGCGGCGAACAGATCGCGAATCTGGGGCCGGGACATAGCGGCGTAATGCGCTATGCAGTCTTCCCAGCGGGTAGGCCAGCCCAAATGCGCAATGAGTTCACGCGGGAGCCCAAAAGGAAGATCAAAACCGCCCGTCCAAGCGGGACGGGACTGCAGAGCCTCGGTAAAGGCGCCTAAGCTTTGCAGGCGCTCTAGACTGTCTACGACGAGTCGGCCACCATCGCTATGCCCCCAAGCGAGGACGATGTGCTTGCGCGACCCCGGGCTGCTGGAAAAATCGCAACCCAGCAGCAAGGCCATGGGTAATCGCCAAGCCGCTTAGGCCCGGCCCATGATGGACGCAGTGGCCATCAGTTCTTCCAACAAGGCCAATGACACTTTGCCCGATACGTTGTAAGGGTCAAGCTCAGGCTTTTCGGCGTACTTGAGCAAGATGCTGGCATTGATTTTGGACATATTGACCTGGCCCATGGTCCAGCCGCTGAAGCGTCGCTCACTAATTTCTTCGTAGTGCAGCAATATCACGTCCTTATGGCGCGGGTCGCGCTGGATGTGGCCGTACAACTCACTGACGGCATTGCGCCCGCCTTCTATGGCTTGCAAAAATATGCCGCCACCATAGCAAAGAATGCCGGTAATCCCCAGCCCCGGATTGCCCTGACGGGACTGCGCCAGGATTTGTTCAATCTCTGCGCTGGCCGGGTCAATAGCGCGACTGGCATAAAGCAAACGGACCAACATGGTTCAGCCTTTCTTGGGAATGAGAGACAAAAATTCGCGGCGCAAATTCGGGTCTTTCAAAAACACGCCACGCATAACGGAATTAATCATCTTGCTGTCCATGTCTTTCACGCCACGCCAGGACATGCAAAAGTGGCTGGCCTCCATCACGATAGCCAGCCCATCGGGTTGGGTTTTTTCTTGAATCAGATCGGCCAATTGCACTACCGCTTCTTCTTGAATTTGCGGCCGCCCCATAACCCATTCTGCCAAGCGCGCATATTTACTCAGACCGATGACGTTGGTATGTTCGTTAGGCAACACACCAATCCAAATACTGCCAATGACCGGACAGAAGTGGTGGCTGCAGGCACTGCGCACCGTGATCGGGCCGACGATCATCAGCTCGTTGAGATGTTCGGCATTGGGAAATTCAGTGATTGCAGGCGCCGGTACATAGCGGCCCCGAAACACTTCATTGAGGTACATCTTGGCCACACGGCGTGCGGTGTTGGCGGTGTTGTGGTCGTTCTCGGTATCGATCACCAGAGAACCCAGCACGCCGCGCATCTTTTCCTCTACCTCGTCGAGCAAGGCTTCGAGCTCCCCG
>CAMBNY010000028.1 GCA_945869165.1 Comamonas sp. lk | reverse complement strand
CACCTTGGGCATCACAAGAACGCGCCAGTTAGCAACCCTGACGGCAATGCCCGTAACGGTAAAAGCAAGAAGACGCTCAAGGGCGAGTTTGGTGAGCTGCCCATTGAGATTCCCCGGGACCGCCAGGGCAGCTTTGAGCCGCAATTGATCCCCAAACACCAGACGCGCTGGGCTGGCTTTGACGACAAGATTTTGTCGCTCTATGCACGCGGTATGACGGTGCGCGAGATTCAAAGCCACTTGGAAGAAATGTACGGCGCAGAGGTTTCGCCCGCCTTGATCTCCTCTGTCACCGATGCGGTGGTCGAAGAAGTCAAAGCCTGGCAGTCGCGCCCTCTGGATGCCGTGTACCCGATTGTTTATCTGGACTGCATTCACGTCAAAGTGCGTGACTCAGGCGTGGTCAAAGCCAAGGCGGTATACCTTGCCATTGGCATCGACATGACCGGCAACAAGGAAGTGCTGGGCTTGTGGATCGCCCAAAACGAGGGCGCCAAGTTCTGGCTGCAAGTGGTCACCGAGCTCAAGAACCGGGGCGTGCAAGACATCTTCATTGCCTGCGTGGACGGTTTGAAGGGCTTTCCTGAGGCCATTGAGACGGTGTACCCGCTAGCCAAGGTGCAGCTTTGCATCGTGCACATGGTGCGCCACAGTTTGAACTATGTATCCTGGAAGACGCGCAAGGAAGTAGCCGCTGCCCTGAAGTCAATTTACGCCTGCGCCACGGTGGACCAAGCATCCCAAGCCTTGGATGCATTTGAATCGGTGTGGGGCAAAGACTATCCGTCCATTGTGCAAAGCTGGAGGCGTAACTGGCAACGCATCATTCCGTTCTTTGACTATCCGCCCGAGATTCGCAAGGTGATTTACACGACCAATGCCATCGAATCGGTGAACATGAGTCTGCGCAAGATTACCAAGAACCGGGGCTCGTTTCCAAGTGACGAGGCGCTGAGCAAGTTGTTCTACTTGGCGCTGAGAAACATCAGCCAAAAATGGAATATGCCGATTCGGGACTGGAAGGCTGCGCTCAATCGGTTTAGTATTGAGTTTGAGGATCGGGTCCCTCAGCAATGACCCTTAACTTCCGTTTACACAAAAATTCGGACACCCTCAAACAACATGAAACTCAACTTCAATACCCTTTGGCTTTGCCCTTTGAACCTGCTCAAGTGCTGCTCAGTGTTTATTGTTGCCGACGCCGTCGCGACCACCACCCACTGGTGTCAAGGCCGCAGTTAAAGTGGCTGATGCCGTCATTCCTGACTCAAAACCCGAGAAATAATCATGTTGAAGAATATCTTCCTTAGCTTTGTGCTTTTGGTCAGCGCCTGCTCAACTCCATCACCAACTGGGCCGATTGGTAAGGAGCCAAAACAGAAGCTAAGCTTCATTGACATTGGAAACTTTGACCATGAACTCACCGCAGCGCTCAATGCACCGTTGGACTCAGTGGACGTGGTGTTTTACGAAAAAGTCAGCCCAAACAAAATCCCAGAGCGACTGCAAAAGTGGATTTCAGCAGTTGAACGCACTGGCGGCAATGTCAAAGTTGAATCACCGCCCAATGAACCCACCCCCAGGAATGTCATGACCATTTTGAGTTTGCTTGGCACCGCTTACTCGGCCACCAAGAACCAGGTCACGCTGCAGCCTGAGAGTTTTTTGTTGTCTACCAAAGGCAGAAATGCCGTCATCTCACTTGAAAGAGGTACCAACGGTGAGCTATTGGTAGAAAAAATTAGGTTTGTCAAATGAAACAGCTCATATTTAAAGCCTTGGTCGCCTCGCTGGCGGCGCTCGGTTATTGCATCCAAACATTCGCAGCTGAAGGCAGACACGCCCTCATCATTGGCGTTGGCAAATACTCCGACGCCTCAAACACTCCAACACTTCACGGCATTCCAATGGACATGGCAAATGCTAGGCGCATGGCTAAGGAGATGGGGGTATCCAATAACTCCATCGTAGAGTTGCGTGACGATCTGGCCACTAAGGAAAACATTCAGAATGAATTCAAAAAGCTGGCTGAGAAGGTGAGAGCTGGAGACCGCGTCTTTATTTACCACTCTGGACATGGTGCGCGCTACCCGCAGGGCGACGTTTGTGTTGAAGGACTGCAGACCTATACCAAGGGTAAGTTCACTGTCACCGATGTATTAAGTGAAGCTGAGATCGCCGCCTACACAAAGCCAATCAGCGAAAAAGCCGACAAGGTCTTGATGGTCATTGACACATGTTTCTCTGGTGGGGTGATTAATCCAAAAACGCGCTCCGTGAGCACTGAACTCAATATCCACCCCAAGAACAATCCCAATGCCCAGCAATGTGATGTAGGGGTGAATCAAGTCATGGCACGTGGGGCCCGTGGCTTGTTAAGTGAACTCAAGCGCTTTGGTGTCCATGATGAAAATTTTGTCCAAATTGCAGCTGCTAATAACAATGAAGTCAGTTGGGACACCAAAGAACTGGGCGGGCTGGCAACTCATACCCTAACCCAATGCCTAACAGGAGAAGCAACTGATCTCAACAAAAGTGGGGCTATCTCTCTTGATGAAGTCAGGGCCTGTGCACAGATTAAGCTTAACGCTTTGATGAAGCCCTATGAAAAACTGGGTATGTTGCCATCAAATATACAGATCACAGGCAATCGCAACCTTATCCCTGTCGCAGCACAAAAGCTGCCAACTGAAGTAACTGCTCCAGTGCAAGTCGTACAAACATCACCACCCCCACCTGCCATAGCGCCACCTCAAGTGCAACCTGAGTCGAGTAGGCCAACGGTTGAAGTCATTGCACAAACACCGATCGCAGAGACGAAGCCCCTAGCAGTTACAGCGCCTGTGGTGGTAGCTGAAGCGCCCAAACCGCCACCCGCACTACCGCCAGCCATAGCGCACCCGCAAGTACAACCTGAACCTATAAAGCCCCCAGCTGCCGTTGTGCCTACCCAGGCCCAACCAGAGCCAGTTAAGCCGCCTCCAGCAACCCAAGCCCTGCCACCGCCCGTGCAAGCGCCTCCCAAGTCCCCTGCTGCCGCACCGCCAGCAGAACTGGCCCTCGCCTCGCTTGAAGCCCTCAAAGATATTGAGCAGCAGCGCAACCCTAATCGACAACTGGATGTGAAGTTAAGCAAATCCGCGCTCAAGATTGGCAAAGACAGCCTTTATCTGACCGTCAATGCAAACCACGATGGCTATGTCTATATAGTCTTGCTTGGGAGCGATGCCAAAAGCTTTTACGTCCTATACCCCAATGGCCTGGACAAGGACAACCGAATCAAAGCCGGTAAAGCCCTGCAACTGCCTAAACCAGACTGGCAAATCAAAGCTGCTGGGCCAGTGGGCACCAATAACATCTTGGTCATGGTCTCGGACACGCCGCGCAAATTAGATAATTTAGCCATGGCTGACCCGACTGCCGCCGAACCCTTTACCTATGCGATCAACGACATAGGCGGACGCTCTGCGTTGATTAACTTCCTTACTGGCGCCGGTGTTGATGGTCGATCCGAGAGCTTTGGCGCAAAGTTGTTAACGGTCAAAGAGGTGCAATGATGAAAGCATTCATACTGATTCTGGCAACCGCAGTTTCTTTTTCCTCGATGGCGCAACCCATTGAGAACGCATCGGTTGACCAACTCGTGGAGCAACTCGCTGGTCCCGAGCAGCCGAAGACCAGAAATCTTCGGAATCTGAAGGTTGAGCCCAGAAGCATTGATCTTGTTATTCAATTTGAATTTGCCTCGGCAAAACTTCAAGAAAACAGCAAACCCTTATTGGAAAATTTGGTGGCGGCCATGAAAACTGACCGCTTGATGAGTACGAGGTTTAAAGTTGAAGGCCATACCGACGCAAAAGGATCTGGACCATATAACCAAAGTTTAAGTTTTCGTCGTGCTGAAACAGTCATAATCTATATGGCTAGCCAGGGCATAGACAGAGATCGCGTGGAGGCTGTTGGCAAGGGGTTTAGCGAACTGCTCTACCCAGATAAGCCTCACGCAATAGAAAACAGAAGAGTTCGAATCACGACATTACAATGAATAAAATAATAATAACCCTGATGATATTTGCTTCATCTGCTGTTTCAGCACAGTCCTTTCTGGTCTCTCCGGAGGAGGCCCATGAGTCAAACAATGCGTTGATTCAAATCAGTCCCAGATCTACACCTGCTATTGGTGCGCCGCTAATTCAAGTAATAATTCCAAAACTCTCCAGTGTAGTAGTCTCCCCTACGCCAATAGAGTTGAAGTTTCAATCCGTAGCCCCTAGTAACGTCAAACCCGAATCGTTTAGAGCCTTGTACGGAACGTTTCAAATTGACATAACTAAAAAGCTACTGAGCGTTACTAAAGTCACGGAAACTGGGCTTAATTTACAGGAAGCGGCCTTACCTAAGGGAAGGCATAAGATATTTATTTCGATTGAAGATAGTTTAGGTCGCACCGGTAGTCAGGTGATTGAGTTTGAGGTTAACTGATAGTTTTGCTGTACAAGATGGCTGATGGGGTTTAAGTCTTCGTTTTATTGGTGAGTCATAGGCATCAATGGGCGCTTTCGGAAAATTGATCGCGCAAACGCTGCCTCATCTGAACGCTTGGTCCGCGCGCGGAGCCAGCAAAGGTGTTTTACATACTTACACACTAGGCAGAGCCATGCAAAATCCGAATGCACTAATTGAACAAGCGTTTAAATTGTTTCACCCTGATCTACAGGAAAATGCCAAGAACCAAAACTGCCCCTCAGAGTGGATTTGCCTGAGCGACGGTCTGTGCTTACTGATTCAAAAATAAGTTACTTCCCCTGACACTTGTAGGCCCATTTCATAAACTTTCATCATGTCCCGATCTCGAGTATTTCGCAATGCTAGTACGTGGTGCTTGGCATTGTGCTTAGTCATGATGGCTATTCCTGTAAATGCCAAACGCCTCGCTTTGGTTATGGGAAACGACAATTACATTAGTGTTAGTAAGTTGCAAAAAGCAGGCAATGATGCTGATGCGATGGCGCGGGAGTTGAAGGCCGCCGGCTTCGCAGTCACATTGCACAAAGACTTGAACTACCGCAGGATGGTGAAAGCTATTGATGCGTTTATTGAAAGCATTACAGGCGGAGACGAGGTGGTAGTTTTTTATGCCGGCCACGGCGTGCAGATAAAAACCGGTGCGCATCTATTACCCGTCGACATCGAGGCTGAGAGCGAAAGTCAGATTGAAAAGACGGCGTACGGATTAAATGATCTTACCGAGAAGTTGTCGGAAGCTAAGCCTGCATTCACCTTGGTGATGGTAGATGCTTGCAGGGACAACCCAATGAAAGCAAAAGGACGCGCCGTTGGCAATGCGCGCGGTCTCAATGCACTGGAGCCGCCCAAGGGCCAAATAGTAGTCTACTCTGCCAGCCGCGGGCAACAGGCCTTAGATAGGCTTAGTGACAACGACAGTAACCCTAATGGTGTGTTCACCCGTGAATTCATCACCCGCATGCGAACGCCAGGAGTGCGGATTGAAGACATGATGCGGGAAGTGCAGGATTCGGTGGAATCATTAGCAAAGTCCGTGCGACATGAGCAGCGCCCTGCTGTATACAACGAAGCGCGTGGAAATTTCTATTTTTATGGGCCAACGACCGTTCAAATCCAGCAAGGAGGGGATGATTCTGAAGCCCAAACATGGGCCGCGGCACAAGCCGTAAATAGTGTTGCTGCCTTCCAAACCTACCTTGATTTATTTCCTAAAGGGCGTTACGCAGGACCGGCAAAAATCAAATTAGACGCAATAAAGCAGCGTCTCGAAAAACCATCGACCGACGCAGAAATCGACTTGTGGGCAGAGGTTAAGACAACCGGGACCCGGGAATATTTGGAGGCGTACCTCAAACAGTACCCATCCGGTAGGTATGTTGCATTAGCCCGCATGGAGTTGAAAAAGCTGGATGACGTAGAAGAAACTAAGAACGCGAAATTGGCACTGGAAGTACAGCAGGCAAAGCAGCGCGAAGAGCAACAAGCCCAACGGATAGAGCAAACCGTGTGGGATCAAGCACGGACTGCCGACACCGTGGCTAGCTATGCCACCTATTTAGAAAAATACCCAAGTGGTAGGTTTACGTCGCAGGCCAAAGCAGCTAAGTTGGCGGCCGAAACGCTGCTTGCTGTCGCTGAGCAATCTAAGAAGGCGCGCCTCGAAGCTGAGGCGAGGTGGGTCGCGAGGGAACAGGTAGCGTCAATCAATCCTGAGATGCTTGCTGTCGCTGAGCAATCTGAGAAGGCGCGCCTTGAAGCTGAGGCGAGGTGGGGCGCGAGGGAACGGGTAGCGTTAATCAATCCTGAGATGGTTGTGATACCTGCTGGGACCTTTGTGATGGGTTCTAACAACAGTCCCCGCGAACAACCTACACATAGCGTCGTCGTACGTAGCTTTTTGATGGGCAAGACGGAGGTTACGCAAGAACTTTGGATGTCGGTCATGGGCATCAACACAAGTCAAAACATAGGTCGCACCCTGCCTGTGGATCGGGTCTCTTGGGATGACGTCCAGCAATTCATCGCGAAACTGAACCAGACGACTGGGCAAAAGTACCGTCTACCCAGCGAAGCCGAATGGGAATACGCCGCGAGGGCAGGAACCACCACTGATTGGAGCCACGGTAATGATGAATCAAAGCTAGTTAACTATGCTTGGTATGACGGAAATAGTGGACGCAAGACGCAGGAAGTGGGACAGAAACTGCCTAATGCCTTTGGCCTTTACGACATGCACGGTAACGTATGGGAATTGACGCAGGACTGTTGGCATGAAACCTACGCTGGAGCGCCGACGGACGGCAGCGCATGGACCACTAGTTGTGAGGGCGACAAATTGGTGCTTCGTGGCGGTTCTAGGTTGTACTGGCCGGCATATTTGCGCTCGGCCTTCCGTTTCGAGGGCCTCCGAGACCCGCGGTCCCCCGGCTGGGGGTTCCGTCTGGCAAGTGACTTGCCGACTCCAGTTCCCGGCAGTGTCAAAAAGGCAGAGGATTCTCGTCCGACTGCCGAGACAAAAAAGCCGAATGAGACCGCCAAGCAGGGGGCATCTGCTTTGAACAACATTCCAATTATCAAAGACTGCACCGAATGCCCTGAGCTGGTGGTCGTACCAGCAGGTAGCTTCACCATGGGCTCCAGTGCGCAGGAACAGTCACTGGCCAACGCGGCTGGTCTGAGTCAAAGACCCGGCTTCACACAAAGGGAAAGCCCGCAACATGAAGTGCGTATTCCTAGATTTGCGGCGGGTCGCTATGCAGTTACCAAGGGCGAGTTCGAGAGGTTTGTGCGCTTCAGTGGGCATATCACCGAAGCCGAGCAGGGTAAGGGTTGCGAAATATATTTGGATAAAGTTATGCAAAGACAGGCTCCTTATAACTGGCGCAACGTAGGATTTGAGCAAGAGGAAGACCATCCGGTAGTGTGCATAAGTTGGAACGACGCCCAAGCATATATTCAATGGCTCAACCGCATTAGCGGAAAGAAATTTCGATTGCTCAGTGAGGCCGAGAGAGAGTATGTAAGCCGGGGCGGCACCCAAACCGCATTCTGGTGGGGTGAAATTATTACTACATTGCAGGCAAACTATCAAGGGTCTGGGCCAAGTTACAACGGCAGCCCCAAAGGACAATGGAGGCAAACCACACTCCCTGTGGATAGTTTTAGCCCTAACCCATATGGGGTTTATAACGTGCATGGGAACGCGTGGGAATGGACGCAGGATTGCTTTCACAACAACTACATTGGGGCGCCATCGGATGGTAGCGCTTGGGTTAGCGGCTGCGAAGGTGACCATCGTGTTATCCGCGGTGGAACTTGGGTCAATATCGCTGCGTGGTTGCGTTCGGCTATGCGTGGGTCTACCGCTAAGGGATTTAGTACCAGCATAGTTGGCTTCCGTCTAGCTCGTGACTTCTAGCGCTGTGAAACAGTTCACCCGCTCAGTAGCAATGCCAACTTGAAAAGTGGGGGGTGGGGGTACGGTGGGGGCCCTTCCAGCCAGAAATGGTAAGGGGTACTGGGGCCAGCTGAGCCGCATGACACCACACTACCAACCATTACCTCGATCAGGTCATAACTTGCTCGAACTAATGGGAACGGCGATTCGCAAACCGATGTCCAACCTGTAATCAGAACCAACGTGACGATGGCATGTAAGTGGGTATGAAAAACCCAAAAGTCAACGTAAGTTGTTGATTTATATAGGTATTTGGCGGAGAAGGCGGGATTCGAACCCGCGGAGGGTTTTACCCCTCGCACGCTTTCCAGGCGTGTGACTTAAACCACTCATCCACCTCTCCGGAACCGCGGAGTTTACCCCGAGTTAGCGTGCTAGGTGCCGGCCCGCTTGGGCACATCGTGTTTCACAGGCGCAAAGCCCTGCTGGCTATAGCTTTTCCAGCGATGTCGTGCTTCGCTTAGGTCTGCATCGTCACCTGAAACCAATTCAATCAGCTTTTCGCAGCGCGGGGGTACCTCGGGCAATTCGCGCCGCATATTGATCAAAACCGGCCAAGCACCCTCCATGTGGGTCGTGTCATGGGCTAATAGGACGGCGCATTGCCCCGATTGCGCCTGCGGCGAACCCGCCAAGGCGTGCGGTACAAAGCTGGTCGGGTCGTGGAGCCACAGCGCCTCGTCAAGCGGAACAATCAGTTCCTCATCGGCCAGCACCAACACCCGCGCGCCGGAGCCCAGGGCTTTGCGGATCAAGCGACAGGCGTAGTCCAGCCTGTCTTCGATGCCAACATGAAATACGACTTGCGTCACTTGGTTTGCGCTGGCCCCAACAGGTATTCGACCAGCAGCCCGACCGGCCTGCCGGTAGCGCCTTTTTGCGCACCACCCTTCCAGGCGCTGCCCGCAATGTCCAGGTGCGCCCAAGCGAATTTCTCGGCAAAGCGTTGCAGGAATTTGGCCGCCGTCACCGCGCCAGCAGCCCGGCCGGCCACGTTGGCGACATCGGCGAAATTACTCTTGAGTCCTTCTGCGTAGTCCTCATCCAGCGGCATGCGCCAGCACAGGTCCTGCGCACGGTCGCCAGCGCTGCTCAGGGCCTGGGCCAACTCATCGCGGTCCGAGAACATCCCGCTACGCACCGCGCCTAGCGCAACTACACAGGCGCCGGTCAGGGTGGCGATGTCCACAACAGCGGAGGGCTTAAAGCGCTCTGCATACGTAAGCGCGTCGCACAGAATGAGCCGACCTTCGGCGTCCGTATTCAGGATTTCGATGGTTTGACCACTCATGCTGGTGACCACGTCGCCGGGCTTGACCGCCTTGCCATTGATCAAATTTTCACAGGACGGTATCAGGCCAACCACGTTGATGGCGGGCTTGAGAAGGGCCAGGCTCTTGAAAACCCCTAAAACACTGGCCGCACCGGCCATGTCGAATTTCATTTCATCCATTTCGGCTGCGGGTTTGATCGAGATTCCGCCGCTGTCGAAAGTGATACCTTTGCCCACCAGCACCGTAGGGGCTTTGTTTTTAGCCGCGCCCTCGTAACGTAGCACGATAAAACGCAATGGCTGGTCGGAGCCCTGGGCCACAGCCATAAACGAGCCCATGCCCAGCTTGGCTACTTCGCGCGGCCCCAGAACGGTGCAACTGAGCTTGGGGAGTTTGCCCAAGGCCTGGGCAGCGGTGGCCAGATCGGTAGGCGTAGCCAGATTGGCCGGGCGATTCGCCCATTCTTTGGCCAGTTCTACGCCGGCGACCACTGCCGCAGTGCGGTCAAAAGTGGTTTTTAGGTCGCCGGCATTGGGCGTTGCAAGCACCATTTTTTGCAGGCTGCGCGGCTGCGGCTTGGACTTGCTGGTGGTATAGGCATAGGTCATGTCGGCCACGGTCAGCATCGCTGCGCGCAGGCCCTCCCCCGAGGCGGCTGTCGCAAAGCACAAGACCAGACGCTTTAGGCTCGAGGACTTACCCGCTCCCAGTGCCGCCTGTACAGCGCTCCTGATCTGGCGTGCTTTACCCTCCCCGGTGCTGGCGAGCACGACCCGAACGGCAGCGGCTTGGGCCGGACGGTACAGGGACAAGCACTTTCCTGCGCTGGTTTCGAGGTCGCCTGATTTGAGAGCGGCATGGACAAGCTGAGAAAAACTGTCTTTTCCCGCCTTAAAGTCCTTGGGAATCAGCACCACTAACAGATCACACTTTTCCTGGGCAGCGGCCGCAAGATCCAGTGACTTAGATTCAAAGTTCATAATTGCACCTTTCCTATCGCACGCATGTTATTCCATTCATCCATCCGCAAGGAACTTGCCCGCAGCTTTGGTGCGACGTTACTGGTTCTTGTGACTGTCGTCATGACGACAACCGTGATTCGCACATTGAGCGAGGCGACCCGTGGCGTTTTCAATCCCTCGGACGTCCCATTAATCATGGGCTACAGCGTCTTTTCCCAATTGCCCGTGATTTTGTCGTTTAGCCTGTTTTTCGCGGTGGTCAGCGTGCTGACCCGTATGTACCGGGACAGCGAAATGGTAATTTGGCTGGGCAGCGGCAAAGGAATTGCATCCTTGTTGCGCCCACTCCTGCGCTTTGCCTGGCCTATATTTGTGTTGATTTTGACCTTGGCTTTGGTGGTGCTGCCCTGGGCCTTCGGCCGCATTGAGGATCTTCGCGACCAATTTCAAAAGCGCAGCGATGTCGCCCGGGTAGAACCTGGCCAATTCCAAGAGTCAGCCAGTGGCGACAAGGTTTTTTTCATCGACAAGGATAGTTCCAACAAAGAGCAAGCACTGAATGTATTTTTGGTCACGCGCGAGGCCGGCAGGGAGACTATTACCTCAGCGGACAAGGGCACCCTGCAAGTCGTAGATGGCATCAAAATGCTTATCCTGGAAAACGGTCAGCGACTTGAGCTTTACAGAAATACCAACGAGAGTCAGCTGACCAGCTTTAGCCGGTATGTGGTCAAAATTGGCTTTGAAGAACCCACCGTCCGGGCGTATACACCGGCCACAACGGTTTCGAGTTTGGAGTTATTTGCTTCCTCTGACCCTAAGTACCATGGGGAACTCGTCTGGCGTATCGGATTTTTCCTTGCTGCTGTGAACGTGGTCTTTCTAGGCTTGGCGGTGTCGGGCTTCAATCCGCGGGTTGGGCGCGTCAGTAACCTGGTATTTGCCTTTCTGGCCTTTTTGGTGTATTTCAATTTTTTGGCACTTGGCAAAAATTGGGTCGAAAACGGCAAGGTGTCTGCTTGGCTTCAATTAAGTAGCTTACATGGCGGAGTATTTCTGTTTAGCATTCTTTGGTTGACCATCCGACATAACCATTGGCGTCTGCGGCTACCCCAAGTCCTGCGATCCAGGAGTACGGGATGAAAACACTGCGAAAGTTACTCTACGCCGAGGTACTGCTGGCGGTGTTGGCAGTGATTCTTACCTTAAGTGGCCTATTTTTTTTCTTTGATCTGGTCGATGAATTAAACGCAGTAAATAGTTTGGCCTCCATGGGCTATACAGTTGCAAAGGCATTACTGTATGTTTGCTTGATGGCGCCTAGTCACCTGTACGAGATCATGCCGATTGGCGTGCTGATAGGTTCGATTTTCGTGATGACCCGCATGGCACAAAGCTCCGAGTTCACCATATTGCGTACCAGTGGCCTAGGGCCTTGGCAAGCGCTGCGCATTTTGATGATGCTGGGATTGTTCTTTGTGCTGGTGACCTTCGGAATTGGCGATTACCTAGCGCCCTTAGCGGATAGGTTTTCTCAGACATTTAAAACCCATGCGCAGGCTGAAATTTCGCTTGGCAAAACTGGCGCCTGGATCAAAGACAAACAAGCGCAAAGTAGTTATTCGGTCAACGTGGCTGCCTTTGAAAACAACAGCACTTTAAAGGGGATCCGGATTTTTGAGCTCGACAAGCAAGGGCACATCGTGGCACTGATGCAAGCGTCCAGCGGGCGTTTCGGCCCGGGTCAGTCCTGGACCTTAGAGGACGTATCGCGAACGGAGTTTGCCGATTTAGGCACCTTGGAAGCGCGCGCGTTGAACACCCACCATGCGCAACTTCATTGGCCTACCCAGATCAGCGCGGAGATGGTGGCTTCTGCTTTACTGCGACCTGACCGTATGGGTACGATTGACCTGTTTCAGTACGTGCGACACCTCAACGCCAACGGCCAGGCGGCGCAAAAATACGAAATTCAATTTTGGAAAAAGGTGTTTTACCCGCTCAGTTGCCTGGTGATGGTGATATTGGCCTTGCCATTTGGCTATATGCATTTCCGTAGCAGCAGCACCGCGCCCATGGTATTTTTCGGTGTCATGGCAGGTATCAGCTTTGTATTACTCAACAATCTAATTGGTGATCTGGGCTATCTACAAGCCTGGGAGCCTTGGTTCACAGCCGCATTACCGGGGCTGATTTACTCGATCATTTCGCTGGCAACCTTTGGCTGGCTGGTGGCGCGTCAATGAGCCAAGTCCCTACCCGCCTGTTGCGTGGCATCGTGCTTTTCGCCCACGGCTCACGCGATCCGCTATGGCACAAGCCTGTCGAGGCGGTCGCCCGCGCCGTGCGCCAAAAACAGCCAGGTGCGTTAGTCGCTTGTGCGTATTTAGAATGGAGTACCCCGTCGCTTGAGGAGTCCTGTCAGAGCCTCATCGCACAGGGAGCCCAGGACATCAGCATCCTGCCGCTATTTTTGGGCGTCGGCAAGCATGCACGTGAAGATTTGCCCGAGCTGGCGACACAAATGGCTGCGCGCTGGCCCACCATTAGCTTTCAATTGCAGGCAGCAGTGGGCGAGAACGCCCGCCTGGTGGACTTGCTGGCCGACATCGCCTTGGGGTAATGGAGCCAGATAAAAACTAGAATAATGCATAATGAATGGGTTCTTTAGCCAAATTTCGTTATGAACCTACACCAATTTCGATTCGTTCAAGAGGCGGTCAGGCACAACTTGAACCTCACAGAGGCAGCGAAATCTTTGCACACATCGCAACCAGGGGTTTCCAAGGCGATTATTGAGTTGGAACAGGAATTGGGCGTGGACATCTTCGCCCGACACGGCAAACGCCTCAAGCGCGTGACCGAACCGGGCCAGCATGTACTCAAAAGCATTGACCTGATCTTGCGCGAGTTGGGCAACCTCAAGCGCATTGGCGAGCAATTCAGCCAAGAAGACAGCGGAACCCTTTCTATAGCCACCACCCACACCCAGGCGCGTTACGTGTTGCCAGAAAAAGTAGCCAAGCTGCGCTTGAGCTTTCCTAAAGTGAACATCAGCCTGCACCAAGGGGCGCCCGACCAGGTGGCACGCATGGTGATCGACGAAGTGGCTGAAATCGGCATCGCGACCGAATCACTTGCGGCTTATCCCGAACTCGTTACCCTTCCATGCTACGAGTGGCAACATATGCTGGTCATGCCCTTGGAACACCCCTTGGCCTCCCGCACCCGGATCAGCCTGGAAGACGTGGCCGCTGAGCCACTGATAACCTACCACCCCTCCTTTACCGGCCGCACCAAAATCGACGCCGCCTTTGCTGCCCGCAAACTGCAGCCGCGCATTGCACTCGAAGCGATTGATTCAGACGTCATCACCACCTATGTGCGCCTTGGTCTAGGCCTAGGAATAGCGGCGGAAATGGCAGTTCGCGACCTGCAGCAAGAAGGCGGCGCCAGCGGTCTGGTAGTGCGTCCGGCCGGTCACCTGTTCGGGAACAACATGACCCGCGTCGCATTCAAGCGTAGTGCCTATCTACGCAATTTTGTGTTTACCTTTACCGAGTTGCTCAGTGAGCGCCTTAGCCGCAACACGGTTGAAAGAGCCATGGGCGGCCATTTCAAAGACGCGGATATCTAAAGCCTCGTACCTAAGCCGATTTACACCATGTCCTCAAAAACCGAAGATCTCCCCGTTTTAAATACGCCGGTGCTGCGCAGCCGCCTGCCCGAGGTCGGCACCACCATATTCACCGTCATGTCGGCCCTGGCCACCGAGCACCAATCGGTGAACTTGGGCCAAGGCTTTCCTGACTTTGCTTGCGATCCAGCTTTACTGGACGCCGTGAGCCTTGCCATGCACCAAGGCCATAACCAATACCCACCCATGGCTGGCGTGCTGGCCTTGCGCGAAGCGGTGGCCGACAAAATGCAGCGCCTCTACGGGCACAGCTACCGCGCGGCTGACGAAATTACCATCACGGCGGGCGCAACCCAGGCCATTATTTCTATCGTGCTGGCCGTGGTGCATCCTGGTGACGAAGTCATCGTGCTAGAGCCTTGTTACGACAGCTACTTGCCCAATATCGCGCTGGCTGGCGGTGTGGCGGTGCGTGTCCCTTTAACGCCCGGCACCTTCCGCCCAGATTTCGACAAAATCGCCGCCGCTATGACGCCGCGCACCCGCTGCATCATCATCAACTCGCCGCACAACCCTAGCGGCACTATCTGGAGCCGCGCGGACATGCTGCGCCTGCAAGAGATTTTGGCGCCCACCGATGTGCTGCTGATCAGCGACGAGGTCTATGAGCACATGGTTTATGACGGTGCGCCCCACGAAAGCGCGGCCCGCTATCCGGGCCTAGCGGCACGCAGCTTTATCGTCTCTAGCTTTGGTAAAACCTACCATGTCACCGGCTGGAAAGTGGGTTTTGTGGCGGCAGCGGCATCGCTTACCGCTGAAATGCGTAAAGTGCACCAGTTCAACGTGTTTACCGTGAACACGCCGGTGCAATACGGCCTGGCTACGTTTATGCAAGAACCTGCGCGCTACCTCGAACTGCCTGCTTTTTACCAGCGCAAACGCGATCTGTTTCGTGAAGGCTTGGAGAGAACCAAATTCCGCTTACTGCCCAGCGAAGGCACGTTTTTTCAGTGTGCTGAGATTTCTGACGTGAGCGACATGAGCGAGGCCGAGTTCTGCCGCTGGTTGACCATAGAAATCGGCGTAACGGCGATTCCGATGTCCGCTTTTTACAGTGACGCCTTTGACCAGAAAGTCGTGCGCTTTTGCTTTGCCAAAGAGGAAGTGACGCTGCGCAAAGGTCTGGAGCGATTGGCCAAGCTGTGAGTAAGCACTTTGCAAGTTCGTCATCGCAAAGGCCTGGATCGACTGGCCAAACTGTACGTAAGCGCTTTGCAAGTTCGTCATCGCGAGGAGCGAAGCGACGCGGCGATCCATGTAAGCATGAAGCCCTGGATTGCCACGGCCTGCGGCCTCGCAAGGTCGGGCTTGGGTTTAGGCGGAGGTTCCCTAAAATTGTTTTGCCGTTTGAACTATTTACCGACGTTTTTTGAAAGTACCCACAATATGCCCTTGACCATTAGCGCCCACACCGACGGCTTCGCCACCGCACCCCAAATCGCGCCCGAGGACATGCCCGCCATCGCCGCGCACGGCTTTAGCACCGTGGTGAACAACCGTCCCGACGGAGAAGGCGGGCCAGATCAACCCAGCTCCGACGCCATGGCGCAGGCGGCGCAGGCAGCGGGTTTGGAGTACCACTATTTACCGGTCATCAGCGGCCAAATTACGCCCGAACAAGTGGCCAGCTTTGCTGCCATCTTGGCCGCATCGACCGGGCCGGTGCTGGCCTTTTGCAGAAGTGGCGCACGCTCGACCAACATCTGGCATATGGGCCAATAGGGTTAGCTGCCCAATTGCGCCCAAGCTTTTTCTAAGCGCTTCACACTGACAGGCTGGGGCGTGCGCAGCTCTTGTGCAAAAAAGCTGACGCGCAACTCTTCCATCAGCCAGCGGAATTCGGCCATGCGTTCATCGACCGCACCTTTGCGCTCGGCCACCAAGCGCCAGTAGCGCTGCTCCAAGGGGCGCAACTCGGCCAGGCGGGCGGCATCGCGTGCCGGGTCGGTGCGGTATTTGTCCAGGCGCAAGGTGATGGCTTGCAAATAGCGCGCCAAATGCTGCAAACGCGGCCAAGGGGTAGCGTGCAAAAAGCGCTTGGGCACCAGGCGCTGCAATTGCGCGCTGGCATCCTCGCAGGCCGGCGCGGCGTTTTTGCTGTCTTTAATTTTGCGCGCCGCGTTTTGGTACTCCAGCAATATGGTCAGCGCCATGCGCGCCACTTCATTGGCGATCAAGGTCAGGCGGCCTCGGCCTTCATCCAAACGTTTTTGAAACGCGGCCGCATCGGCAGGTAAGGGCTCCAACAAAAACGCTCGCTCCAGCGCCAGCGCGATGATCTGGGCTTTAAGCTCTTCCACGGTGCCGCCCGCGGCGTTGCTGCCATCGACCTTACCGACTTGCATGAAAGCAGCGCCCATTTTTTGCAAGTCCGGAATATTTTTTTCCAGGTACTTGATGGCTTCTTTCAGTTGCAAAGCAAACAAACGCGCCAGGCCGCTGCGGTGTTTGCTTGCTGCGATCTGCGGCTCGTCAAAAACTTCTAGCGTGACGGCGTCGCCACCATCGACCAGGGCCGGAAAGCCGATTACCGCGTGCGCGCCTTTGCGTATTTCCAAGAGCTCGGGCAATTCGCCAAAAGTCCACGCGGTGTAGCGCTGCTCGGCGCTGTGTACTTGCGCGCTAGCGCCACTTTGTGCGCGGCCAGCCGTGCCCGAGGGCTGCGCATGCGGAGCACCAGAAGACGCTTGGCCGGCACTCGGCCGCGCTCTCGGCGCATCGCCACTGCCCTGACCTTGACCGACCTGCACGGCACCCGACTTCGTCGTGAATGCGCCTTTGGGCGCCTGGGCCGGCACGGCATCGCTCAACTTGAGCGCCGCCAAAGCCTGAAAGGCGCCACGGGCTTGCGAACCCCATTGCGCTTTGAGTGCTCCCAAATTGCGGCCCTGCCCTAGCTGGCGGCCATGCTCATCGACCACGCGGATGTTCATGAAGAAATGCGCAGGCAGCATGTCCACCTTGATGTCGGCGCGCACAATGTCCAGCGCGGTGGCCTCGCGCACCAGTTTGAGCAAGGCATCGACCAAGCCGCCCGCGCCAAAGCGTTCGGGCGCATTCAGTACTTCAGCCATGCGCGTCGCTGTCTCGGGCAAGGGAACTAGGCGCGAACGCGGCCTTTGGTGCAGGGTCTTGAGCAAAGCCTGCACTTTGTCTTTGAGCATGCCCGGCACCAACCATTCGCAGCGCTCTTCATTCACTTGGTTGAGCACAAACAAGGGCACCGTCACTGTCACGCCATCGCGCGCATCACCCGGTTCATGCAAATACGTGGCCGCGCAATCCACGCCACCTAAGCGCACCGTTTTGGGAAACTGGCTGGTGGTAATGCCCGCCGCCTCATGGCGCATCAGCTCTTCGCGGGTCAGCATCAACAGCGTGGACTGCTTTTTTGCTTCCTCACGGTACCAGCGCTCGCAGCTGTAACCGCTGCACACATCGGCGGGCAGTTGCCGGTCGTAAAACGCGTAAATCAAGGCGTCATCCACCAGCACATCTTGGCGCCGGGCTTTGTGCTCCAGGTCCTCGACTTGTTTGATCAACTTCAGGTTGGCCGCTAAAAACGGCAGCGGCGTTTCCCACACCCCTTCGACCAGCGCCTGGCGGATAAATATTTCGCGCGCACCGGCCATATCGACCCGGCTGTAATTCACGCGCCGCCCGCTATAGACCACCATGCCGTATAAAGTAGCCCGCTCCAGCGCCACCACTTCAGCAGCTTTTTTCTCCCAGTGCGGGTCCAGTAATTGCTTTTTGAGCAAATGGCCACCCACTTGTTCAATCCACTGCGGGTCAATCGCCGCTATACCGCGCCCGAATAAGCGCGTGGTCTCGACCAACTCCGCCGCAATAATCCAACGCCCGGGTTTCTTCACCAAATGCGCACCCGGATGGGGGAAGAACTTGATGCTGCGCGCGCCCAGGTATTCGCCCTGCTGGCCTTCGGCCTCCAGCTTGCAACCTACGTTGCCCAAGAGACCGGCCAACATCGACAAATGCAATTGCTCGTAGGACGCGGGCGCAGTATTGACACGCCATTGGTGTTCGGCCACCACGGTGAGCAATTGGCTATGGATGTCTTTCCATTCGCGCAAGCGGCGCACGCTGATAAAGTTCTGCCGCAGCAATTGCTCAAACTGGCGGTTGCTCAGTTTGTGCGCCCCGCTTATTTCGGCTTTGTCGCCACGCGCCGCGCCAATCCATTTCCATAACTTCAGATAACCGGAAAATTCACTTTTCTCGTCGTCAAACTTGGCATGTGCCTGGTCCGCCTGCTGTTGCGCGTCCATGGGCCGGTCGCGCACATCCTGCACGCTCAGCGCGGAGGCGATGATCAGCACCTCGTCCAGGGCCTCGCGCTTGCGCGCCTCCAAAATCATGCGGCCTACGCGCGGGTCTAGCGGCAGGCGCGCAAGCTCCTGCCCCAGCGCTGTGAGTTCATTGGCCTCGTCCACCGCGCCCAGCTCTTGCAGCAATTGGTAGCCGTCGGCAATCGCCCGGCCAGAGGGGCGCTCCAGAAACGGAAAGTCTTCCACCGCGCCCAGACGCAGCGACTTCATGCGCAGAATCACCCCGGCCAGCGAAGAGCGCAATATCTCTGGGTCGGTAAAGCGTTCGCGCCCGGCAAAGTCTTTGTCTTCATACAGACGTATGCAAATGCCATCGGCCACCCGCCCGCAACGCCCGGCGCGCTGATTGGCCGAGCTTTGGCTGATGGGCTCCACCAGCAATTGCTCCACCTTGCTGCGAAAACTGTAGCGCTTGATGCGTGCCGTGCCACTGTCGATGACAAAACGAATACCGGGCACGGTCAACGAGGTTTCGGCCACGTTGGTGGCCAGCACAATGCGCCGCCCGGTGTGGCCTTCAAAAATGCGGTCCTGCTCGGCCTGGCTTAGGCGCGCAAACAGCGGCAGCACTTCGCAGTTGCGCAAGACCGGCTGGTGGCTCAGGTGGCGGCGCAAATGGTCTGCCGCTTCGCGGATTTCGCGCTCGCCGGGCAGGAACACCAATATGTCGCCAGCAGCCCCGCCGCGCCAGAGTTCGTCGACGCCTTCGGCAATGGCATCGTTCACGTCGTAGTCGCGCCGCTCTTCAAAAGGCCGGTAACGTTGCTCCACCGGAAACATGCGGCCCGACACCATGATGACGGGCGCCGGTGTCAGCGTTTTTGCCTCTTGCGTGCCTTGCAAACTGGCAAAGTGGTCGGCAAAGCGTTGCGCATCTATCGTGGCCGAAGTGACTATCACTTTCAGATCGGGCCGACGCGGCAATATCTGGCGCAAATAGCCCAGCAAAAAGTCGATATTCAGGCTGCGCTCGTGCGCCTCGTCGATGATGAGCGTGTCATAGGCCAGCAGCAGCGGATCGGTCTGCGTCTCGGCCAGCAAGATGCCATCCGTCATCAGTTTGACCGAGGCGTCGCGGCTTAAGCGGTCCTGAAAACGCACCTTAAAGCCCACCACCTCACCCAGCGGTGTGTGTAATTCCTCGGCAATACGCTTGGCCACGCTGCTGGCAGCGATACGGCGCGGCTGGGTGTGGCCTATCAGTTTGCCGCGCGGCGCAGGTTTGCCATTGGGCAGCACTTTGGGGTAATTGCACAGACCGCGCCCCATGGCCAGGGCGATTTTGGGCAATTGGGTGGTCTTGCCGGAGCCCGTCTCGCCGCAGACGATGATGACCTGGTGGCGCGCCAGCAAGTCCATGATTTCCTCGCGCCGGGCGGAGACCGGGAGGTTTTCTGGGAATTCGATACGCAAAGGAGGGGAAGAATGCGGGGCGTTCACGCAAGAATTATCCCATGGCACAGTTTTACGTGCTACACTTTTTCACGTAATATCGTGAGGATTTACCATGAGCAACCTAACCATTTCCTTAGACGACGCCGTTATTCGCAAAGCCCGCATTCGCGCCATCGAAGAAGGCACCTCGGTCAGCGCCAAGGTGCGAGAGTTTCTGGCGCACTATGCCAAGGTGGACAGCACAAGCACCGCCGCCTTGCCCGATCTTCCGGTGTTTCAAGGCACGGGCGGCTTACAGCCAGGCATAGATCCCAGCAGCAACAAATCGATGTTGCAAGCCGCCGACGATCTCGACGCCACCGCATAGGGCCGCAGGTGACACCCGATGTCAATGTATTGGTCGCCGCATCGCGGGCCGATCACGTGCACCACGCCAAAGCAAAACAGTGGCTGCACTCGGCGCTGGAAAATGCACGTACCGGCACGGCACTCGGTCTGCTGGGAACCGTGGTTGCCAGCTACTTGCGCCTGGTGACGCATCCTAAAGTGTTCGCGCAACCCACACCGACTAGCGATGCCCTTGCCTTTATTGACGCGTTGTTGCTGCAGCCCGGCGTTGCCATGCTCACGCCACAAAACGAATGGCCCCAGCTGCGCACCCTGTGCAACAAGCTGGCCCTGCGTGACAACGATATTCCAGACGCGTGGATTGCAGCCTGTGTGCTTGAGCGGCAGGAAACACTTGCAAGCTTTGACCGGGATTTCGTGCGCCTATTACCAGCCAAGCGACTCGTTCTGCTTGAAGCCTAAATCGCACCAAAAAATGCACCTATGGCAGCGTCTGCCCATAGGCTTGCGCTTTCGGTACATTAGCGGCAACTACCAACCTTGAGTCCACCCGCCCCCATGACCTCTGTCTTTAATTTCACCTTCGTGCCCTGGTTCAGGTCGGTGGCGCCCTATATCCACAAGTTCCGGCACCAAACGTTTGTGGTCGGTATCGCTGGCGAAGCCATCGCCGCCGGAAAGCTGCCGCACTTGGCCCAAGACCTGGCCATGATCCAAAGCATGGGCGTCAAAGTGGTGCTGGTACACGGCTTTCGGCCCCAGGTGAATGAACAACTCAAGGCCAAAGGCCATACGGCCAAGTACTCGCACGGCATCCGCATCACCGACGAAATCGCCCTCGATTGCGCGCAAGAGGCCGCAGGGCAACTGCGCTACGAAATCGAAGCGGCCTTCAGCCAGGGCCTACCCAACACGCCCATGGCCGATTCCACGGTGCGGGTGATCAGCGGCAACTTCATCACCGCCCGCCCCGTGGGCATCGTCGATGGCGTAGATTTCCAAAACTCCGGCGTGGTGCGCAAAGTCGATACGGCAGGCATTAGTAAAGTGCTGGACATGGGCGCCCTGCTGCTGCTCTCGCCCTTTGGTTTTTCGCCGACCGGCGAGGCTTTTAATTTGACGATGGAAGAGGTGGCTACGTCGGTGGCCACCGCCTTGCAGGCCGACAAACTAATTTTTCTGACTGAAGTGCCCGGCATCTTGCAGCGCCCGCTCGAGCCGCTGAGCGAAGACAACCCGGTGGACACCGAACTCCCGCTAGCCGCTGCCGAAGCTTTGTTGCTGGAAGCGCCCCCTGCGCGTGAGCCCGCCGATGTAGGCTTTTATTTGCAACATTGCGTGACCGCCTGCAAAGGCGGTGTCGAGCGCAGCCACATCATTCCCTATGCGGTCGATGGCGCCATCTTGCTAGAGGTCTATGTGCATGACGGCATAGGCACGATGATCGTCGATGAAAAACTCGAAAGCCTGCGTGAAGCAGGCGACAACGATGTGGGCGGCATCCTCAAGCTCATTGAACCGTTTGAAAAAGACGGCACCCTGGTCAAACGTAGCCGCACCGAAATAGAGCGCGATGCGTCCAGCTACACCGTCATTGAGCACGATGGCGTGATCTTCGCCTGCGCCGCGCTCAACCCCTACCCCGAAACGCGCACCGGCGAGATGGCGGCGCTCACCGTCTCCCCCGATGTGCAAGGCCAGGGCGATGGCGAGCGCGTGCTCAAACGCATAGAGCAACGCGCCCGCGCCGCCGGTCTGGAAAGTATTTTTGTGCTAACCACCCGCACCACGCACTGGTTTTTGAAACGCGGCTTCATACTGGTGGACGCCGACTGGCTGCCCGAAGCGCGTAAACGCCAATACAACTGGGACCGCAAAAGCCAGGTGCTGGTGAAAAAGCTGGGCTAAGTCCTCTTGCCTTGCGTCGCCGCACTGCCAGGAGCGACAGCGATGCGACGGCCCGTCGTTGCTAAATGCTTGGTGCTGCCGTTAGTCAGGCTTGAAACGGTTCAGCCGCCTTAGGGACCAGGCCGCTATGCCGCCAGGCGATCAGCGCGGAAGTGATGGCTACATCGCAAAAGCACAAGAAAGACCAGTTGGCAATGGAGCCGCCTAAAAAAGTCCAATCAATCGCAGAGCAATCGCCGCTGCCTTTGAAGACCATGGGGATTACTCGCTGCAGCGGAAAGCTTTCGATCATGCCGTAAAGGTCGCGCCCGCAAGTGAACACTTCGGGCGGGAACCACTGCAAATAGCTCTGGCGGGCAGCGACAAATGCGCCAAAGGCCGAAAGTACAACAATCAAGATGCCCAAGCCTGCCCAAGCGCGCGGAGATTTGCTGCTGGCCGCCACGGCCGCCAGCAACGCCACCAGCACAAAGGCATAGCGCTGCACGATACACATGGGGCAAGGCTCCAGACCGACCACATGCTGCAAGTACAAGCCAAATAACAGCAACAAAGCCGCTACCAGTGCAGTTAGCCCATAAATCCGCCTCGGGTGGGCATCTAGCAAATCAAAAAGCACAGTCACACGGTTTCCTTCATTCAAACTTTCCTGTCGGTGTTGAGCGATTATCCGCCTGCATCGAAGGGGGCTGCCAGCCAAAGGGAATAAGATCGCGCTTTTGGCTGCGCGCTTTTTTGCGCTACATCAAAGGTCTTACTTCATGGCACGTACCGTCACCTGCATCAAACTTGGCACCGAGGCCGAAGGTCTGGATTTTCCGCCCTACCCTGGCGAATTGGGCAAACGCATTTGGGAGGGCGTGAGCAAAGAGGCCTGGGCCGCCTGGCTCAAGCACCAAACGATGCTGGTCAATGAAAACCGCCTCAATTTAGCCGACGCCCGCGCCCGCCAATACCTGGCCCGCCAAATGGAAAACCATTTCTTCGGTAGCGGCGCCGACGCCGCCCAGGGCTACGTGCCGCCATCGGCCTAAGTCCACATTCAACGCTAGCTCCCGTGGCCGCAGGCGCCACCTGCATTGTCGATACCGCCTTCGGAGCGGGCGCCGGATTTTTACGCGCGCGGCGGACCTATGCCGACGCCCCATTCAACACGGGTCTACTGCACTATGTCGCGCTGGTGGAATCGGCGCACTGGCCTAACACTGACTCCACAAGCGCATCTTCCCCTCCAGCGCAGACGCTGGCCAAGGGGCTTAGCGCCCTAGGTGTCGCGGGGCCATTAAAGCAGGGCTTTTACCGCCTGCCATTTGAGGATGGACGGGTTCTGCTGACCCTGTGTATTGGCCCCAGAGCTGCCAGTTTGGCGCAGTTGGTACTGCAAGCCGACCACCTGTTTTTGGATGCAGGTGCAGCCTGGACAGAGCGGGAACTACACGGCCTGCAAACCCTGGCGCGCCGGGGCACCACCTTGTTCTGGGAGCAGACCAGCAATCAGCGTGGCGATTCCCCGAAACTCGATGCCAGGCTTTGGAAGCCGCACAAGCCATCGACATGGGTTTTCGCCCCCGCTTGGGCATTGCGCCGTAGTCGGAGCGCCCATACGCAGGTGTTTGCGCACGCCGGGCGTTGCACCATCATCGGTGCGGGAATCAGCGGCGCTTTGGTGGCGCGCGCTTTGGCCTTGCGCGGTTGGCAAGTCACCGTGCTGGAAAAGCTCCCACAAGCCGCAGCCGGTGCATCCGGCCTGCCCGCAGGGCTAGTGAGCGTAAGCGGTGACTCGGCCGCCGACCCCTTGCTTCACCTCACCCGAAGTGCCTACCACCTGACCCGCCACCTACTGCAATCCGTTCTGGTGCGGGGTGAGGATTGGCAGGAAGGCGGCGCTTTGCGAGCGGAGCTACCTGAACGCCATCGGCGTCAACGCAATAGCACCCGGCTTGATAGTACGCAGCAAGCACCGAGGCCCACCGATGCAAGCGGGTCCATGCTATGGCACCCTGAGGCCCTGTGGGTCAAGCCACAGGCCTGGATACGCGCCTGCCTGGCAACGCCAGGTGTGAGCCTGCGCTGCGAAGCCGAAGTACACGGCTTGGGTTACCACCAATCGCAATGGACGGCTTTCGATGCCAAGGGCCTAGAACTAGCGAGTAGCGAATTGCTGGTGCTTTGTAATGCCATGGATGCAGCGCGCTTGATACCCGCGAGGCTGCATGGCGGCGAGGCTTGTGTGGCGGTGAGCCCCGCCGCACATCAGGCCTTGGCGCAAATTCACCCTAGGTACGGCAGCATCAGCAGCGGCCCGGCAAATGGCCTGCCAGGCCTGCCCGCATTACCATTCCACGGGCAAGGGCACTTCTTGCCCGCCGTTGCTGCTAATACGGGCATGCAATGGTTGGCCGGGGCCGGCTTTGAAGCGGATGACAGCGCCAGTGAGGCAGCCTGCCATCAAGGCAATCTGGCCCGGGTGGCAGCACTGGTGCCCGCATTGACCGTGCCCTTGCAAGCGCAATACGCAGCGGGGCAACTTACTTTGTGGCGCGGGCAGCGCTGCGTTTCGCACGACCGCTTGCCGCTGGTGGGACCTGCCAATGCAGGCGGCGAAAACGGCTTATGGATGTGTCTGGCCATGGGCGCGCGTGGGCTGACTTTTGCAGCGCTGTGCGCAGAATTGCTGGCCGCGCGTTTGATGGGGGAACCGCTGCCCTTGCCCAAGCGATTAGCGCGATTAATCGATGCGCAGCGTTTGCAAAAACGAAGCATCCAGAAGACCGAATAAGCGTGCTGCACGCGGTAAGTAACGCCTACCCTAAGTCCTTACTCGCGACGGTGGCCGTGATGCGACGATCCGGCTTTCAGCGATTTTTTAAATAGGGCTTGCCCAATGCGGCGGGCGCTACTGCACGCCCGACAAAACCGGCCAGTAGCACCACGGTCATCAGATAGGGCAAGGCCTGAATTGCTTGTACCGGAACCGCGCCCACACCGGGAATGTCCACGCCTTGCAAGCGCATGGCAATGGCGTCGAGCAAACCAAACAACAAGCAGGCGCCCAAAGCGCCCCAGGGTTTCCAGCGCCCAAAGATCAAAGCGGCCAGCGCCATAAAGCCCTGCCCGGCGGTCATGTGTGGCGAAAAATTGGCGCTTTGCGCCAGTACCAGGTAGCTACCCGCCAAACCGCACAAAAGCCCGTTGATGGCCAAGGCCGCATAACGCAAGCGCTGCACCGACACGCCTGCTGCATCGACCATTTGCGGGTTCTCGCCCACCGCGCGCAAACGTAAACCAAAGCGGGTGCGGTACAGCACATACCAGGCGAGCGGCACCAAAGCGTAGGCGCAATAGACCAGCAGGTTGTGGCCGAACAGCGCCTGCCCCAGGACGGGCCCCAACCAGGGCAGCGGCTGCACCGCTTGTACCAACCATTGCCAATGCGCCTGCACCCGCACGTCCACCGACAGCGGCGGGGTTTGCCCGCCCTGCGCGAACCACGCGATGCCCAGCACTACGGTGAGTCCTGCGGCGATGATATTGAGCGCCACACCAGAGACCACCTGGTCGCCCGGATAGCTGACGCAAGCAAGCCCATGCAAGGACGATAGCAACACGCCAACCAACATCGCCGCCATCAGCGCCAGCGTGGTCGAACCGGTAAAAGCGCCCATTGCTCCAGCAGCAAAGGCGGCAAACAACATCTTGCCCTCCAGCCCGATGTCCACCACGCCAGATCGCTCCGAGAACAAGCCGGCCAGCGCACACAAAACCAAGGGCGTTGCCAGGCGCACGGCAGAGGCTAGTACTGAAGCAATAAGGGTTTCATCCATGCTTGGCTCCATCCAAGTTCAATGCGCGTAACAGCACCCCCAGCGGCCTCGCCACCACATAGCTCATGGCCCCGGAAAAAAGGACCACAAAGCCTTGCAGCATGACGACCATGTCGCGGCTGAAACCGGACACATCAAAGGCGACTTCGGCACCGCCCTGAAACAGCGCGCCAAACAGCACACTGGCGAGCACAATGCCCACCGGATGGTTGCGCCCCATCAAAGCCACGGCGATACCGGTAAAGCCGGCGCCGCTGACAAACTCCAACACCAACCGGCCACTCACCCCGGCAACTTCATTCATGCCCACCATACCGGCCAGCGCGCCACTGATAGCCATCGCCAACACAATATGCCGCTTTGGCCGGATGCCCGCATAGGCGGCTGCGCCGGGACTGGAACCCACGGCCCGCAGGCGGTAACCGCTACGGCTGTGCCATAGAAAAAAATACACCGCCATGCAAGCCAACAAAGCCAGCAGCAAGCTAGCGTTGAGCGGCGAGCCGGGCCAATCGACGCCTGCCAGTGCCAGCAGTTCACGGGCAGACATCAAATGCGCCGACGGCGCAAAGGCCGCGCTTTCGATCGCCACATTGCCCGGCGCGCGCAATTGGTTGACCAGCAAATACACCAGCAAGGTGCTGGCCAAAAAGTTGAACATGATGGTGGTAATCACCACATGGCTGCCCCGATAGGCTTGCAGATAGCCCGGGATCGCCGCCCACACCATGCCGAACAAAGCACCGCAGACCAGCATCAAGGGCAGCATGGCCCAAGCGGGCAAAACCGGCGATAGCCACAGCGCCACCAAGGCCGTGCCCAAGCCGCCCAAAGTGGCCTGGCCTTCGCCGCCGATATTGAATAAGCCACCATGAAACGCCACGGCCACGGCCAGGCCGGTAAAAATAAAACTAGTGGCGTAGTACAAGGTGTAGCTCAGGCCGCGCGGCGTGCCAAATGCACCTTGCACCAAAGCCGCCAACACCTGCGAAGGGCTTTGCCCGACCAGCGCCACCACGATGCCAGCGACACACAAAGCAAGCGCCAAACAAACCACAGGCAAAAGCACCACATCGGCCCAGCGCGGCAAGGCGGTGGTTTGGCTCATACCGCAGCCCCAGCCATCAATAAACCCAGGCGCTCTTCATTGCAATCGGCAATATCGAGCGCACCGCTCACACGCCCTTGAACCATCACCAACACCCGGTCCGACAAGGCCAAAATTTCATCCAACTCGCTGGACACCAGCAGCACCGCACAACCTGCGTCGCGCATGGCGCGCAACTGCGAATAAATAAACTCAATCGCGCCAATGTCCACGCCCCGTGTCGGCTGGCCTACCAGCAGCACACGTGGCGCTTGGCCCAGCTCGCGCGCTAGCACCAGCTTTTGCTGGTTCCCCCCGGAAAATTTGCGGCTGCCCAACGCCGCTTTGCGCGGACGCACATCGAAGCGTTCCATCATGTCTGCCGTCGCATTGCGCATGGCGCCTGCGCGCATCCAGCCGGTGCGGCAAAACTGCGGCAGGTGTTCATAGCCCAGCACCGCCGACTCCCAGGCCTGAAAGTCCATCACCAAAGCCCGCGCCTGCCGGTCTTCGGGCACATGCGCTAAGCCGATGCTGCGCGCGGTAAACGGGTCCAACCAGGCACCGCTCACAAACTGTCGGCCCAGCACCTGCATGCTGCCGCCATCAGGCGCGGCCAGGCCGGACAAGATATCGAGCAACTCGCTTTGTCCGTTGCCCGAGACACCGGCAATCCCCACGATTTCCCCGGCGCGCAACTGCAAGCCCACGTCGGCCAGGCGCTGCACACCGCTGGCATCGCGCAGTTGCAGGCCTTGGGCCAGCAAAACCGGTGTCGCCTCGCGCTGTGTCGGCACTTGCGCTGGCGGTCTGTCCAACTGCACTTTGCGCCCCACCATCGCCTGGGCCAGCGCTTCCACGCTGGCACGCGCAATCGGCATATCGTCCACCACGCGCCCGGCACGCATAACGGTTACCTGGTCGCACAGCGCCAGCACCTCTTTCAACTTATGCGTAATCAAAATCACCGTGCTGCCCTGCGCGCGCAACTGCCGCAGTACGGCAAATAATTGCTGCGTTTCCTGCGGCGTTAATACGGCAGTGGGCTCGTCCAAAATCAGGATGCGCGCGCCCCGGTACAGGGCTTTTAATATCTCTAAACGCTGGCGGTCGCCTACTGCCAAATCAGCCACGGTGGCATCCAGCGTGACGCGCAGTCCGGTCGACTGCATCAAAGCCTCCAGGCGCTCGCGAACCGGCGCGCTAGCGCTGGGCAAATGCCAATGCGGCTCGGCACCCAGCATTACGTTTTCTAGTGCAGAAAGGGTTTCGACCAGCATAAAGTGCTGGTGCACCATGCCGATGCCGCAAGCAATCGCGTCGTCCGCGTTGCGGATCTGCACCGGCTTGCCAAAGACCTCGATGCGGCCACTGTCCGCCGGATAAAAACCATAGAGCACCGACATGAGCGTACTCTTGCCGGCGCCGTTTTCACCAATCAGGCCGTGCAAAGTGCCTTGCGCCACGGTGAAGTTCACATCCACATTGGCCAGCACATCGCCAAAGCGCTTATAGATACCGGCCATTTGCAAGGCCGGTAAAGAGGTCAGCCCGGCCACCGGGACCGGGCTTGCAGGGTTTACAGCTTGCAAGCGTTATCGGCCATGTAGTCGGCCACTTTGATCTTTCCGCTGATGATGTCGGCCTTGGCAGCATCGACTTTTTTCTTCATGTCCGCGCTGACCAGTTTGGCGTTGTGGCTATCCATCGCGTAGTCCACACCGCCTTCTTTGAGGCCCAGAATCGACAAGCCCGGCTTGTGCGCCATGGCCACGTTATAGACCGCCACATCCACACGCTTAAGCATGGAAGTGAGCATAGTGCCGGGCTGCAAATGGTTTTGGTTGCTGTCCACGCCAATCGCCAGTTTGCCCGCGTCCTTAGCCGCTTGGTAGACACCGATGCCGGTGCCGCCCGCCGCAGCAAACACCACGTCCACGCCTTGCGCAAACTGGGCTTTGGTGAGTTCACCACCGCGTGTGGGGTCGTTCCATGCTGCGCCGGTCGTGCCAGTCATATTGGCCGTCACGGTGGCCTTGGAGTTGGCGAACAAAGCGCCTTGGCGGTAACCGCATTCAAACTTGCGGATCAGAGGAATATCCATGCCGCCCACAAAGCCGACCTTGCCGCTCTTGCTGGCCATCGCCGCCATCACGCCAACCAAAAAGCTGCCTTCCTGCTCTTTGAAAACTACCGACTGCACATTGGGTGCATCCACCACCATGTCCACAATCGCAAACTGCAGTTTGGGAAATTCTTTGGCTACTTTTTCAATACTCGATGCTTGCGAAAAGCCCACGCCAATAATCGGGGTAGCACCTTTTTCTGCCATGCGGCGCACTGCTTGCTCACGTTGCGATTCGTTACTGATTTCAAATTCCAGGTATTTTTTCCCAGTTTCTTTGGCCCACTTTTGCATGCCGTTGTAGGCTGCTTCATTAAAAGATTTGTCAAACTTTCCGCCCATGTCGTAAATGACAGCGGGCTCAGCCAGCGCAGGAATGGCAGCGGCCATCGACAAAGCCAGCAGGCTGGTTTGGAAAACATGAGCAGTACGCATATAGAAGGTTCCTAGCGAAGATGAAATCAATAAAAAGCACGCCGAAAAGCGACATGCCACGCTGGTGTGCCATGGCGGTCAAGCGCTCGCAAAACACGGTGGCAACAGTTCATCATACGTGAGCCCACAGGGTGTCGCAAGCAAACCGAGCGCCAAATTTGCAAGCACTTGCTCTACACTCGCCGAGGGCATAGGGCAGGTCTGCCCAAGTCCGTCATCGCGAGGAGCGCAGCGACGCGGCGATCCACAAGTGCAAAATGGGCAAGCCAAAATGGATTGCTTCTGTGCGCTCGCAATGACGGGTTTGGACTTATACGGCGCTTCCTTAGCGCAGTGCGCTTGGGCCTGCACAAGTTGGCGTATAAATTTTGAAAGATTTTTTTTCCATGGTGCTTACATGGTTCTTGTAGCGGGATCGGCCAATCTGGATTTTGTGGTGCGCGCGCAGCGCATCCCGGCGCCGGGCGAAACCGTGCTGGGCCACGATCTGCAAACCTTTCCCGGCGGAAAAGGTGCCAACCAGGCGGTGGCCTGCGCGCGGGCCGGCGGTTCACGCACCGGCATGGTGCTGGCACTGGGACGCGATGCCTATGCGCAGCCACTCAAAGCGTCTTTACAAAGCGCAGGTGTCGTGCTGCATGCACAGGAATTTGACGATATCGCCAGCGGGACCGCATTTATTTGCGTCTCCGATGATGCGGAAAACGCCATTACTGTCGCGCCTGGCGCAAATGCCCGCTTGCTGGCTGCGCATCTGCCACCACTAGCGGGATACCAGTTTTTGCTGATGCAACTGGAAATCCCGCTCGGCACTGTCATCGAATCGGCCCGCCTGGCGCGGGCGGCGGGCTTGCAGGTGGCACTCAATGCCGCACCGGCGCAAGCGCTACCCCTGGAACTGATGGCGATGGTGGACTTGCTTATCGTTAACGAAGGCGAGTTGCGCACCATCAGCCAGAGCCAGGGCAGCATTGTCGATGCCATGGCTGTGGTGCCCTGCCAAACAATCGTGGTGACACTGGGCGCACGCGGCGCGGTGGCGCGCAAGGGCGGCGAGCTGCATTACCAAACGGGCTTTGCCGTACAAGCCGTGGACACCACCGGTGCGGGCGACACCTTTTGCGGCGTACTCATCGCGCAGCTAGCCGCCGGGCAGGCCATGCCACTGGCACTTCAATTTGCAGGGGCTGCCGCCGCACTGTGTTGCACCAAGCCGGGCGCGCAATCCAGCGTTCCACCAGCCAGTGAGGTTCGCTCCTTTTTGGCAGAACGCAGCGCGTCTGAGCCCTTAGCGCAGCAGGTATTGGAGCGCTACTGCCAGGCTATTGCTTGAGGCCAAAACACGATGTCCAAACTCAATTCCCGCTACCAAGTTATTTACGACACCGACCCCGGTGTGGACGATGCCATGGCCTTGTACTACGCACTGGCACACCCGGATATCGATGTGATTGGCGTGACCACCACCTTCGGTAATGTGTCGGTTGCGCAGGCCACAAAAAACGCCCTGTACCTATTGGCCATTGCAGGACGCGGCCACATTCCGGTGACGAAAGGCGTGGCCGCACCTTTGGGCAAACCCGGCGAAGACCCTCCCGCCCATATCCACGGCGCAGACGGCCTGGGCAATTTGGCACAGCGCCAGGCGCATGCGCTGCGCTTGGACCCCCGCAGTTCAGCCCAATTTATCGTAGATACCGCCCGCCAGCAGCCGGGCCAGATCACGTTAGTGGCGGTCGGGCCGTTGGGCAATCTGGCCTTGGCGCTGGAGATCGAGCCGCAATTGCCGCAGCTTTTGCGTGCCGTGGTCATCATGGGTGGCACGGTGCTCGAGCCGGGTAATGTTTCGCCGGTGGCCGAGGCCAATATCTGGAACGACCCGCATGCCGCAGACCGGGTTTTTTGTGCCGGATTTGCGCTCACCATGGTGGGGCTCGATGTGACACACCAAGTGATATTGCCGGTCACCTTGTTCAAACAACTGGCCGCACACCACCGCCATATTGCCACCGACACGCTGCACCATGCCGTGGCTTTTTACGCCAATTTTTATAGCGATCTGTATCCGCATGTGGCCGCCATCCACGGCTGCTTCGGGCACGATGTGCTGGCCTTTGTGGCGCTGACCGACCCACAACTTTTTGTCACTGAGACCGGTCCACTGCGCGTGGCCACCGATGGTCTGGCCCAGGGGCAAACCATGCTCAAGCGCAAGTCCATCCCCTATCCGCAAATGGGCTGGGAAATCGCGCCCGCCACGGTCTGCATGCAAGTACAAGCCGCTGCCTGCCGCCAAAAAATTGAAGACGTTTTAACGCGCGACTGGCTTACATCATGAGTTCCGAGCTTCCCATCATCGACTTCACTGCGCCTGATGCGGCGCAGGCCTTTACCGCCAGCTTGCACGAAACCGGCTTTGCGGTGCTCAAAAACCACCCGCTAGCGCAAACCCTGATTGAAGGGATTTACCGCGAGTGGGCCGAGTTTTTCCAGACCGAGGCCAAATACGCCTATGCGCGCGATGCGGATACCCACGACGGCTATTTTTCGCCGACCGTATCCGAAACCGCCAAGGGCTACCACCGGCGCGACCTCAAAGAGTTTTTCCACATCTACCCCTGGGGCCGCTACCCGGCGCAGCTATCAAAAGCGGCACTGGACTATTACGCCCAGGCCAGCGACTTGGCCCAAACCCTATTGCGCTGGGTGGGCGAATATTCCCCGGACCAAGTGCGCAATCTGTACTCGATGCCGCTGCCGGACATGATGGACGGCAGCGACCACACCTTGCTGCGCGTCTTGCACTACCCGCCGCTGCTGGGCGCTGAAGAGCCCGATGCGGTGCGCGCCGCTGCCCACACCGACATCAACCTGCTCACCCTGCTACCCGCCGCCACCGAGCCGGGCCTGCAAATCCGCCGCCAGGACGGCAGCTGGCTGGATGTGCCTTGCGATTTCGGCCTTTTGATCGTCAACATCGGCGACATGCTGGCCGAAGCCTCAGGGCATTACTTCCCCTCCACCGTGCACCAGGTGCTCAACCCCAGCGGCGCAGACCGCGCCAAACGGCGCATTTCCCTGCCCTTGTTTTTGCATCCGCGCCGCGAGGTGGTGCTGTCAGAGCGCTACACCGTGGGCAGCTATTTCGACGAACGCATGCGCGAACTGCGGGCTTTGGACAAATAGACCAACAAAGTGGCGTCCATTGCGAGCGCAGCGAAGCAATCCATTTTTGCTTGCCAAGCTTGTACTTATGGATCGCCGCGTCGCTCCGCTTCTCGCGATGACGGACTTCTACAGACCTTGTAAAGCGATATCTACATGCCATTTCGCATATAAAGTAATAGAAAAAATGTAGTTTTCAGAATAAGAAAAACTCCTTACAGTCGCGCAAGTTTTGCTAACGCCAACGCGCGCGCGGCTGAATCGGGTGGGCTTCCTTAGGCCGGTGCACAAAAGCACAGCACGCCGGTTTTGCCCCGCACGCCAAACCAAACCATGTACCAATACACCGAATTCGACCGCCAGTTTGTCCACGCCCGCGCCGCACAATACCGCGACCAACTGCAGCGCCACCTGTCTGGCAGCCTGCCCGACGATGCCTTTCGCCCGCTGCGCTTGCAAAACGGCTGGTATGTGCAGCGCTACGCGCCCATGCTGCGTGTGGCCGTGCCCTATGGCGAACTTAACAGCGCGCAACTGCGCGTCTTGGCCCGCGTGGCGGGCGAGTTTGATTCTCCTGAGGCCGCCACGTTGGCGCACGCCCAAAGTACGCAGGACCAGATTGGCAACGGCATCGCCCCGCGCCTGGTCACGAACTGCGGCCATTTCACTACCCGCCAAAACATGCAGTTCAACTGGATTCCGCTGGCCAAAAGCGCCGACGTGATGGAATTGCTGGCCAGTGTGAATTTGCATGGCATCCAGACCAGCGGCAATTGCATTCGCAATATCACGAGCGACGAGCGCGCCGGTATCGCCGTGGACGAAGCCGTGGACCCGCGCCCCTACGCCGAAGTGCTGCGCCAATGGAGCACACTGCACCCCGAGTTTGCCTACCTGCCACGCAAGTTCAAGATTGCGATTACCGGCTCGGTGGAAGACCGCGCCGCCATCGCTTGGCATGACGTGGGCTTGCGCGTGCTGCGCAATAGCGCAGGCGAAGTGGGTTTTCAGGTCTTGGTGGGTGGCGGCATGGGCCGTACGCCGGTTATTGCCAGCGAAATCCGCGCATTTTTGCCCTGGAACCAGATCCTCAATTACCTCGAGGCCGTTGTGCGCGTCTACAACGCCTGGGGCCGCCGGGACAATATGTATAAGGCGCGTATCAAAATTTTGGTGAAAGCCGAAGGCCAACGCTATTTTGATGAAGTCGAGGCCGAGTACCAGCGCATCCTGACCGCTGGCGCGCAGCACACCATTCCGCAAGCCGAGCTAGACCGCGTGAGCGCCTGCTTTGTGGCTCCCGCCCTAGACATAGTGTCGCAAGCGCAGCAAAGCGCTGCCGAACGCGCTTTGAGCGCCCTGGCCCTGGATAAGCCCGAGTTCTCCCGCTGGCTGGCGCAAAACGTGGCCGCCCACAAAAACCCGGGCTTGCGCGCCGTTACCCTGTCTTTCAAACGCCCTGGGCAAGCGCCGGGCGATGCGACGGCGCAGCAACTGTCCACGGCAGCCGGTATTGCCGAGCAGTTTTCAGCCGGTGAAGTACGCGTTAACCACGACCAAAACTTGGTGCTGCCTTGGGTTCGCGTAGACCAATTGATCGACCTTTGGCAGGCCGCCAAAGAAGCCGGACTGGCCCGCCCCAATATCCATTTGCTCAGCGACATGATTGCCTGCCCAGGTGGCGACTACTGCGCGCTGGCAAACGCGCGCTCTCTGCCCGTGGCGGCGGCGATTACCGAGCGCTTTCAAGACCTGGACGAGTTGTTTGATCTGGGCGAGATCGACCTGCATATCAGCGGCTGCATCAACTCCTGCGGCCACCACCACAGCGGCCATATCGGCATTTTGGGCGTCGACAAAGACGGTCAAGAGTGGTACCAGGTGACGCTGGGCGGCTCGGACGGCTCGGAACTGAGCGGCGCAGCGCGCGCGGGCAAAGTGGTCGGCCCCTCGTTTGCGGCAGCTGAAGTGGTGGACGTGATCGAGGCGGTGCTGGAGGTGTACAAAGACCAGCGCGACGCGGGTGAGAACTTCATCGACACCCTACAACGCGTCGGCATCGACCCCTTCAAAGCTGCGGCCAACAGCGCACGGTTTGCTACCGCCAAACTGGCTGCCTGAGCAGCTTATTAGCCCATCGCCTCATCATGTCCTTTCCTACTGAAAAAACTGTTTTGCAGATCCTGCCCGCAGCGTCTGTTGCCGCAGCTGAACCGGCCGATGCCAGCCACCTGCGTATTGCCAACGACGCCGAGGTGCATAGTCTTGCTTTGGAAGGCCTAACCTGTATCGCGCTAGATTTTCCCAAGTTCACCGATGGCCGGGCCTTTAGCCAGGCGCATGTGCTGCGCCGTCGCGGTTTTGAGGGCGACATCCGTGCTACGGGCGACGTGCTGATCGACCAATTGCTGCAATTGCAGCGCAGCGGCTTTAGCAGCGCTGTGCTGCGCGAGGGCCAGGATGCCGCGCACGGCGCACGCTTGCTGGCACATTACAGCGGCTTTTACCAGGGTGATGTGCAGAACGTTCCGCACTTCGCCAAGGCAGCCTGATAGCCCTGTGCCAGGCTTGGCCGCCGATTGCCAATAAAATCGCGGTTTGGCCTGGGTTTGCAGGTCGGTTCCCCCAACAGCTCTAACTCTTTCCATGACCCATACCGTTACCGAAGCCTGTATCAAGTGCAAATACACCGACTGCGTCGATGTCTGTCCAGTCGATTGCTTCCGGGAAGGCCCCAATTTCCTGACGATTGACCCCGATGAGTGCATCGACTGCGCCGTCTGCATCCCCGAGTGCCCGGTGAACGCGATATACGCCGAGGAAGACGTGCCGCACGACCAGCGCCATATGACGGCCCTGAACGCCGAACTGGCCAAGCTGCCCACCTGGAAAAGCATCACCAAGCGCAAAGTACCGCTGCCTGACGCGGAAGAGTGGAAAGACAAGACCGACAAGCTCTCTGAGCTCATCCGCTAAGGCCAGGCCGGTCGCAGCGCCCTCCCCCAGACGCCCGCCCTTTGGCCGCTCCCTCCCAAACCCTCGAAATCGACGCCCTGATCATCGGCGCAGGGCCGGTCGGCTTGTTCCAGGCATTTGAACTTGGCCTATTGGGCGTGTCAGTGCATATCGTTGATGCGCTGCCCGAAGCCGGTGGCCAATGTATAGCGCTCTATGCTGACAAGCCGATTTACGACATACCCGGCATCAAAGTCTGCAGCGGGCGCGAACTGGTGGCCCGCTTGCTGGACCAGGTGGCGCCCTTCAAGCCCACGCTGCACCTGAATCAAACCGTGGACAGCATCGCCGCGCAGCCCGATGGCCGCTACCAAGTGCATACCTCCAGCGGCCAATCGTTTCTGACACGCAGCATCTTCATTGCCGCTGGCGTGGGTGCGTTTCAGGCGCGCAAGCTGCATTTGCCGGGCATCGAAGCATTTGAAGGCACCCAAGTGCATTACCAGGTGCATGCACTTGCCGCCGCTCAGGGCAAGTCCATCGTCGTCATTGGCGGCGAGCAAGCTGCGCTGGAAGCGGCGGCCGATACCTGCGACGGCCCGGCGCGCAGCGTGGCGCTGGTGCATCGGCGCGATGTGCTTCACGCCGCCCCGGACACGCTGGCCCGCATTGCAGCGCACCGCAGCAGCGGGCGATTGCGCTTTGTGGCCGGGCAAGCGCATAGCTTAAAAGGTAAAGCGCGCCTGCACACACTGTGCGTGCTGGACGCCGATGAGCAAGAAGTTGCATTGAAGCTGGATCAACTAGGTGTGTTTTTGGGCGTATCACCCAAGCTGGGGCCCTTAGCCCAATGGGGCCTAGATATGGAACGCAAACAACTTAACGTGGAAACCGCCACGTTCGCCACCAGTGCGCCAGGCATATTTGCCGTGGGCGATATCAACCATTACCCTGGCAAAAAGAAACTAATTCTGTGTGGCTTTCACGAAGCC
>CAMBNY010000027.1 GCA_945869165.1 Comamonas sp. lk | reverse complement strand
ATGTGCTCGGGTTTGAGGTCCACCCGGTAGGCCACCGGGTTGTTGTAAATCATCATGGGCTTTTGTGCCACGGCGGCCATGGTGCGCAGGTTTTGCATGGCCTCGCGTGCATCGGCCACGTAAATGACCGAGGGCATGACCATAAAGCCATCCACGCCAATTTTGTTAGCGCCTTCTATATACCGGATGGCTTCGCGCGTGCTCGTCTCCGAGATATTGGCCAGCACCGGCACCCGACCCTTGCTCACCTCTAGGGCATTTTTGGCGACCAGCAGCTTTTCTTCCAGCGTCAGCGTGCTGGCTTCGCCCAGCGAACCGCAGGTGACCATGCCGTGGACGCCGTTGCGAATCTGAAAGTCCAGATGCACCGCCGTGCTCTCTAAGTCCAGGCTCTCGTCAGCGTGGAATTTGGTGGTGACTGCGGGAAATATGCCTTTCCAGCGGGGATTGTTCATGGCGCGCACTCCTTCAATTTATGGCGGCTAGTCGGTCTAAATATGTTCTTAATATATTTGAAGTGTAGGCCGGAAGCAGGGGCTGTCAAGACACTTTTTACTAGGGTTTTCACGGGGTTGGGGGCGGCTAGTTGATGCATGCTGTAGGCTTATACAAGGGCGTTGCATGTCGATCCCGGTCAATCAATATAAAAAAAGCAATGGTTTATAGTCTGGCGATGGATCATGTACCCAGATACCCCGCGCAACAAAGGCTGCTCACAGGTTCAACCGCAGCGCGTGGTGTTGCTAGGGCGGGTAAGCGCTAAGCCATGCCATTTCTCGATTGGGTGAACAAGCCGCAGGCCACGCGCAGCGCGCAAGAGGTGCCCTACCACCTGCTGCGCCAGGTCAGCGCGCATGGTGATGTCGATGGCCCCTATGCCGACAACCTGCTAGTGCAGGGCGACAACCAGCTGGCCCTCAAGGCGCTGCTGCCCTTTTACCGGGGGCAGGTCAAGTGCATATTCATCGACCCGCCCTACAACACGCAAAGCGCCTTCGAACACTACGACTACCGTCTGGAACACAGCCAATGGCTGAGCATCATTGACTCCGTACGAGTGCTAAGACCTCTGTTCGGTGGGTACAATAACCACCATGAGTAGCAGGGAGCTGATTAAGCAGCTAGAAGCCGATGGATGGTTTTTGCGCGCTTCTAAAGGAAGTCACCATATATTTGTGCATCCGTACAAGCCCGGCCACATCAGCGTTCCGCACCCGAAAAAAGACCTGGGGGTAGGTTTACTGCACAAGCTACAGAAGCAGGCTGGACTGCTCTGAAAGGAAAGCCCGATGAAATTCATGATTGCCTTAGAGCCCGGAACCGATACCACTGCATGGGGCGTGGCGGTGCCCGACGTGCCAGGATGTTTTTCGGCCGGCGACACCATGGAAGAGGCCATGGAAAACGCCCGCCAGGCAATTGAGCAGCATGTCGAGGTGTTGATTGAAGATGGTGCGCACATTCCCGCCCCGCGCGGCTTGGCGCATTGGCAAGCCGACCCAGACTATGCGGGTTGGGTCTGGGCGGTGGTGGATGTGCCGGTCGAAAAATACCTGGGGCCAGCCGAAAAAATCAACATCACCGTGCCGCGATTGATGCTGACGCGTATCGACGACTACGCCAAATCCCAGGGTATGAGCCGCAGCGGCTTTTTAGTTGAAGCCGCGCGATCTGCGATGCGCTAGCGCCTAGCGCGGTTCAGCCCGCCTGCGTCACATCCACCCCAAACTCCAGCGCCGCATCGGCCAGCAAATCAATCTGCCCGCGTGCATAGGTAGTGAAGTAGTAAGCATGAAAGTGCTGCGCATCCAGGCGGTGCAGCAAGCAGGGGATGTGGTGGTGGCCGGTCAGGGCGAAGCTATTGGGGGCGAAGGCAGCTGGCCTAAAGTCCAGCGCATAGAGTTTGGACAAAGCCTCTACCGCTTTGTCGCCGTTCACGCTGACGCGCACACGTGCGTGGCTCAGGTCCAGCACGGAGCCTATGTCGGCGCCAACATGCTGGCGCAGCAGGGGGACGCGGTCGCTGGGGGCTTGGTCAGCATCGCCGACCAATAAAAACTCAAACGGGCCGCTGCGCATCAAGGTGCCCAGCGCGCAGGGCACCAGCTGGCCGGTGTGCAGTGGTACTTCGCAGTCTAGGGCGCGGTGCAGCGCACTGCTGAGCGCGCCTATGCTGCTAGACCAGGTGCTAATTTGCGTCAGCTTGGAGAGTTTTTGCACGCGCAAATGCACTTGTAGTTGGCCGCTGCGCGTGGGCTGGCTGCGGGTGTTGGGGGCAGCGTTGGTGGTGGCGATGGCATCAGACACGGTAACGCACTCCTTGCGGGTCGATAAAGCAGGGCTCGACCACGCGCAGCCGGTATTGGCGGCCTGTGGCCGGCGATGCGGCCACCACTTCTTGGCCCACATGCGCGGTGCCGCCTTGCAGCAGGCCCAGGGCGATGGCCTTGCCCACGGTTTTGCTAAAGGTGGTGGAGGTGACATGGCCACGCCCGTGGCCTTGGATTGCGTCATCGGCGAAGAACAAGATAGAGCCGTTGCTTGGCGGCTGCGCCGGGTCCACCGCTTCTAGGCCCACCAAGCTAGGCCGATCCGGCTTTTGCAAATGCGGGCTGTGGCTGAGCGCCTTGCCCCAAAAGTCTTTGGTCTGGCTGGCCATCCGGCCTGCGCCCATATCGCCCAGCGTGGTGCGGCCATCCATCTCCGAGCCGACCACATGGCCTTTTTCGATACGCAGCGAGCCCAGCGCTTCCAGCCCATAAGGCCGCAGTTGCCAGGGCTTGCCCGCTGCCATCAGGTGTTCCCATACCGCCAGGCCGTGGTGCGTGGGCACGAAAATTTCGTACGCCAGTTCGCCCGAGAAAGTGAGGCGCAGTATGCGCAGCGCCACGCCTTCTAACGGGCCATTGCCGTGGGTATCTGACAAGCCCATAAAGGGCAGGGAAGCGTCGGCAAAGTCCAGGTGCGGGAAGGCCGCTTGCAGCACCTCGCGCGTGCGCGGCCCGGCAATACTCATGGCCGCCCATTGGTCGGTGACCGATGCCACCGTCACGCGCAATTCGGGCCAGACCACTTGCAGCAAAAATTCCAGATGGCTCATCACCTTGGCCGCTTGCGCGGTGGTGGTGGTCATGAAAAACTGGGTCTCGCTAATGCGCGTGGTGGTGCCGTCGTCCATGACGATGCCATCCTCGCGCAGCATGAAGCCGTAGCGCGCTTTGCCCACGGCTAGCTTGGAATAGCCGTTCACATACACCCGGTCCAAAAACTCGGCGGCGTCCGGGCCTTGCACATCGATCTTGCCCAAGGTAGATGTATCGGCAATACCCACGCCTTCGCGCACAAATTCCATTTCGGCTTTGTAGGCCTCGGACAGCGTGGCGCCGTGGGTGCGGTACCAAAGTGGGCGCAGCCAATAGCCTGCTTCCATCTTGACGCCGCCGTGGGCCAGATGCCAATCGTGCATAGCCGTCAGCCGCTCGGGCTGGAAGTGGCCGCGCACATTGCGCCCGGCCAGCGCGCCCAGCGCTGCCGGGGTGTAGGGCGGCCTAAAGGTGGTGGTGCCGGCCAGCGAGACATTCAGGCCGCGGGCAGTGGCCATGACGCCCATGCCATTGAGGTTAGACGTTTTGCCCTGGTCGGTGCCCATGCCCAGTGTGGTGTAGCGCTTGAGGTGCTCTACCGATACATAGCCTTCGCAGTGCGCCAGCTCTACGTCGTCCACCGTCACGTCGTGCTGAAAATCGACAAACAATTTGCCACCGGATTGGTCAGAGCGTAGCGGCCCGGCGGGCACAAAAGCCATGCCAAAGCCGTCTTGCAGCGTGGGCGCATCCCCGCTGCTGTGCAGGCTGAGCACACCAGCCGCTTGCGCGCCCGCAGTCCAGCCAGATGCAATAGCGCCGTCCCATGTTTGTTCGCCCACCATGCTGCCCGCGCCAAACTGCGCGCGGTCAAAAGCGCCGGGCACAAAGCAGGCTATATCGCTGCGGTACACCGGCTTGACATTGCGGTGCGAGCTCAGGTGTACCGTCGGCGTCCAGCCGCCGGACATGGCGACCAAGTCCACCTCGTGGTGCGCAGCGCCGCCCATCACGCGGCCGGTGTTGCTGTCAAAACCTTCGATGCGCACGGTATTGGCGCGCTGAAAGCCGCTTACTTGGGTGATGGCGCTGCCGTGGTGGACGGTAATGCCCACGCTATTGGCCGCAGTCAGCAAGGCCGGGGCCGTAGTGGGCCTCAGATCGACCAATTGCACCTGTGCGCCAGATTGCGCCAGGCTCATTGCATCCGCATACGCCGCGTCGTTGTTCACGCAAAACAGCGCGCGCCGGCCCGGTGCCACCGCATAGCGATTCACATACGCGCCTACTGCGCTGCTGAGCATCACAGCCGGTTTGTCATTACCGCCAAACACCAAGGGCCGCTCGATGGCGCCGCAGGCCATGACGATGGCTTTGGCGCGCACGGTGCGCATGCGCTGGCGCGGAACACCAAACTCGGGGTCGGCGATGCCGGGCGCACTGCGCTCGATCACGCCTACGGTGTTGCCGTCATAGATGCCAAATGCGCTGCTGCGGGTGAACAGTCGCACACGGCCCGTAGCCTTGATTTCTTGCAGCATATGGGCCAGCCATTGCACTTGCGCACTGGCGGCGGGACAGTTGAGCAAGGCGCCACCGAGTTCAAAATCTTGCTCGACCAGCATCACATCAGCACCGGCGCGCGCCGCTTGCAGCGCGGCGGCCAGACCGGCAGCGCCTGAGCCAATGACCAGCACATCGGCATAGTCGTTGTGGTAGTCGTAGCGGTGGATATCAAAGTCCGCCACCGATGCGCCCAGGCCTGCGGCTTTGCGGATGAAGTGTTCGTACAACATCCAGGCCTTGCGCGTCGGGCCCATAAAGGTTTTGTAATAAAAACCAGCCACAAACACCGGCGAGAGCAGGGAGTTGATGGCCATGAAATCCAGGCTGACCGAGGGCCAGGCGTTTTGCGTGCGGGCGCGCAGGCCTTGCTCCAATTCAGTGACGGTGGCAGCAATATTGGGTTCGCGCGTGCCGCCGTCGCCTAGCGTGAACAAAGCATTGGGCTCTTCTACGCCAGAGCCCAAAATGCCGCGTGGCCGGTGGTATTTGAATGACCGACCCACCAAATGCACGTTGTGCGCCAGCAGGGTAGAGGCCAAAGTGTCGCCCGCAAAACCTTGGAAGGGCGAGCCGTCCAGGGTGAAAGTCAGCGGTTTGCTGCGGTCTATGCGGCCACCGCTGGCGATGCGCTGCTTGCCGCCTTGGGCTGTTTGCGGCGCGTTCATGGCAGCGTCCTTTGCGCGGCGGGCACCACCGATTCGATGTCGTGCGTCACCGTGTGGCGCTTGACCACCAGCCAGCGGCGGCAGCCCAGAGTGTGCTGCCAAAACTCGCTGTGGATGCCGCGCGGATTGGGGCGGGTATAGACGGTATTGACCCAGGCGTCGTGGTTTTCTACGCCCAGATCGGGGTAGGCTTGGGTGGCGTCACCGAAGTAGCTGAACTCTTCGTGGTCGCGGGTGCCACAGTAGGGGCAGGCGATGCGTAGCATGGTGTATCTGCCCTTTCTATTGCAAATGGTTGTAGGGGCCGGTGCCCGCTTCGTCGATGTAGCGGCCCTGGGAAAAGCGCTCTAGCGTGAAGCCGGCGTTGTAGGCGTGGGGCGCGTCGTTGGCGATCGTGTGCGCAAAACACCAGCCCGATGCCGGGGTAGCTTTAAAGCCGCCATAGCACCAACCGGTATTGAGGTAGAGCCCATCGACCTGGGTTTTGGTGATGATGGGGCTGCCGTCCGGTGTCATGTCCATGATGCCGCCCCAGTGCCGCAGCACGCGCAGGCGCGCAGCGCTGGGCATGGCGCTGACCAGGGCTTGTGTTACTTCGCTGACATTGGCCAGATTGCCGCGCTGGGCATAGGAGTTGTAGCGGTCGATATGGCCGCCAAACACCAGGCCCCCTTTGTCCGACTGCGAGAAATAAAAATACGAAGCTGACCAGACCACCACATGGTTGACGATAGGCTTGATGGACTCGGTGACATAGGCTTGCAGCACATGGCTGTCAATGGGCAATTGCAGCCCGGCCTTTTGCGCCAAGGGTGAGGTGTTGCCCGCCACCGCCATACCTACTTTGCCTGCGCTGATGGTGCCGCGCGAGGTATGTACTCCGGTGATGCGATCGCCCGACCACTCAAAGTCGCGCACTTCGCAGTTTTGGATGATGTCTACGCCCAGCGCATTGGCCGCGCGCGCATAGCCCCATACCACCGCGTCGTGGCGCGCTGTGCCGGCGTCCGGTTGCAACATGGCACCGTAAATCGGAAAGCGCGCTTCGTCAGAAAAATCGAGGTAGGGCGCTTCTTTCATCACGTCTTCGCGGCTGAGAATATCGGCGCGAATGCCGTTCAGGCGCATGATGTTGGCGCGGCGGATTTGCGCATCATGCCCGCTGGGCGACATGGTGACGTACAAATAACCACGCGGCGAAAACATGACGTTGTAGTTCAACTCTTGCGACATGCCGCGCCACAAAGACATGGAGTGTTCGTAAAACGCGGTGTTGTCCTGCATCATGTAGTTGGAGCGCACGATAGTGGTGTTGCGCCCTGCATTGCCCGAACCGATATAGCCTTTTTCCAGCACCGCGATGTTTTTGATACCGTGGTTTTTAGCCAGGTAATAGGCAGTGGCTAAGCCATGCCCGCCGCCTCCGATGATGATGACGTCATAGCTTTTACGCGGCTCGGGGTCGCGCCAGGCGCGGTCCCAATGTTGGTGGCCGCCCAGTGCATTGCGCAGCAGCGCCCAGGCCGAGTAGTGCGTCATCGGGTGGGCTCCTTACATGCGCATGCGCTTGGCTTCGGGGTCGAAGGGCGGCTCCATCTGCAAGTGTGCCGCCCGGCGCTCGCCCAAAATTTCGATTTCGAGCTTCATATCGGGTTGGAAGCATTCGGTGGGGATATAGCCTTGCGCCAGCGATTGGTTCACATAGTGGCCAAAGCCGCCGGAGGTGACCCAGCCCACCACCTTGCCGTCGACCCAAATCGGCTCGTCGCCCATGACGTCGCAGTCCAGCGCGTCCACCACCATAAAGATGCGGGTTTTCTTGGGACCTTCTTGTTTTTCTTTGATGGCTGCAGCTTTACCGATGTACTCGTGTTTGTCGAGTTTGACAAAGCGGTCCAGTCCCGCTTCGAAGGGGCCGTAGATGGGACGGAACTCGCGGAACCAGGTTCCGAAGTTTTTCTCTAAACGCAGGCACAGCAGGGCGCGCATGCCGAAGTTTTTGATGCCCAGATCTGCGCCCGCTGCCATGATGCTTTCGTACAAGCGGCGCTGGTACTCGGGCGCTACCCAAATTTCATAACCCAGATCGCCGGTGTAGGTCACGCGGTTGATTTTGGCCTGCACGGTGGCGATTTCCATTTCGCGGTAGTCCATGAATTTAAAGGCTTCATTGGACACGTCCTCATCGGTCAAGCGCTGCAGCACTTCGCGCGACTTGGGGCCTGCGATGGACAAGCCAATCAGCTTCATGCCGTAGGGCGTGATGCGCACCGAGCCGTCTTTGGGCAAGGTCTGCTCAAACCAGCGCATGTGGTAGACCTGCGCTTGGCTAGAGCCCCACATCATGAAGCGGTCTTCTTCTGCTTTGGCAATGGTGAAGTCGCCAATGATCTTGCCCTGGTGGTTGAGCATGGGGCACAGCTGCAAGCGCCCGGTTTTGGGCAGGGTGTTGGTCATCAGGCCTTGCAGCCAGGCCTCAGCACCGGGCCCAGTAATTTCGTACTTGGCAAAGTTGGCCACTTCGGTGACGCCGACGGCTTCACGCACGGCATTGCATTCGGCTTTGATGGGCTCAAAGTCATTGGAGCGGTGGAAAGAAACAATGTCTTTGGCCTGCGTGCCCTTAGGCGCAAACCACAGCGGGGTTTCCATGCCCCAAGAGTCGCCCATGACCGCGCCTTGGGCGATGAATGTGTCGTACAAGGGCGTGGTTTGCAGCGGACGGCCGGCGGGCAGTTCTTCGTTGGGGAAGCGGATACGGAAGCGGCGCGAATAGTTTTCGCGCACTTTGGCGTTGGTGTAGGTGCGCGTGGCCCAGTCGCCATAACGCGCCACGTCCATACCCCAAATATCAAAGCCGGGGTCGCCATCGACCATCCAGTTGGACAGGGCCAGGCCCACGCCGCCGCCTTGGCTGAAACCAGCCATCACGCCGCAAGCGGACCAGAAGTTGGTGCGGCCCTGCACTGGGCCGACCAGCGGGTTGCCATCGGGTGCAAAGGTGAAAGGCCCGTTGATCACGCGCTTGATACCAGCGTGCTCTAGCGTGGGGAAATGCTTGAAGGCGATTTCTAGCGAAGGCGCGATGCGGTCCAGGTCCGGCTGCAGCAGCTCCTGGCCAAAGCTCCAGGGCGTGGTCTTGGTAGACCAAGGCTTGCCTGCTTGTTCGTACACACCCAGCACCATGCCTTTGCCTTCTTGGCGCAAATAGCTCTCGGCACCGAAATCGATGACGTGGCCGATCTCTTTGCCCGCGCTTTTGTTAAAGGCTTCCACTTCGGGAATATCGTCGGTGACCAAATACATGTGCTCCATGGCCAGCACCGGTAGTTCGATGCCGACCATGCGGCCCACTTCGCGCGCCCACAGGCCACCGGCGTTGACCACATGCTCGCACTCGACCACACCTTTGTTGGTGATGACACGCCAAGTGCCATCGGGTTTTTGTTCCAGGCTTTCCACCTTGGTTTGCACTTCGATGGTGGCGCCGCCTAAACGCGCCGCTTTGGCGTAGGCGTAGGTCGTGCCGCTGGGGTCTAAGTGGCCTTCATTAGGGTCTAGTAGCGCGCCTAAAAAGTATTTTTCTTCGATGAAAGGAAAGTAGTTCAGCGCTTCTTTGATGGAGATGATTTCGGTTTCCATGCCCAGATAACGGCCACGCGCCACCGTCATCTTCAAAAACTCCATGCGTTCGGGCGTGTCAGCCAGCATGATGCCGGGCGATTTGTGCAGGCCGCAGGATTGGCCGGAGATACGTTCTAACTCTTCGTACAGGCTCACGGTGTAGCTTTGCAGCATGGCGACATTGGGGTCGCCGTTGAGAGTGTGAAAACCGCCTGCGGCATGCCAGGTAGAACCCGAGGTGAGCTGGTCGCGCTCGAGCAACATCACATCGCTCCAGCCCTTTTTGGTCAGGTGGTAAAGCACCGAACATCCGACGACACCGCCGCCGATGATGACTACGCGCGCTGTTGTTTTCATATCTGTAAATCCTTTTTGCAGAGCAAAACAAAAAATTAAAAATCGGTGGGTGCGCCGCCCTGCGATTTACGCAGGTTGACAAAGGCATCGAGTTCTTCTTCGATCGCCGCGTCCATAGGGGGGCGCTCGTAGGCTTCGAGTTCTTTTTGCCAAATGGTATTGGCCTTTTGGTAGGCCGTGGGGCGACCGCCTTCGTCCCAGGATTCGAAATTGCGCCAGTCCGAAATAATGGGCGAATAAAACGCCGTCTCAAAACGCTCTAGCGTGTGCGCGGTGCCGAAGTAGTGGCCGCCGGGGCCTACATCGCGTATGGCGTCCAGCGCTAAACCGGCAGGGCTGACGTCCAGCGGCGTCAGAAACTCGGCCACCATTTGCAACAGGTCGCAGTCGAGAATGAATTTTTCAAACGAAGCGGTGAGACCGCCTTCCATCCAACCGGCGCTGTGCATGATGAAGTTGCCACCGGCTTGCGTCAGCGCCCACAAAGAAAACACTGATTCATAGGCCGCTTGCGCATCGACGGTGTTGGCGGCGTTCACATTGCTGGTGCGGTAGGGAATGCCGTATTTGCGGCACAGCTGCCCGCCTACCAAAACCGCCTTCATGTACTCGGGCGTACCAAAGGCCGGTGCGCCGCTTTTCATATCGACATTCGAAGTAAAGCCGCCATACACCACCGGCGCTCCGGGGCGCACCAGTTGGGTCAGCGTGATACCGGCCAAGGCCTCGGCGTTTTGCTGCGCCAAAGCACCGGCAATCGTCACCGGCGCCATCGCACCAGCCAGCGTAAAGGGCGTGAGCATGATGATCTGGTTGCGCGAGGACATTTCCAAAATGCCTTGCAACATCGGCGTATCCAGCCGCAGCGGCGAAGAACTGTTGATGATGGAAAACAGCGAAGGCTCGCGCTCTAGCTGCTCATGGCTGATGCCGCGCACGATGCGCACGATTTCAATCGCGTCCTGGTTACGCTCTTTGCCCAGGGAATAGGCGTGGAATGCTTTGTCGGTGAGTTTGGCGATGTCGGATAAGCAATCCAGGTGGCGCACCGAGGCATGCAAATCCACCGGCTCTACGGGATAGCCGCCGGTGCAATGAATAATGTCGTAGCGCTGCGCCAGTTTCACTAAATTGCGAAAGTCTTGTTGGTTACCGGCGCGGCGCCCACCTTGCATGTCCGAGCAATTAGGCGGGCTGGCCACTTGCGCAAAAGCTAAGTTTTTACCGCCGAGGCGGATATTGCGTTCCGGGTTGCGCGCATGCAGCGTGAATTCGGATGGGCAGGACTTGATGCTTTGTAAAATCAGGTTGCGGTCAAAGCGCACGCGCTCGGAACCTTCGCGTACATCGGCCCCGGCTTTTTTCAAAATCTCGCGGGCACCGGGATGCATGAAGTCCATGCCCATCTCTTCGAGGATGGTGAGCGATGCGTTGTGGATCGCTTCTAGCTCGTCCTCGGACACCATGGGCGTGGGCGGCAGGCGGTGCTTCAAGCTGCGGTATTTGGTGGTCGAGGGTGCAACGCGGATGGTGCCGCTGCCGCGGCCTGCGCGACGTCGTGCCGGCGAGCTGGGCGCTGTTGCTTCTTCTGTCATGTGGGGTGTCTCCGCGTAATACCGATGCAGGAATGTGCGTTTGCCGGCCAGGTCGCTAAGCCTTGGTGGGCGGCGCTCGGCCGATCCCGTCAATTCTATGCAGTTCACCCTAGTTAAACGGCTTGGGCTGCCGCGCGTCGGGGGCATCTTGTAGCCTACCCCTTCCTCGGTCCGCCCATTGGAATGCCGACCGCGCTGCGGTCTACATGCGCACGCACAGGGGGAAAAGGCGGCAGATTTGTCTATTTACAAGCCTTGTGCGCAATCGCGTGGTGCCGCGATGGTGGCATTAGGAGACGCAATTTTATAAATTGCCCGATGGCGCAGCGCCCACAATGGCCCCCTATTGCCCAAGCAATTTCTGCCGGAGAGCCCTATGAGCGAAGAGGATAAATATGCCGCGCGCGCCCAGCGCATGGTGACCCGTTGGTCTGGGCAGCGCATGCCAGTCAGCCGACGTGAAACGGTAGAAGGCGACGTGCTGCGCCACGCGGCGCCAGCCGTGGGCCAGCTCGATGCGAGCGCGCAGGTTTACCACGAACCGGCCAAAGCTTTGCCGGTGCTGACCAGTTGCGACGTGCTGGTGGTGGGGGCCGGGCCCGCGGGTATTTCCGCTGCGTTGGCCGCACGCCGCGCTGGGGCCGATACGGTATTGCTGGAGCGCTATGGCTGCCTGGGCGGGGTGATTACCACCGTCGGTATGGAAACCCTGGCCTGGTACCGCTACGAGGGCACGGTGGAAGGCGAGGGTATTGGCATCGAAATGGAGCGCATCGCTGCGCAAATGGGTGGCGCCATCAAATGGCCCTATAACGACAGCCAGTGTCTGGACGCCGATTTTTTCAAGGTGGTGGCCGACCACTTGATTACCGAGGCCGGGGTGCGCCCCATATTGCATTGCATGGCGGTAGATGTGATTTTTGAGGAGGACGGCAAGCGCTTGCGCGGCATCGTGACCGAAAGCAAATCGGGCCGCCAGGTGGTGCTCGCCAAGCGGATTGTCGATTGCTCAGGCGATGCAGACATTGCCCACTTGGCCGGGGCCAGCTACCGCAAAACCCCTAAAGACAAGATGCTGGGCATGACCACAGTGTTTAACGCGTCGGGCGTGGATACGCAGGCCTTTTTGGACTATACCGAAAGCCAGCCCGCGACCTATGCCGACTGGAGTCGTACATGGTCGCAGGAAACGACGGGCAAAGAGGATGCGCTGCGCAGTCCGTATCTGGACAAAGAATTTGATACCGCGCGTGAGATGGGTGTGATTCCGGCGGACAGCACCAATATCGGCGGCTCCTGGTCCGCATTGACGCCTGCCGGTGAGGCGACCAATTTAAATTTGGCGCACATGTATGGTTTTGACCCGACCGATGTCATGGACTTGACGCGCGCCGAAATGCAAGGCCGCCAAGAAGCGATGCATGCTTTGATGGCTTTGAAAAAAGTAGTGCCCGGGTTTGAAAGCGCCAAGCTGCGCAACTTTGGCATGACGCTGGGCGTGCGCGATTCGCGCAAGATTATGGGCCGCTACAACTTGTGCAGCGAAGACGTGCGCAGCCAAGCTAAGTTTGCCGACAGCATCGGCATCTTTCCGGAGTTCATCGATGGTTACAACATTTTGATTTTGCCTACTACGGGGCGTTATTTCGAGGTGCCTTATGGCTGCATGGTGCCGCTGGAAGTAGACAACCTACTGGTGGCTGGCCGCTGCGTGGCCGGAGATATGGTCTCGCACGCGGCCATGCGCAATATGATGGCCTGTACGGTGACGGGGCAGGGCGCGGGCGTGGCAGCGGCCGTGTCCCTGCAGCAAAATAAAAGCACTGCGCAGGTAGACATCGCGGCCGTGCAAGCGGAGTTGGAGCGCCAGGGTGTGCGTTTGCATTGAGATATTTGCACCCATAAAAAAAGGCCGGATAAACCGGCCTTTTTCATGCTTGGGAGCAGGGTGCGAAGTACTTCGCACCGCTCGCATCACGAAAGGTGCTTGCCAATCAGGCCAGCCATTTCGAACATGCTGACTTGGGCTTTGCCAAACACGTCTTTGAGCTTGGCATCGGCATTGATGTTGCGCTTGTTGGCGGTGTCTTGCAGCTTGTGCTTCTTGATGTAGACCCACAGTTGCTTGACCACTTCAGTACGGGCCAATGGCTTGGCGCCGACCACAGCAGCCAAAGCGGCGCTCGGGGTCAGGGGCTTCATGAACGCGGCGTTCACAGCGCGCTTTTTAGCCGGCGCTTTTTTTGCAGCTGGTGCGGATTTAGTGATTGCTTTTTTTGCGGGAGCCGCTTTTTTCGCGGGCGCTTTCTTTGCAGTTGCCATTGTGAGGAGGTCCTTCAAGGGGTTAGTTGATTGCCAACGATAAACTTTATGCTGGGCATGCGGATGCTACTGGAGAAATTAGCGCTTTCAAAGGGAAAAACCGAATTTTTTCCTCTTGGGATCTTAATTTTTCGCGTTTTTTTAGCCCTTTAAAGCCTTTATCAAGGCTTTAAATCGCTCGATGCAGGCCAAAAACCGGCTCCACGACGGATATTTGCGACTATTTTTTACGCCTCTTGCATAGCGATTTTGACGTTTTACCTGCGGTTTTTCGCTATTTTGGTGGTCGTCGCGCGTTTCACGGACCGATGCGTAAGGTCCGATGTTTTCAATACTCAAGCCGTTTTGTTTTCGGATTGAGTTGCCAGGCCAAGGCTTGCGCGTGATGGCAGCGTCGCCAAGAGCAGGCTGAGCAAGGCCAATGCAAAAGCTAGCGCTTGCAGGGCGCTAAAGCTTTCGCCAAAACCCAAAATACCAATCAGGGCCGTAGTGAGCGGCAGCATCACCGCAAATACACCGGCCTGCGAGGCAGGGATCGTTTTGAGCCCGGTCATCCACAGCCATACCATCCAGACGCTGGCGGCTAGCGCATAAAACACCAGCAGGCCCCACGCGCTGAGACTCAGGGCTGTAAAGTCAAATTGCCAGGCGATATACAGGCCCATCGGGGTGGACAGTGCAAAGCCGTTGAGGTTGATGATGGCCGCAATCCGCTTGGGGCTGATGGTGGCCGAAAGGCGTTTGCCGATCACCACAAACGCCGATTCGCACAGCACCGCGCCAAACACCAGCAGATTGCCCAAGAGCATGTTCACGGGGGCCTGCGTCGATGCGGCGTCCGGCGTCGGCGGTGGCGTTTTTGCGAGAGTCAGCAGCGCCAGACCGGTGGCCGCTAGTACAACGGCCAGCCACATGCGCGTATGCATTTTCTCTTTCAAGAAATACCAGCCCATCAAGGCCGATGTGGCCGGGATGGCCGACAAAATCACACCGGCCGACACGGTGCTGGTCATGCTCACACCGTAAAGCATGCAAATGGAAAAAAGAAAATTTCCTAAAAAAGATTCCAAAAACAAAAATACCCGGGTACGCCGGTCGATCGGCGCTTCGTCAGCGGGCTTTTTCATCCACGATGCCATGGCCAGTGCGGCAATGCCAAAGCGCATCCAGGCTAATAAAAATACCGGAATGACCGCTACCAGGGGCTTGCACATGGCCACGTACACGCCCACCAGCGTCATGCTCAGGGCCAGGCTGGCGTAGGCCAACGGTTTTTGGAATCGGGTACTCACAAAAGCGGGATTGCGGAGGTAGAAAGAGGGGTCGTCATATCGGCCATGGGTGATCACCTCGTAAGTATGAAAGGGTTACCATGACAGCCTTGGAGGTTACACGATGCGTACCACTACCTTTGCCTACGCGAGCAATAGCAATCGGTTTTTGGCCAGCGATGAACTGACAGAGCAGCCTTTTGCCATTGCAGGCATTCCTTTTGACGGCGCCGTTACCAACCGCCCGGGGGCGCGCTTCGGGCCGCAGGAAATCCGCCGTGCCAGCTTAATGCTGTGTGATGGCATTCATCCCTATTTTGAGGTTTCACCGCTGGGATTTTTGGGCGATGCTGGCGATATGGCGCTACCTAACGCAAGTGCCCTCGATGAAGTGCGTCGCCGCATTGAATTGCAGGCTAGCGCGCTGATGGCGCAGCACCATTGCGTTTTCCTGGGCGGTGACCATTCGGTCACCTTAGCTTTGTTGCGTGCGGCTAAAGCGCGCTTTGGTCAACTAGCCTTGGTGCACTTTGATGCCCATTGCGATACCTGGACGGATCATTTTGGCGAGGCCTCGGGTCACGGAACTTGGACCTATGAGGCCATCCAAGAAGGTCTGGTCAGTGCGCCGCACACCGTGCAAATTGGCCTGCGTTCGGGCGGCGAAAGGGCTGCGCGCACCTATGTGGCGGACCAAGGCGGTCTGATTTTTGATGCCCGTTCGATGCGCGGTTTGGACGGCGCAGGGCTGCAAGATTGCATTGCTCAGGTGCGCGATCGAATCGGCGCCATGCCGGTCTACCTTACCTTGGATATCGATTGTCTTGACCCTGCATTTGCGCCGGGCACAGGGACCCCCGAGCCCGGTGGCATGAGCAGTAGCCAATTGATGACTTGGCTGGAGGCTTTGGCGCCATTGAACTGCGTGGCTATGGACTGCGTGGAAGTGGCACCGGCTTATGACCATGCCGAACTGACCAGCCATGCGGCGGCCACCATGGTCTGGACTTATTTATGCGGACAAATTGCCAAAAATGCACCCTGACTTCGACTGCGCCCTAGCCGTTCCACACAGCATGCATTGAGACCTATGGTTGCTCTACTCCAATCGGACGCTTTGCTCAAGCGCCAGAGTTATTACGAAGCTAGCGTGACGCGGGCAGCGCTGCAGCCCTCGCTGAATGGGGAGGTAAAGACCGATGTGGTGGTAGTGGGCGCTGGCTTTGCTGGACTGTCGGCGGCTATAGAGCTGGCACAGCGCGGCTTTAAGGTCGCGGTTGTGGAGGCTGATCGCGTGTGCAGCGGCGCCTCGGGTCGCAATGGCGGGCAGGTCATCGTCGGCTTTGCCAGCGGACAGCAGGTGTTCGAGCAACAGTTGGGCCTAGGCGCAGCGCGCCAGGCTTGGGATATGTCCCTGGAAGCGATTGATCTGATTGATCAGCGCATCGCACAGTTTGGTATCGACTGTGAGCGTAAAAATGGCTATTTGTATGTTGCCGATTCGGTGCGCAAGGCGACGGCACTGGACGCCGAAATGGACGCCATGGAGAAAAGCTACGGGCTGGCCACTGTGCGTGCGCATGGGGCTGCGGTGCGTAGTTTCATCGACAGCCCACGCTATGTCGCCAGCGCTTACGAAACGCGTTCCGGTCATTTGCATCCATTGAAATATGGACTCGGCCTGGCGCAAGCGGCGCTAGGCATGGGCGTGCAGATTTATGAAAACACAGCGGCCCTATCCATCACGCAAGATGCGGGCGTATGCTTGCGCACCGAACACGGGCAAGTGCGTGCGCGCTACGCGTTGCTAGCGGGTAATTGCACTTTGCCCGCCTTCGGGCCGCAGCTGGCGCCCTCAATTGCGGCGCGCGTCATGCCGGTGGGCACCTATATCGTGGCCACGGAACGTTTGGACCCAGCCCTGGTGCAGCGCCTGATTCCCAGTGGCGCGGCGGCTTGTGACAACAATGTGGTGCTGGACTATTTCCGCTTCAGCCAGGATGCGCGATTGCTGTTTGGCGGGCGCGTCAGTTATTCCAGCCGCACACCGGCGCGTTTGCAGCAGCGCATGGCAGAGCGCATGGCTACGGTATTCCCGCAGTTGCGCGGTACACCGATTGAATTTACCTGGGGCGGCTTTGTCGATATCAGCATGAACCGCGCACCGGATTTCGGTCGCGTGGGCAAAAACGTCTATTACTTGCAAGGCTTTAGCGGTCACGGCGTGGCGCTGACGGGTCTGGCCGGGCAACTGGTGGCGCAGGCTATGGCCGGTGAGGCCGCGCGTTTTGAATTGTTTTCCCGCCTGCAACATCGGGATTTCCCCGGCGGCGCCTTGCTGCGCGCCCCCAGTCTGGTGCTGGGCATGCTGTACCACCGCATTAAGGACTATTTATAAGGCTCTGCCAAACCGGTGCAAAATAGGTGCCCATAACGATAGAGCGCCAGGCTGGCCTTGCAGGCTCGCCCGCAGCGGAGGCAAAACACCATGTCCGAACCGAAAAATATGACTTTCAATGACCTGGAGCAGTGGCTCAACGAGCGCCGCGTGACTGAAGTCGAATGCTTGGTACCTGATTTAACCGGCGTGGCGCGCGGCAAAATTTTGCCCCGAGCCAAATTCACCGAAGACCGGGGTATGCGCCTGCCGCAAGCCATTGTTGCGATGGGCGTGACCGGCGAATTTCCGGAAAGCGGGCCCTATTACGACGTGATCGAACCCACCGACCGCGACATGCAGTTGCGGCCCGACCCTTCCACCGTGCGCATCGTTCCCTGGGCGACCGACCCGACAGCCCAGGTGATTCATGACTGCTTTGACCACCAGGGCAAGTTAGTGCCTTTTGCACCGCGCAGCGTGCTGCGCAAAGTGTGTGAGTTGTTTGCCGCCGAAGGGCTCAAACCGATCGTGGCGCCGGAACTGGAGTTTTACCTGACCGCGCGCAACACCGACCCCAATACCTTGCTCAAAGCGCCCATTGGCCGCAGCGGCCGCGCTGAAACCTCGCGCCAGGCCTACAGCATCGACGCGGTCAATGAGTTCGATCCGCTGTTTGAAGAAATTTACGATTACTGCGAGAAGATGGAGCTCAATGTCGATACCTTGATCCACGAAGTAGGCGCTGGACAAATGGAAATTAATTTTTTCCATAACGAGCCTCTGGGCCTGGCCGACGAGGTGTTTTTCTTTAAACGTACGGTGCGCGAAGCGGCATTGCGCCACGATATGTACGCCACCTTCATGGCCAAACCCATTGCCGGTGAGCCGGGTAGTGCCATGCACGTGCACCAGAGTTTGGTGGATGTGCAAACCGGTAAAAACGTGTTCAGCAAAGAAGATGGCAGCGCCTCCGACATGTTTATGCATTACATCGGCGGCTTGCAGCGCTATATCCCTGCGGCCATGGCTTTGGTGGCACCCTATGTGAATAGCTACCGCCGCCTAACCCGCCATTCGGCAGCGCCCATCAATATCGAATGGGGTTATGACAACCGCTCGGTGGGCATACGCTCCCCCATTTCCGAACCCTCGGCGCGCCGGGTGGAAAACCGGGTGATCGGCTCGGACGCCAACCCCTATGTCGCTATGGCCATGACCCTGGCTTGCGGTTACCTGGGCATCAAGAACAAAATTGCCCCCAAACCCGAGATGAAGGGCGATGCCTATTTGTCTCCTTACGCGCTGCCGCGCAGCCTGGGCGAGGCGCTGGACTGGTTGCGCCGCGAATCGGATTTGCACGAGGTACTGGGCAAAGAGTTCATCACGGTGTACTCCGAAATCAAAGAACTGGAATTCGAAGAGTTCATGAAAGTGATTTCGCCCTGGGAGCGCGAGCATTTGCTCTTGCACGTGTAGCGCGCAGTCTGCTCAAATGCCGCTGCCGCTCATTTTTTACTGATACAACCTTGTCTTGTCTACGGAAGCTGTCATGAATTCCATTGTCGATACCAGTCATATCCAAGCCCTCGATAGCGCGCATTTTTTGCATCCCTTTACTGATTTCAAAGACCTCAATGCGCGCGGTGCGCGCGTGATGACCGAGGCTAAAGATATTTATGTGTGGGACTCCGAAGGCAACCGTGTGCTGGACGCGATGAGCGGCCTGTGGTGCGTGAACGTGGGCTATGGCCGTAAAGAATTGGCCGATGCTGCGCACGCGCAAATGCTCAAGCTGCCTTACTACAACAGTTTTTTCCAAACCACCAACGTGCCTGCGGCCACGCTGGCGGCGCGCTTGGCCTCGCTAGCGCCCACGGTGGGTGGGCGTAGTTTTGAGCATGTGTTTTATTCTTCCAGCGGCAGCGAGAGCAATGACTCCAATGTGCGCATGGTGCGCCGCTACTGGGATTTGCTGGGCCAGTCCGAGCGCAAAATCATCATCAGCCGCACTAACGCTTACCACGGCAGCACCATGGCTGGCGCGTCTTTGGGCGGTATGAGCGGCATGCACGCGCAAGGCGACTTGCCCATTCCTAATATCAGCCATATCGGTCAGCCCTATTTTTTCGAGAACGCACAGCCCGGCGAGTCGGCGCATGATTTTGGTATCCGTGCCGCTGGATGGCTGGAAGAGCGCATCTTGGCCCTGGGTGCGCACAAAGTGGCGGCGTTTATTGCTGAGCCGGTGCAGGGTGCCGGTGGCGTCATCATCCCGCCCGCCAGTTATTGGCCCGAGATTCAGCGCATTGTGGACAAGTACGGCATCTTGCTGATCAGCGACGAAGTGATTTGCGCTTTCGGCCGCTTGGGGCATTGGTTTGCTTATGAAAAATTTGGCTACCGGCCCGATCTGATTACGTTTGCCAAAGCGGTGACCAGCGGCTACATCCCTTTGGGTGGCGTGATGGTGGGCGACCGCGTGGCCAAGGTCTTGATAGAGCAGGGCGGCGAGTTCAACCACGGCTACACCTACAGCGGCCATCCGGTGGCCTGCGCGGTAGCGTTGGCGAACCTGGACATCATGGAAAGCGAAAACCTGGTGGGCCGGGTGCGCGACGATGTGGGCCCCTATTTGGCGGCGCAGTTTGCTACGCTTCTCGATCATCCCTTAGTGGGCGAGGCCGAGACCTGCGGGCTGATGGCCGGGCTGGTACTGGTCAAGGACAAGGCCTCCCGCACCGTATTTCCCGCCGAGCTATCGGTGGGCATGGTGTGCCGCGGACATTGCTTTGCCAACGGCCTGATCATGCGCGCCGTAGGCGACCGCATGATTATTGCGCCGCCCCTGACCATTACGCGTGCCCAGATCGATGAAATGATGGGCTTGATCCGCCTTGCCTTGAATAAAACCCTTGCCGATGCAAGGCGCTTTGGCTGGCTCTCGCCAAACCTATAATTTCGGCTCACAGCCTGTTGGCGTCCGCCGCGTGGCTGCATTCTTTTTTTAAATCGCCTTTTTGTGGAGGTTTTCTCGATGTCCAAATACCTATTTAGCCTGACCCTGGTGGCGCTGGCGCTTGCTGCATGCGGCAAGAAAGAAGAAGCAGCACCCGCACCGGCGCCAGCTGCCAGTGCCCCGGCGGAGGAAAAAGTCCTCAATATCTACAACTGGCCGGACTACATCCCTGAAGGCATGATCGCTGCTTTCGAAAAAGAAACCGGCATCAAAGTCAATTACGACACCTTTGAAACCAACGAAGCGCTCAATGCCAAACTGGTCGCCGGCAACACGGGTTACGACATCGTGGTGCCAGGCACGGCATTTAGCCCTGCCCAGGTCGAGGCAGGGTTTTTCCAGCCGCTGGACCGCGCCCAGCTGAAAAACTACGGCAACCTCGATAGCGACATCATGGCAGCCCTTGCCAATGCCGACCCCGGCAACAAGCATTTGGTCCCGTGGGCCTGGGGCTTCACCACCGTGGGCATCAACCGCACCAAAGTGGAGAAAGCACTGGGCAAGATGCCCATGCCGGAAAACGCCTGGGACCTGGTCTTCAAGCCCGAGTACACCTCCAAGCTCAAGTCCTGTGGCATCGCCTACCTGGACTCGCCCACCGAGATCATTCCTCCTGCTTTGCATTACATCGGCAAAGACGCGTATTCCAATGACCCGGCAGACCACAAAGCGGCGGTGGACATGTTGTCCAAAGTACGCAAAGACGTTCGCATTTTCAGCTCCACCATGATTGACGACATCGCCGGTGGCAAGGCTTGCGCTGTGGTGGGTTGGTCCGGCGACATCAATATCGCGGCCGGTCGCGCCAAGGAAAATGGCTCCAAAGACGTGATCGAAGCCTTGCTGCCTAGCACCGGCGGCATGATCTTCTTTGACACTATGGCCATTACCAAAGACGCCAAGCACCCCGGCAATGCGCATGCCTTCATCGACTTCTACCTGCGTGCCGAAAGCGGTGCCCAGGTGTCCAATGAAATGAGCTACCCCACCGGCAACAAAGCCGCTATGGAAAAGATGAAGCCTGAGGTTTCCGGCAACAAGACCATCTTCATCGAGCCGGCCGTAGCCGCCAAAATGGTCAAGCCCGGCAAGTTCACCAACGAGGGCCGCGAAGGTATGTCCAACGCATTTACCAGCTTCAAAAAAGGCAAATAATTGCGCGTGCCCTAGGCATCAGGACTGTTCTATGCGCTGCGTGAACAGTCCTTTTTTATTGCCTGCGGCCTGAAGCCTTGCCATGCACATGTTCACCGGCTTACTTCAACGCCTGCCCGCACCTGGCAGGCGTTTTGTCATTGGCGTGCCCATGGCCTGGCTGCTGTTTTTCTTCATGCTGCCTTTTTTGGTCTTGCTCTACATCAGCTTTGTGGATATGGGCAACGACATCCATCCCTTCAAGCCCTTGTGGGACTCCCAAGCCGGTGTGCTGCGCCTGAAGTATGAAAACTACAGCAGTATTTTTGCCCATGCCGAAGGCAGCGGCTTGGTGCAAACCATCTATGTCGAAGCCTACTTACGCTCTTTGGCGTATGCCCTGTGTACCGCCTTCCTGTGTCTTTTTCTGGGCTACCCCTTTGCCTACGCGATTGCCCGCTCGTCCCCCGCCGTGCGCCCGGCGCTGCTGATGATGGTGATGCTGCCTTTTTGGACTTCATTCTTATTGCGTGTGTATGCCTGGAAAGGCATATTGGCTGACCAAGGCGTGCTCAATCGCTTGTTGATGGCGCTAGGAGTGGTGGATGAACCGGTGCAAATGCTCTATACCGATGTGTCCATGCTGGTGGGCATGACTTATGTCTATTTGCCTTTTATGGTGTTGCCTCTGTATGCGACCCTGGTCAAGCTGGACATGCGTTTGCTGGAGGCGGCGCACGACCTGGGCGCCTCGCCCTTCAAAGCTTTTTGGCTGGTGACCGTACCGCTTTCGCGCGCCGGCATCATCGCCGGTTTTATGCTGGTGTTTATCCCGGCAGTGGGTGAGTTTGTGATTCCTTCGCTGCTGGGCGGGCCGGAAAACATGATGGTGGGCCGTGTGGTCTGGGACGAAATGTTCACCAGCAACAACTGGCCGCGTGCCAGTGCACTGGCGGTGAGCATGATCGCCCTGATCGTCGTGCCGCTGGCCCTTTACTACCGCTCCGCGGCGCAGGCCGCGCCCGGGAAGGCCTAAACATGTACCGCCTTGTCCAAGATTACTTTGGCCGCGCCTGGATGGTTCTGATTTTTCTGTTTCTTTATCTGCCGCTGATGTTCATGGTGGTTTTTTCCTTCAATAGTACCCGCCAGGATGCGGTGTTCACCGGTTTTTCCCTGCGCTGGTACGAGGCATTGGGCCGGGACAACAAAATTGTGGAGGGTTTTTGGCTGTCCCTGCAGATCGCCCTGGCCACAGGAATATTGTCAGCGGTGCTCGGTACCTTTGCCGCCTTCGTGTTGGTGCGCTACCAGCGCTTTGCCGGGCGCACCGTGTTCTCTGGCATGGTCAATGCGCCCTTGGTCATGCCTGAAGTGGTGATCGGCCTCTCTCTGCTGTTGCTGATGGTCGGCATCCAGAACGTATTTGGCTGGCCCGAGCGGGGCTTGCTCACCATTATTCTGGGTCACACGCTCTTGGGTATGGCCTATGCCATGGTGGTCGTCCAATCGCGTCTGCTGGAAGTGGATCGATCCATCGAAGAAGCCGCCATGGACCTGGGCGCGCGCCCGGCGCAGGTGTTTTTTCTGGTGACGCTGCCCAATATCGCCCAGGCGATCGTGGCCGGTTTTTTGCTGTCCTTCACACTTTCTTTTGACGATGTGGTGATTTCCGAGTTTCTGTCCGGTCCCGGCGTCAATACCTTGCCCCAGGTGATATTCGGGTACGCTAGGAGAGGTATCAACCCGACGATTTACGCCGCAGCGACTTTGCTTATCAGTGCGATCACGATTGCTGTAATCGTTTACAGTCTTCGGGTGGCGCGTCAAGCGCGGCGGCGGGCGCAAGAGGCCCAGCAGGCATTTTCCGAATCGGCAGCGCCGGTTTGAATGGGTTCAGAAACTTGTTTTTTTCGCGTATCCCAGGTGCTTGCTTGGCGGCCGGGGGCGCCAAAGCGCATTACTATGGTGGGCGCTCGTAGCTGGCGGGCCTTCGCTTCGCTGTGTTTTTGATTGTTGTAAAGGAGATGGTTGTGGCTAAACCTCATGATTTCGCATTCGGGCGCAAGTTGGCACTCGGCCTGACCCTAGCGTGCAGCGTCTTCGCTGTGGCAGTCCCGGCGCAAGCCGAAGAGGAAAAGGTCCTCAATATCTATAACTGGTCGGACTATCTGGCTGAAGACACCATCCCCAATTTTGAGAAAGAGACCGGCATCAAGGTGCGCTACGACACCTATGACAACAATGAAATCCTGCACGCCAAGTTGGTCGCCGGTAAAACGGGTTATGACATCGTGGTGCCAAGTTCCACCTTTGCGCGCTTGCAGATGGATGGCGGCCTTCTGGCCAAGCTGGACAAAGCCCAACTGCCCAACCTGAAAAACCTGGATCCGGACATCCAAGCCCAAATCGCGAACATCGACCCGGGCAACCAGTACCTGGTCAACTGGCTTTGGGGTTACACCACCATCGGTATCAATACCGCCAAAGTCAAAGCGGCGCTGGGTAACGAGCCCATGCCGGCCAATGTGTGGGAATTGTTCTTTAACCCCAAATATGTCAGCAAGCTAAAGAGCTGCGGCGTCAGCACCTTAGACAGCGCCACCGAAGTATTGCCCGCCGCTTTGCATTACCTGGGCAAAGACCCCTTCAGCAAAAACGCGGACGACTACAAAGAAGCCTTGGCCTTGCTCAAAGGGGTGCGCCCGTATGTGACACTGTTTAGCTCGTCGGGCTATATCAATGACATGGCCAGCGGCTCTATTTGCCTGGCCCTAGGCTGGAACGGCGACATCAATATCGCCCGTGCCCGCGCCATCGAAGGCAAAACCGGCCAGGACGTGGTGGCCTTTGTGCCCAAGACCGGCGGGGTGCTGTTCTTTGACATGATGGCGATTCCCGCCGATGCCGCGCATCCGCAAAATGCCTTGAAGTTTATGAACTACATCATGCGCCCCGAGGTGCATGCCGGTCTAACCAATAAAGTGAAATACGCCAACCCCAACAAAGAGTCGCGCAAGTTCATCAATCCCGAGGTCGCAAAAAACCCCTCGGTCTTCCCAACGAGCGCGGAGATGGCCATGATGGTCGCCCCCAAAGCCCTGAGCAATGACGTGCGTCGCTTGGCCACGCGGGCCTACACCTCGTTCAAAACCGGCATCTAAAGCGTGTTGTTAGCAAATTAGGACGCTGGCGTGGCACCGACCGAACCTTTAGCGCGCGCTGCCCAAACAGCGCCTTTTTTGCAAATCCAACACATCGTCAAACAATTTGACGATGTGTTTGCGGTGGACGATGTGAGCCTGGACATCGCGCAGGGCGAGATTTTTGCGTTGCTCGGTTCTTCGGGCTGTGGAAAGTCCACCTTGCTGCGCATGCTGGCTGGTTTTGAGGTGCCAACCTCGGGACACATATTGCTGGCCGGGCAAGACATCGTGGGCCTGGCGCCCTACGAGCGCCCCATCAACATGATGTTCCAAAGCTACGCGCTGTTCCCGCACCTGACGGTGTGGGAGAACGTAGCCTTTGGCCTCAAGCGTGACGGCATGCCCAAAGGCCAGATCGAAGAGCGGGTCACGCAAATGCTGGATTTGGTACAGCTCAAGCCATACGCCAAGCGCAAGCCGCACCAGCTTTCGGGTGGGCAGCAGCAGCGCGTGGCGCTGGCCCGCAGTTTGGCCAAGCGCCCCAAGTTGCTCTTGCTGGACGAACCCTTAGGCGCCCTGGACGCCAAGCTGCGCCAGCGTACGCAGTTGGAACTGGTGGACATCATCGAGCGCGTGGGCGTGACCTGCGTCATGGTGACCCACGACCAAGAAGAGGCCATGACTATGGCCACCCGCATCGGGGTCATGAGCGAGGGCAAGATTTTGCAAATCGGCAAACCCGCCGAAATTTACGAAACGCCCAATTGCTTGTTTGTGGCTGACTTTATTGGCACCGTCAATATCTTCAAAGGCGCGGTGGAGGTCGATGAAGCGGACCATGTCATCATCGCTTCGGCAGATTGCAAACACTATGTCAGCCATGGCATCACTGGTACCCAAGGCATGGATGTCCATGTGGCGGTGCGGCCGGAAAAAATGTCTGTCCAGAAGGAACCGGTCACTGACGCGCAGCGCGAACTCGCTGCCGAAGTGGGCTACAACCTGGCACAGGGCGTGATTACCGAGCTGGCTTATTTGGGCAGCCTCACCACCTACCACGTCAAACTCGCCAGTGGCCTGGTGGTCAAGGTGACGCATACCAACGACGCACGCCACGGCAGTTCGTCGCTGACCTGGGGTGACGCGGTCTATGTGTGGTGGTCCGGCAGCGATGTGGTGGTGCTAACGCGCTAAGCCAATGAGCGCTTTGATTGCGTCCAGCCCCGGCTACGCCCATCTGGTAGGGCGCTGGGGCAGGGTGGCGGTGATCAGCGTGCCCATGGTGTTTTTGCTGCTGGTGTTTTTAATGCCGTTTTTGGTGGTCTTCAAAATCAGCGTGTCTGAAATGGACACGGTGTTTTTCAAAGACGTGCTTAGCTTCAAGGACGATGCGCTGGTTCTGGCCTTGCGCTACGGCAACTACATCAGTCTGACCCAGGACGCGCTCTACCTCACCGCCTACCTCAGTTCCATCAAGATCGCGGCCATAACGACCGCAATTTGCCTGTTCATCGCCTACCCTTTCGCGTATTTTCTGGCGCGAAGTCCGGCCGATAGGCGCCCGGCTTTGCTGATGCTGGTCATGCTGCCTTTTTGGACTTCGTTTTTACTGCGCGTCTACGCTTGGAAGATGCTGCTCGCCGATGCCGGTGTGATTAACAACGTGGCGATCACATTGGGCTTGATTGCCGACCCCATCAAGATGATGAACACCCCGTTTTCGCTGGTGCTGGGCATGGTCTATACCTATCTGCCTTTCATGATCTTGCCGCTCTACGCCAACTTGGTGAAGATGGACTTGACCCTGCTGGAAGCGGCGCTGGACTTGGGCGCTACGCCTTGGCAGGCCTTTTGGCGCATTACTGTGCCCCTGTCCGCCAGCGGCATCATTGCGGGCTCCATGCTGGTGTTCATCCCTTGCGTGGGCGAATTTGTGATTCCAGAGCTTCTTGGCGGCCCCGAGACCTTGATGATCGGCCATGTGCTGTGGAATGAGTTTTTTGGTAACAACGACTGGCCTATGGCAGCCAGTGTTGCCGTGGCTATGGTCGCCCTCATCATCATCCCGCTGGCCTTGTTCAACAAATACCAGGCCGAAAGCACAGCCGGGGGCCGCGCATGAGCGCGCTGGGCCGCCGCACCGGCTTTGCCTGGATGGGTGGGGTGTTTGTGTTTTTGTACCTACCGATCTTCACCTTGATCGTGTTTAGCTTCAACGCCAGCCCCATGGTGACCAATTGGGGTGGGTTTTCGCTGCGCTGGTATGAGGCCTTGATGCAGGACACCGAAATCATCGACGGCTTTAAGCTGTCCCTGAAAATCGCTTTTGCCACCGGCTGCTCTTCGGTGGTGCTGGGCACGCTGGCGGCCATTACCTTGCACCGTTTCAAGCGCTTCCCCGGGCGCACCTTGTTTGCGGGCATGGTCAATTCGCCGCTGGTTATGCCCGAGGTCATCATCGGCCTGTCGCTGCTGCTCATGCTGGTCTCGGTGCAGAAAATGTTCGGCTTTCCCGACCGAGGTTTTGCCACCATCTGGCTGGGCCACACCTTGCTGGGCATGGCCTACGCCACCGTGGTGGTGCTCTCGCGCTTGCAGGAAATGAGCCCCTCCCTCGAAGAGGCGGCCCAAGACCTGGGCGCCCTGCCGGCCCAGGTGTTCTTCCTGATTACCCTGCCGCTGATATCGCAGGCGCTGGCCTCGGCCTGGCTGCTAACCTTTACGCTGTCCCTGGACGATGTGGTAATTTCGGCCTTTCTCAACGGGCCGGGTTCGACTACCATGCCGATTACGATTTTCAGCCGAGCCCGCTTGGGTTTGAACCCCAGCGTCAACACGGTGGCCACGCTGACGGTGGTGGTGGTCAGCATCGGCGTGCTCACGGCCAGTGTGTGGATGTCCCGCCGTGAAAGGCGCAGGGCGCAGGAAATGGCAGCGGCCTACCGCAAAGTGGATTAGCCGGGGCGCACCGGGCGCAAACAGATTTATTGACCTAAAGGAGTATGCAATGAACTTGAAGAAAAAACTATGGATCGTGGCTTTGGCCGGCGTACTCCCATGGGCTGGCGCCCATGCCCAATCGGCCGCAGAGCTGCAAAAGGAAATTCAGTCCTTGAAAGCCCAGTTGCAAACCTTGCAACAAAAGGTGGAGGCCATCACTGCCCAGCCTGACGTGACGCCGCTGTCCCAGCAGGTCAACCGCTTGGAGCAGCGTTTGGATTTGGGTGAAGACGACACCGAACAATCCGGCTTTAAGGGCTTGAAAATCAATGGCGTGATGGAGGCTGCGTTCAAGCGCAACACGACCAGCGCCAGCAATGAGTTCAGCGCCAGTGCGGGTTACGGCGCAGAAGAATTCGGCATGATTCAGATCACCAAAGAATCGCAGGATGGCGAGGGCGTGGATTGGACGCTGCGTCTTTTGCCCGGCGGCGACCCGATGGTGCAAGAGGCCTCGCTGTCGATTCCCCTCAATAAAAACTCGCGCATCATTGCTGGCCTGATACCGGACTTTCAAGGCTATGAATATATTTTCCCGAATGCCAACCCTACCTTGGGTAACCAGTTAATCACCCACAACGCTCTGTACGATTTGGCCGGTGCAACCGCCTATACCGGTGTGGGTATGGCCTATAGCCTGGGCGGTGGGAAATATGCGTTCAAGTGGGTGGTGGGTAATGCCGATGGTGCTTCGGATGACAATTCCGCACCTCGGGCGGTGGCGTGGTTCGATACGGGCGCTGGCTTGATCCAACCTGATCCAGTTTCAGTAGCAGAGTCAATGGCGAAAACAGTAGTATTCGCCTACCGAGGCGACTGGTATGTTAACGACACAAGTTATGTGGCCTTGTCCGGCTTGCATGGACGTGGTAACCGTGTGTTTGACATCATGGCGCTCGATGGCGGAATTACACGTGGCGACTGGCAGGTTAACGGGCAATTTAGCATTGGCCGTATGGACCGCGCCGGTGCTAACGGCGGCGGTACCAGCTGGCAAGGTGTATCGGGCTTGGTGGGTTACAAAATTGTGCCCCGCCTCCAATTACTGGCCCGCGCTGATTACCTGATGAATAGCGAGAACGGTGGCGGCACTTATTACGATAACGGTGGCATAAACGGTAACGGATTAGGCCCTGAGCGCGCTTCCGATGGCAGCTTCGCTTATGCCGCTGACACCGGCTTGGCGACCAAAGGTGCGAACTTGATGCGCTTAACCGTGGGTACCAACTACCAGGTCAATTCCACCACCCAGTGGAAAACCGAATTCCGCCTAGATCAATCTAGTGGCTATAACTTCCTCAGCACCGGTGGTCTGACTTACAGCAAAGATAAGCAGTCCATGGCGACTTCGCTTGTTTTGTCTTTCTAAGCCAACGTTGCCTACCCAAAAAGGGCCGCAACAAGCGGCCCTTTTTGTTATAAAACTCTCAGACAGATCACACTTCTGGGTCAGAGCTAATCCCACTGCGCGCGGCGCAACAAAGGCTTAGCGCAGGCACCTCAACCTTTGGCCACCGGCCGTTGCGGATCGCTGCACCATTCGCTCCAACTTCCCGCAAACAAGGCCGTGTTCCCGAGCCCGGCGATTTGCATTGCCAAAATATTAGGGATGGCGGTCACGCCGCTGCCGCAGTGGTGCACCACGGTGTCAGTGCCACGCGCACCTAGCAGCGCTTCAAACTCAGCACGTAATAGCGCTGCCGGTTTGAATTTGCCATCGGCATCCAAGTTCAGATTAAACGGGCGGTTCAAGGCACCCGGAATATGCCCGGCCACCGGGTCCAGCGGCTCGACTTCGCCTTTGAAGCGCGGGTTCGCGCGCGCATCCACAATTGTTTGCGTTACGCGCCCCAGGCTTTGCAACACTTGCTCGGCTTGCAGCAGCGTCACCAGCGGCTCGTGTAACACAAAGTCTCCGGCTTGCTGCACTGGCAGCGTCTGCATCGCACCACTTTCGGTGCCGCCGCCTGCCGCCGTCCAGGCGTTCAGCCCGCCGTCCAGCACCGCCACGGCATCGTGCCCCAGCCAGTTCAGCATCCACCACAAGCGCCCGCAAAAACTCGAACCCTGGCGGTCATAGACCACGGCCTGCATGCCCTGCCTAAAACCCACATCGCACAACCACTGGGCTACCGTCTCACGCGGTGGCAAAGGGTGGCGACCTCCGCTTTGTGCGCCGGTAAGTTGCCTGTCCCCTTTGGCGCTGAGTGTGCGGTCCAGATCCGCAAACACGGCGCCTGCGATATGGCTTTGCGCAAACATCTCGCCCCCGGCTTCGTTGCGGGTCAGCTCGCAACTGCAATCAAACACCATCAGTGGCGTCGTGGCTTGCTGTAGTTGCAGCAGTTGTTCGGCAGAAATCAAAGTGGTGTACATGGCGTAAACGGCGAGCGCCGTAGTGAAGTTGGCTCGGGAGGCTGGCGTTGAACTGTAGCGCAGGGCTTGCGGCAACCCTTGCGCCTTAATGTTCCTCCGCCGGCGTATCGGGCAGCGCCCGCGCACGCAGCGCAGTGGACAGCACGCCGCTGGTCAAGATGACGGCGATGCCGGCCCAGCCGAGCGGGGCGATGTGGTCACCAAACAGCAGCAGGCTGTAAATGCTGGCAAACACAATGCCAAAGTACTGCATGCTGGCCACCACCAGCGTGGCGCCTTTGCGGTAGGCGCGTGTCATGCACCATTGGCCCAGGGCGGCCAGCACGCCAATCGGTACCAGCCAGGCCGCATCATGCGGACTCACTTGGCTCCAGGGCGTCATGTCGGTAAAGGCCATGCCCACCGCGCCGACCACTGCCGTGCCCACCGAAAAATAAAACACGGTGCGCTCTTCGGGCTCGCCGGCCTTGCCCAGCGCCGTGACCTGCATATAGGCCAAGGCCGCGCCTATGCCCGATAGCAGGCCGATCAGGCCAGCGAACAATTGGTCGTGGTCGATGGTGGGGCGCAGCGTCATCACCACGCCAACAAAGCCCAGCATTACCGTGCCCATCAGCGCGCCTTGTTTTTCGGCCTGCCCGTAGAGCAGCGCCCCGCCCAGGATAAAGGCCGCCACCCAAACGCCGCTCATATAGTTCAGCGTCATGGCCGTGGCCAAGGGCAAATGGGCGATCGCATAAAACCACGAGCCCAGCGACAGCACGCCCACGCCGCTGCGGGTAAGGTGCATCATGGGCACGGGCGTGCGCAAACTGGCGCCACGTGCCCGTACCACCACCGCCATGAAGATGACGCTGACGATGCCGCGGTAAAAAATGATTTCGAAGGTGGTAAAGCTATTCGAGGCAGACTTCACGCCCACCGCCATGGTGGCAAACAGGAAGGCCGCCAACACCATCCACAGCGCCTGCCAGGCGCTGCCGCCGCTGCGGGCAAAACTCATGCAGCAGCCGCGCTCACATCGCCCATGCGTTTGCGGTACCACTCGTGGAAGTGCTGCATGCCGTCTTCCATCGGGCTTTGATAGGGGCCGACTTCGTTGTCACCGCGCGCCAGCAAGGCTTTGCGCCCAGCATCCATGCGCTCGGCGATTTCATCGTCTTCCACGCAAGTCTCCATGTAAGCCGCTTGCTGCGCCTCGACAAACTCGCGCTCAAACGCAGCGATTTCTTCGGGGTAGAAAAACTCCACCATATTGAGCGTTTTGTCCACGCCCAGCGGCTGCAAGGTGGACACGGTCAGCACATGCGGATACCACTCGATCATGATGTGCGGGTACAGCGTCAGCCAAATCGCGCCATAGGGCGGGGGCACACCATTGCGGTAATTGAGCACCGCGTTTTGCCAGCGCTCATAGACCGGCGAGCCGCCGCTGGCGTCCGACGAACCCAGGCGGCTGCCGGGGCCCACGGTTTGCACCGAATAGTTGTCTTTGAACTCCCAGCGCAAATCGTCGCAGGTGACAAAGTTACCCAGCCCGGGATGGAAGGGGCCTACGTGGTAGTCCTCTAAATACACCTCGATAAAGGTTTTCCAGTTGTAGTTGCACACATGCATTTCCACCCGGTCGCGCACATAGCCGCCAAAGTCCAGATCGGCGCGCGGGCCCAGGCCAGCCATTTGCTCAGCCACCTTGGCGCCACCGCCTTCAAACAAGAGGCCGTTCCATTCTTGCAAGGGGTAGTTGTTCAAATTCAGGCAAGGGTCGGCGGCAAAGTGGGGTGCGCCTATGAGCTTGCCCGCTGGCAAGCCGCCTGGGTGATTGCTACCGCTGTAAGTCCAGCGGTGCAGGGGGCAAACGATGTTGCCGCCGGCGCTGCCCGCGCCATGGAGCAAAGAGCCCTGGCCTTTGAGCATGACGGCCTGGCGGTGGCGGCAAACGTTGGAAATCAGTTCAATGCCATGGGCATTGCGTACCAGCGCCCGGCCTTCCTGCTCTTGGGGTAGGGCGTAGTAGTCGCCGACTTCAGGAACGCTCAGTGCATGGCCTACATAGCGTGTCCCTGGCTTGAAAAGGCTCTCCATCTCGCGCGCGAACAGCGACGGATCAAAGTAGCTTGATACGGGGAGTTGGCTCAGGGCCGGCTGCAGTTGAAGACTTAAATCAGACATGGTGGACCTGACCTAAAGACTCCCCACAGGGAGGGCGCGCCTTAAAAGGCGCTGTCAATAAACCCGGAGGCAGCGCAAACACGGCCACCGGCGTAAGGGAGGGGGATTGTAGCCTTGTAAATTTCACAAAATTTGGCTTTTCCCCTCAAGGGCTGGTGGCTTAAAATTTGACGACATTTTTTTACTTCCGATCAACGCGCACGGAGCTTGCATGCCCAAGGCCACCAGTTCAGTTACCGCAGCCACCGCTGTTGCCCCAGCCTATGAAGAGGCCATGGCCGAACTAGAGGGCTTGGTGGAGCGTATGGAAAGCGGCGGCTTGCCACTGGATCAATTGCTCTCGGGCTACCAGCGCGGCGCCGAATTGCTACAAGTTTGCCGCGACCGACTGCAAGCGGTGGAAGACCAGATCAAAGTACTAGACCAAGGCGCCATCAAACCCTGGAAGGGCGCATAAGCCCTATGCCTTTTTCCCTGGAGCCCTGGATGGCGCAGCACTTGCGCCAGGTCGAACGTGCACTAGAAGACTTTTTAGTCCCGCACGCACCCCCACAAAGCGCATGGGCCGCCCCGACTGATTTGAATAATGCTATGCGTTACGCCGTGCTCGACGGCGGTAAGCGCCTGCGGCCCCTGCTGGTGCTGGCTGCTTTTGAGGCGGTAAGCGGCACACCGGCGAGCGGCGCGCAGGCCGCGCCCATCCGCGCGGCCTGCGCGGTGGAGCTTATACACGCGTATTCCCTGGTACACGACGACATGCCGTGTATGGACAACGATGTCCTGCGCCGGGGCAAACCCACAGTGCATGTGCAGTTTGGCCAGGCCGGGGCGCTGCTGGCGGGGGACGCATTGCAAACCCTTGCCTTCGAGGTGCTGACGCCCATGGACGCAAGCGTGGAGCCAGCAGTGCAGGCCCGCTTGTGTGCCATATTGGCCCGCGCCTCGGGTCGTGTCGGCATGGCCGGTGGCCAAGCGATTGATTTGGCCAGCGTAGGCCTTGCCCTAACCGAAGACAGCCTGCGCCACATGCACCAGCTCAAGACGGGCGCTTTACTGCAAGCGAGCGTCATGATGGGCGCGGCGTGTGGCACGGCATCAGCGGCGGCCGTCCAGGCCTTGGAGGCCTATGGCCAAGCCATTGGCCTGGCCTTCCAGGTGGTGGACGATGTGCTGGACGTGACCGCCGATTCGGCCACGCTGGGCAAGACGGTGGGCAAGGATGCTGACCACGACAAACCGACTTATGTGGCGCTGATGGGGCTGGAGCGCAGTCGTGCCTATGCGGCCACCTTGGCTGCGCAGGCCCACGCCGCGCTGCGGGGCAGTGGCCTGCCCGATACCTCTGCCTTAGCCGCACTGGCGGACATGGTGATACACCGTGTCCATTGAAAGCTTTACCATTTGCGTAAAAACGGATAGCCTAGACGTCTTGTACGCGTAAGCTGACACTTTTCATCGATTTGACCCTTATGCCCGATAACGCCAAGCCCACGACCGCCTTGCTTTCGCAAATCAACAGCCCGCACGACCTGCGCCGCCTGCCGCGCTCCGACCTGCCCCGCGTGGCCGATGAATTGCGCAGCTATTTGCTGCACAGCGTGGCCCAAACCGGCGGGCACCTTAGCTCTAATTTGGGCACGGTCGAGTTGAGCATCGCTATGCACTATGTGTTTGATACGCCGCGTGACCGCTTTGTCTGGGACGTGGGCCACCAGACCTATCCCCACAAAATCCTGACCGGGCGGCGCGACCGCATGTCCACGCTGCGCCAATTGGGCGGCCTGAGCGGCTTTCCGCAGCGCGCCGAAAGCGAATACGACACCTTCGGCACCGCGCACTCCAGCACCTCTATTTCGGCAGCCTTGGGCATGGCCATGGCCGCCAAGATCCAGGGCGATAAGCGCTATTCGGTGGCCGTGATTGGCGACGGTGCCTTGACGGCGGGCATGGCCTTCGAGGCCATGAACCATGCGGGCGTGGAAGATTGCCGCTTGCTGGTTATCTTGAACGACAACGAAATGAGCATCAGCCCGCCCGTGGGCGCGCTCAACCGCTATCTGGCGCAACTGATGAGTGGGCAGTTTTATGCCAAGGCCAAAAGCGTGGGCAAAAGCGTCCTCAAAGGCGCGCCCACTTTGTTTGAGCTTGCCAAACGCATCGAAGAGCACGCCAAAGGCATGGTGGTACCGGCCACCTTGTTCGAGCAATTTGGCTTTAACTACATAGGCCCCATCGACGGCCATGACCTGGACTCGCTGATTCCCACTTTAGAGAACATCAAGCACCTGACCGGCCCGCAGTTTTTGCATGTGGTGACCCGTAAAGGGCAGGGCTACCAAATGGCCGAGGCCGACCCGATTGCATACCACGGGCCAAGCAAATTTGACCCGGCGATCGGCATACAAAAGCCCTCGGTCGCGCCAAAAACTACGTTCACGCAGGTGTTTGGCAACTGGCTGTGCGATATGGCGGCGCAGGACGAGCGCCTGGTGGGTATCACCCCGGCCATGCGCGAAGGCTCGGGCCTGGTGGAGTTTGAAAAACGCTTCCCCAAGCGTTACTTTGACGTGGGCATTGCCGAGCAACACTCGGTTACCTTCGCCGCTGGTCTGGCCACCGAGGGCCTCAAGCCCGTGCTGGCTATTTATTCCACCTTCTTGCAACGCGGCTATGACCAGCTGATCCACGATGTGGCGATCCAAAACCTGCCGGTGGTGTTTGCCCTGGACCGCGCTGGCCTGGTCGGGGCCGATGGTGCCACCCACGCCGGCAACTACGACATTGCCTACCTGCGCTGCATCCCGAATATGAGCATCGCCTGCCCGGCCGATGAAAACGAATGCCGCCAGTTGCTCAGCTCTGCCTTTGAGCAAAACCACCCGGTGGCCGTGCGCTACCCGCGCGGCGCCGGGGCTGGGGTCGCGGTACAGCCAAGTTTGGTGGGCTTGCCCTTTGGAAAAGGCGAAATTCGCCTGCACGGCGAAAACATCGCTATCTTGGCTTTTGGCACGCTCTTGTACCCGGCGATCGCAGTGGCCGACAAACTCGGGCTGACGGCCGTCAATATGCGCTGGGCCAAACCTCTGGACAAAGAACTATTGCTCGAGCTTGCCCGTAGCCATGCGGCTATCGTCACGGTAGAGGACGCTGCCGTCATGGGCGGGGCCGGTAGCGCGGTGCAAGAGGCCTTGCAGGCGGCAGGCGTGGTGCTGCCGGTGCTGAGCCTGGGCCTGCCCGACCTTTTCATCGAACACGGCGACCCGGGCAAGCTCATGGCCATGCACGGCCTAGATGCTGCGGGCATCGAAGCGGCCATCGGTACCCGGTTTGCAGGGCTATTAGCACAGGCTTCCAAGGGAAAACCCCTGTCTAAAGCGGCTTAAAGTGGCCTAAAGCCTTCCTACAATCGCGCTTGGACGTATTGGCAGGTCATACGGTGACGTACGGCCTTCTGATGGCCTGAATTTCTTTCACCCTTAAATGGAGTTAACTATGGATCGTCGTTCGATTATTAAAAATGCCGGTATCGCGGGCGTGTTGGCGGCAGGTGCTGCACCCGCAGTTCATGCACAGGCTACCTTGCGTTGGCGCTGTGCTTCCAGCTTCCCCAAAGCGCTGGATACGCTGTACGGCGTCTGCGAAGTGTTCGCCAAAAAAGTGGGCGAGTTGAGCGGCGGCAAGTTCACCATCAGCACCCATGCAGCTGGTGAGTTGATGCCTGCTTTCGGTGTGTTGGACGGTGTTGGCAACGGCACCATCGAAATGGCCAACACGGCTTCGTACTATTTCTTCGGCAAAGACCCCACCTATGCGCTCGATTGCGCCGTGCCCTTTGGCCTGAACAGCCGCCAGATGACGGCTTGGATGTACGAAGGCAATGGCCTCAAGTTGTTCCGCGAACATTTCGCCAAAGTGGGCATCGTCAACTTCCCTATGGGCAACACCGGCGTGCAAATGGGCGGTTGGTTCCGCAAAGAAATCAAAGGTTTGGATGACCTCAAAGGTCTGAAGTTCCGTTGCGGTGGTTTTGCCGGCAAGGTGTTAGAGCGCTTGGGCGTGGTGCCCCAGAACATTCCAGGCGGCGAGATTTACCAAGCCCTGGAAAAAGGCACGATCGACGCTGCCGAGTGGGTTGGCCCGTATGACGACCTGAAGCTAGGCCTGAACAAAGTGGCGCAAAACTACTACTACCCCGGTTTCTGGGAAGTGGGCCCACAATTGTCGCTGTACGTGAACCAAAAAGCTTACGAAGGCCTGTCCTCGGAGTACAAAGCCATTGTGGAATGCGCCGCAGCCTATGCGCACACCGATATGCAAGCCAAGTACGACATACGCAACATGCCGGCACTCAAAACCCTGCTCGGTCAAGGCGCCAAGCTGCAGCGTTTCCCCAAAGAAATTTTGGCTGCAGCTTTCAAATCGGCTACGGACATTTACGCCGAACTGAGCGACACCAACCCGGCCTGGAAAAAAATCTACGCTGACTACTCCGCTTACCGTCGTGATGGCAATCTGTGGTTCAGCCTGTCTGAAGCGGCTATGGACGACTTCATGCAATCGCAAAAGCTGTAAACCTTTAGCAGGTTTTCGGCCGACAAAAAACCCCGCCTTGGCGGGGTTTTTTAATGCCTAGCCGCTTCGCAGCGCCAGGCAATCTGGTGCCAAGCTCAGGCCCGCATGGCAGGCCTAGCCTTAGCCAATCAGGGCTTCTTGCCCTGGTCTTCCTTCATAGACTCCAGCATGCGTGCCATGGGGTCTTCTTGTTCATCGGCCGTACCCGCATTGGCTTTTTCGGCTGCCGCTTTGTCGTCCGTGCGTTGCTGTGAATCGGTTTGCAGTTGCTGCATCACCGTATCTGCATCCACCGTCGGGTCTTTGGTCAGGCCGCTAGAAACCAGGCCAGGGAAGGCGATGATGAGGCC
>CAMBNY010000026.1 GCA_945869165.1 Comamonas sp. lk | reverse complement strand
GACCTGCCCGGTGGGCCTTCGGTACTTCAATTGAATCTGCCTCCTGCAGTGACCGCTATTGCGCGCGAACAGCAATGGCTGCACTGGTTTATGCTGATTCTTTGCACAGTGATTTTTGTCGCGGTGTTTGCAGTGATGTTTTATTCCATTTGGAAGCATCGCAAATCCCGCGGGCATAAGCCGGCCACGTTTCATGAGTCGGTGACTGTCGAAATTATCTGGACGGTTATCCCCTTCATCATCGTGATTTTGATGGCCTTACCCGCGACCAAAGTGGTTGTTGCGATGAAGGACACTAGCAATGCGGATGTGACCATTAAAGCCACTGGTATGCAGTGGAAATGGGGCTATGACTACATCAAAGGCGAGGGCGAAGGCATTGGTTTTGTGTCCACCTTGGATGGCGAGCAGCGTGAAATGTCCAATAACGGCGGCCCGAAAAAAGGTGAAGTCGTGGACGACTATTTGTTCAAAGTCGATAACGCCTTGGTAGTGCCGGTGGACAAGAAAATTCGCATCATCACCACTGCCAATGACGTGATCCACGCCTTTGCCGTCCCGGCCTTTGGTATCAAGCAGGATGCCATTCCCGGTTTCGTGCGTGACACTTGGTTCCGCGCCGAAAAAATCGGTGACTACCATGGTCAGTGCCAAGAGCTTTGCGGTAAAGAGCACGCCTACATGCCAATCCACGTGAAGGTAGTTTCCGCTGAGGACTACAGCAAATGGGTCGAGGGCGAGAAGAAAAAGATGGCCGCCTTGGCGGACGATCCTTCCAAAGTCTGGACCCTGGCAGAAATTACCCAGCGCGGTGAAAAAGTCTATGCCCAAAACTGTGTGGCCTGCCATCAAACCAGTGGTAAAGGCGGCGGCGCTATAAAGGCACTCGATGGCGCAGCTGTGGTGCTCGATGCCGATAAGGCCAAGCAAATTAAGGTTTTACTCAACGGTCAGAATAACGGGACCATGCCTGCCTGGAAGTCTCTGAGCAATACCGATATCGCAGCGGTTATCAGCTACACCAAAAACCACTGGTCGAACCAGACCGGCCAACTGGTGCAACCGGCGGAAGTAGCCGCATTGCGCAAGTAAGCGCAAGCCCGCTTGGTCCTATTGAATTTAACTATAGAAGTATTGATAAGGAAACCCGTATGAGCGCAGTTTTAGACCACCACGATCACGCCCATGACGACCACCATGACCACGCCCCGACGGGTTGGAGGCGCTGGGTGTATGCGACCAACCACAAAGACATCGGCACGCTGTACCTGTTGTTCAGCTTCACCATGTTCATCATCGGTGGCATTCTGGCTATGCTGATTCGCGCCGAGTTGTTCCAACCCGGTTTGCAACTTGTGAATCCGGAGTTGTTCAACTCGCTGACCACGATGCACGGATTGATCATGGTGTTCGGCGCCATCATGCCGGGCTTTGTGGGCTTTGCTAACTGGATGATTCCGTTGCAAATCGGCGCAGCCGACATGGCCTTTGCACGCATGAACAACTTCAGTTTTTGGCTGCTGATTCCGGCCGGTCTGATGCTGGTGGGATCTTTCTGGATGCCTGGCGGCGCACCCGCTGCCGGTTGGACCCTTTATGCGCCTCTGACCTTGCAACAAGGCCCGAGTATGGATGCCGGCATTTTTGCCATGCACATCCTGGGCGCGTCTTCCATCATGGGTTCGATCAACATCATTGTGACCATCCTGAACATGCGCGCACCCGGCATGACCTTGATGAAGATGCCTATGTTCGCTTGGACCTGGCTGATTACCGCGTATTTGCTGATTGCGGTGATGCCTGTGCTCGCTGGCGCCATCACCATGACACTGACCGATCGTCACTTTGGCACTACCTTCTTTAACCCCGCGGGCGGCGGCGACCCAGTGCTGTACCAGCACATTTTCTGGTTCTTCGGTCACCCCGAGGTCTACATCATGATCTTGCCGGCTTTTGGCATCATCAGCCAAATCGTCCCGGCTTTTGCCCGCAAGCGCTTGTTTGGTTACACCTCCATGGTGTACGCCACTTCGTCCATCGCGATTTTGTCCTTCATCGTTTGGGCGCACCACATGTTCACGACCGGTATGCCGGTGACTGGCCAACTGTTCTTTATGTACGCGACGATGCTGATCGCGGTGCCAACGGCGGTGAAGGTGTTCAACTGGATCGCGACCATGTGGCAGGGTTCCATGACCTTTGAAACCCCCATGCTGTTTGCCGTGGGCTTCATCTTTGTGTTCACCATGGGCGGCTTTACCGGTCTGATTCTGGCCATGGCACCGATTGATATCCAGTTGCAAGACACCTATTACGTGGTGGCACACTTTCACTATGTGTTGGTGGCTGGCTCTTTGTATGCCATGTTTGCTGGTTACTACTACTGGGCGCCCAAGTGGACCGGTGTGATGTACAACGAAACACGCGGCAAGATTCATTTCTGGTGGTCACTGATTGCCTTTAACGTGACCTTCTTCCCGATGCACTTCCTGGGGCTGGCTGGTATGCCGCGTCGCTACGCTGATTACCCGATGCAGTTTGCCGATTTCAATGCGCTTGCCTCAATCGGTGGCTTTGCATTTGGCTTGGCGCAGGTGTATTTCTTCTTCTTCGTGGTCTTGCCGGCTATGCTTGGACACGGTGAAAAAGCTCCTCAGCGCCCATGGGAAGGTGCAGAAGGCTTGGAGTGGGAAGTGCCCTCGCCCGCTCCCTTCCACACCTTCGAGACGCCACCCAAGCTCAATGCTGCAGCCAACAAAATTCTTGCTTAAGCCATAAATCATCGACTGACCGTATGACGCCTGAACAGAAAAAAGCCAACCTGCGCATGGCCTTGAGCCTCGCCTCGGTGGCGGTGGTTTTTTTCATTGGCATATTTGTCAAAATGGTTTTGCTTAGTCACTAAGTTGCGCATGAACTCGCGTTTTCATAACTCCACCTTGCTGCGCAAACTGGCGGTGGTGGTATTGGCCATGTTTGGCTTTGGTTATGCCTTGGTTCCGATCTATGATGCAATCTGCCGGATGACAGGAGTGAACATCCTGGCCTTGGCCGAGTTGGCCGTTCCTGGTGAAAAAGCCAAAATCCCTGCTAACACGCAGGTCGATACCAGCCGCACCATCACGGTGGAATTTGACGCGAATAGCCGGGGCCCCTGGCAGTTCAAGCCAGCCCAAAGTTCTTTGCAAGTGCATCCGGGTGAAATGATGACCGTGATGTACGAATTCCAAAACACACAGAATCGCCGCATGGCCGCCCAGGCTATCCCCAGCTATGCACCGCAGCAAGCCGCGGCGCATTTCAACAAGTTGGAGTGCTTTTGCTTTAACCAGTACACACTGGAAGCCGGTGAGAAGAAATCCTGGCCAGTGGTGTTTGTGATTGATCCCAAGCTCTCAAAAGATGTGACAACTATTACACTGTCGTACACTTTTTTTGAGGTGGGTGGAAAGGTTCCACCTGCGCCGGTTGCGGCCCTTGCGTCAAAGGTTACCGGCTCATGAGTGAAGTGAACGCAGTACCTGGCAATGTGGCGCGTCCGTCTTTATTGCGCAGTCTCAAAACCGTGGCATGGTCGTTTATTGGAATTCGCAGCCGTGCCGGGTTTGAGGAAGATGCGGCTAAGGTAAACCCATTGCATGTCTTGCTGGCGGGCGTTATTGCGGTATTAGTTTTGGTAGTCAGCCTGATCGGTTTGGCTACCTGGGTGGTTGGTAAATGAGCGCAGCCCAAAGCGCTGCGTTCCTAGAATCGAATTTGGAAAAATGGAGTTGAAATGAGTAGCACTGCACACGGCGCACAACCGTATTACTTTGTCCCCCAGCCCTCGCGTCACCCCTTTATGGCTTCGCTGGCTTTGTTCTTCGTGATCTTGGGTGCGGGCCAGTGGATAAATGGCTCTGATTGGGGCCGTTACTCGCTCGCCTTTGGCATGCTATTTCTCTTTTTCGTGCTGTTCCAATGGTTTGGCGAGGCAGTCCATGAAAGTGAAACTGGGCAGTATGGTCGAAAAATTGACCTGTCTTTCCGCTGGAGCATGAGCTGGTTCATCTTTTCGGAAGTCATGTTCTTTGGCGCTTTCTTCAGCGCCCTGTGGTGGGCCCGCTCGCACTCGGTACCTGCGCTGGGAAGTTTGGATAACGCACTCTTGTGGCCTGGCTTCAAATCGGTCTGGCCCAGTCTTGCTGCTGGTGTAACTGCTTCGCCCGCCGGCATCATCGAGCCATTCACCACCATGGGCCCGTTCTGGTTGCCCACGATCAACACGGCTTTGCTCTTGAGCTCGGGCGTTACTTTAACCATCGCGCACCACGCGCTGATCGATGGCAATCGCAGCAAAACCATTAGCTTTATGTGGTTGACGGTGCTTTTGGGCGTTACTTTCTTGCTCGTTCAGGGCTATGAGTATTACCACGCTTATTCGGCGCTCAACCTGAAGCTTAGTTCCGGTATCTACGGCTCTACCTTCTTCATGTTGACGGGCTTCCATGGCTTTCACGTGTTAGTGGGTATGTTGATGCTTTTGTTCATCACTCTGCGCCTGCAAAAAGGTCACTTCAGCCCAGAGCGCCATTTCGGCTTTGAAGGTGCTGCCTGGTATTGGCACTTTGTTGACGTGGTCTGGCTTGGTTTGTACATCCTGGTCTATTGGATGTAAGGCCTGCCGGAAGCAAAAAAGGCACCGCGAGGTGCCTTTTTGTTTGGTGTCAAACGCGGGAAGTGGTCAGGCGCCCGGCGGTATGCCGGTAGGCTGAATCCAGCCAGCCTGCCAAGACAAAAGGATACAGACGAAGATCAAAATAGAAAAGCCCACCCGCAAGGCCAAAGCCCGTGCCATGCGACGCGACTTGCTGGGCCCGCCGCTCCCGCCGCGCAACATGAAAAACAGGGCGGCGGCCAAGCTGGCGATCACGGCTAAAAAGCCCAAGGCAACAAAGTAACTCATGGATAGGATTATCTTGTGAATCGTGACCCGAAGTTCTACCGCGTGACTGCGGCGGCGGCTTTTTTCAGCCTGCTGGGGCTGGCGTTGGGTTTTTGGCAGTTGGACCGTGCAGCGCAAAAAGAGGCTTTGCAAAGCGCGATGCATGCGCAAGCGGGTAAAACGCCTTTAGGTAACGCCGAAGTTATTGCATTGGCTGCACAAGGCCGTATGCAGGAAAGTGGCGTGCTTTATCACCCCGTGCAGCTAAAAGGGAGCTGGCTGCCCGCCCATACTGTCTACTTGGACAATCGCCAAATGGATGCCAAGGTGGGCTTTTTTGTCCTTACGCCTTTGCGCTTGGAGCCGCAAGGCCACGTTCTGATAGTGCAACGTGGCTGGGCGCCGCGTAATTTTGAACAGCGCGAGCAATTGCCCGGGGTGCAAACGCCGTCGGGATGGGTATCGGTCTATGGCGACATTGCCCTTGTGCCTTCCAAGCTCTATGCCCCCGGTGCGCCTGGCGAGGGGCCGATACGGCAAAATCTGGACTTGGATCAATACCGTAGTCAAACTGGGTTGACGCTGGAAGCTTTTACGGTGCGCGAGTCAGGCCCGCCCAGCCAAGGCTTGCGCAGGCAATGGTCGGTGGTCAACTTTGGTATTGAAAAGCACTATGGCTACGCATTCCAATGGTTTGCGCTGTCATTGCTGATAGCAGGCTTGTACCTGTGGTTTCAGTTTTTTCGCCGCCCTGCGGCTACTTCCCAGGATATGGCAAACCATGGCTCCCACTGAAAGTTCACGTGACGAACCGCTGGGTTTGACTGTGCATTCCATGCCCACCCCACAGGATATGGCTACAAACGCTGCGAATACCCGAATGGGTCGCTGGAAAATGTTGATGGTCTTGCTGGTTTGTGCCGCACCGGTAGTGGCCTCCTACATGACCTACTACCTGATTCGGCCCCAGGCACGTCAGAATTTCGGCGCGCTTATCGACCCGCAACGCCCCTTACCGGATATGCAGGCCGTGCAGATGGAGGGTAAGCAGACCAATTTGCGCGCGCTCAAAGGTCAATGGCTGCTGATCAGCGTGGCAGGCGGTGCCTGCGATGCGCAATGTCAGCATCATTTGTACATGCAGCGCCAGTTGCGCGAAGGTGTGGGCAAAGAAAAAGACCGTGTCGATTGGGTTTGGCTAGTCAGTGATGATGCTGCCATCGCCCCAAGCCTGCTGCCCGCGCTGGCCACCGCAACGGTATTGCGCGTGCCAAGCGCGCAATTGCAAACCTGGTTGCAGCCCGAGCAGGGCACTGCCTTGCAGGACCATTTGTATGTGGTTGATCCGCTAGGCAACTGGATGATGCGTTTCCCGGCGCGCATGGATGTAGACCAGGCCCCCAAAGTCAAACGCGATATGGAGCGCCTGTTGCGCGCCTCTGCGTTTTGGGATACCGCCGGGCGTTAAGCCTTGGCTAAATACAACATGGATACCCCGCTCTGGAACCTCTCACCGCTGGGCCAACTGGTGCTCATCGGAATGGCCGTGGCTTCGATCCCTTTGGCTTACCTGTTGTGGAGCGGGCGCCATCGCCAGGCGGGGCTGTGGCACTACGCCTTGACAGTGACCACTTTATTCCTGACTTTTGATCTGGTGCTATTCGGTGCTTTTACCCGCCTGACCGACAGCGGATTGGGCTGCCCCGATTGGCCTGGATGCTACGGTCATGCGAGCCCGGTCGGCGCGCTAGGCGCTATTGAGCTGGCGCAGACGGCTAACCCCGAAGGCCCGGTCACGCATGGCAAGGCCTGGATCGAAATGCTACACCGCTACCTGGCATCGGGCGTGGGAATGCTGATCGTGCTACTGGCCATAAGCGCCTGGCGTGATCATCGCAAGGCACGGGCTTTACAACAGCGCACGCCCATGCACCCCGCCTGGGCGATGGCGACTTTGGTGTGGGTGTGTGTGCAGGGTGCCTTTGGTGCGTTGACGGTCACCATGAAACTTTTTCCCGCTATCGTCACTTTGCATTTGCTGGGCGGGTATGTGTTGCTGGGCCTGCTGACTTTACAGGCGGCGAAACTTTGGCTGCACGCGGGTGCACGGGAAGTTCAGCTTGTCGCAGTATCTATGCGCACCGGTATGTGGCTGGCCTTGGCTGCACTGTTGTTGCAAGCCGCATTGGGCGGATGGGTCAGTACGAATTACGCGGTGCTGGCCTGCATGGAATTCCCTACCTGCCAAGGCAGCCATTGGCCGGCGATGGACTTCGCGCAGGGCTTTACGCTCTGGCGTCCCTTGGGTTTGCAAGCCGATGGCCAGCCGATTAGCTTTGAGGCGCTCACCGCCATCCATATGGTGCATCGCTGGATGGCAGGCGGCTTGGTTGTGGTGATTGCGCTCGTGCTCTGGCAATTGCGCGCCTACCCCGCGCTGCGCCGCCCGATGCAGCTGCTGGGATTGCTGTTAGCCTTGCAACTGGCTACGGGCCTGAGCAACGTGGTACTGGGTTGGCCGCTGTTGGCCGCTGTGCTGCATACCGGTGGCGCAGGCGCCATGTTGGTTTGCCTCGTGTGGCTGCTAACGATTAGCCAGGTGCGCACAAACAGTCTTGTGGCAATGCCAACAACTTTGAGAAAAGCAACGTGAGTGCCCCAGCCAGTATCACATCCCTGCTACCCACCATGTCCGTGGTACGGCAGTTCAACGCTCTCACCAAACCGCGGGTGATTCAGCTGATTGTTTTTTGTGCGCTCATCGGCATGGTGCTCGCAGTGCCCGGCGCGCCGGATTGGGCGCAAGTACGGCTGGCGGCGATCGCCTGTTTGGGTATCTGGCTGGTGTCTGCTGCGGCTGCGGCTTTCAATTGCATCGTAGAGCAACAAATCGACGCCAAGATGAAACGCACCTCCTGGCGACCGACCGCGCGCGGTGAACTGAGCAACACCCAAACCTTGATTTTCTCTGCGCTCTTGTGCGGCGCTGGATCGGCGATTTTGTTTTTCTGGGTTAATCCGTTGACGATGTGGCTCACCTTTGCCACCTTTGTCGGCTACGCGGTGATTTACACCGTCATCCTCAAACCTTTGACGCCGCAAAACATTGTGATCGGCGGCGCCTCAGGTGCCATGCCGCCGGTGCTGGGTTGGGCCGCGATGACCGGCGATGTCGGGCCCGAAGCGCTGATTTTGTTTCTGATTATTTTCTTGTGGACGCCGCCGCATTTTTGGGCCCTGGCCTTGTACCGCGTGGAGGATTACCGCAAGTCCGGATTGCCCATGCTGCCCGTGACCCACGGCAGTGAGTTCACCCGGCTACATATCCTGCTCTACACCTGGGTGTTGTTTGCCGCGTGCTTGTTGCCCTTTATGTATGGCATGAGTTCTTGGTTGTATCTGGCTGCCGCCGTGGTTTTGAGCATATGGTTTTGTGTCTATGCCTGGCGCCTGATGCGTAACTATTCGGACACTTTGGCGCGCGCTACTTTTCGCTTCTCGCTGATTCATCTCAGCGCCTTGTTCGCTGCCTTGCTGCTGGACCATTACCTTTTATGAAACACCATGCTTCCCTTCGATCGGCCAGTATGTTGCAACGCCGTAGTGTGATGCGAATGGGTCTGGGATTGGGTCTGGGCGCAGCAACCTTTCTGCTAGCTGCATGTGAGCCCAACAAGTTATCGTTTAGCTCGGTGGATGTGACCGGCGCGGATTACGGCAAAGGCTTTGAACTGAGCGACCACAACGGGCAAGTACGCCACCTCACCGACTTTGCTGGCAAAGTGGTGGTCATGTTTTTCGGTTACACCCAATGCCCCGATGTGTGCCCGGCCACCATGATCGAGCTAGCGCAAGTCAAAAAACTATTGGGTGCTGATGGCGAGCGTTTGCAAGCGCTGTTTGTAACGCTGGACCCGGAGCGCGACACGCCAGAATTGCTCAAAGCCTATATGGTCAATTTTGACCCGATGTTTTTGGCATTGCGCCCCACGCCAGAGCAATTGCCGGTGCTTGCCAAAGACTTCAAAATTTATTACAAAAAAGTTGCAGGTAAAAGCGCGGACTACTACACCATGGACCATTCGGCGGGCAGTTATGTCTTTGACACCAAGGGCCAGATGCGCTTGTTCACCCGCTATGGCAGCGGCGCGCCGGTGCTGGCCGCAGATATTGCACTGTTGCTGAAATAAAAAGGCCCGCATTGCGGGCCTTTCAACTACTGCGCAAGTAGCGCTGCCAAGTAACTTCTTCAGACTACTGTGTGAGCTTTTGCGTAATGGTCCACTGCGAAAGCCTGTGTGAAGACTGCGCCCATTAAGCGTAATCGACCAGCGCAGTTTTCATTTTTTTCATAGCCGCCACTTCAATCTGGCGGATACGTTCGGCGCTCACGCCGTATTCGGCTGCCAACTCGTGCAAGGTCATACCGCCGCTGTTGTCGTCATTGACCTTGAGCCAGCGTTCTTCCACGATACGGCGGCTGCGCGGGTCCAGCACTTCTAGCGCGCTGGCGATACCGTCTGAGGCTAATACATCGCGCCGGTGCGCTTCTATTACCGCTAGTGGCTCATGGTTGCTATCGGTCAGGTAGGAAATCGGGCCATAGACCTCTTCGCCGTCGTCCGAGGCCATAGGGTCGAGCAACACATCGCCGCCCGATAGCCGGGTTTCCATTTCCAGCACATCTTCTGCGCTGACGTTCAGCTCGTCGGCCATGGCGCGCACCTGGGCCGGGCTCAGAGTGTCGCGGTGGGTGGCCATGTCGGCGGCGGCATCGTTAGATTTAAAGCGCTGCTTCATAGAGCGCAAATTGAAAAAGAGTTTGCGCTGGGCTTTGGTAGTGGCCACTTTCACCATACGCCAGTTTTTCAGGATGTATTCGTGGATTTCGGCCTTGATCCAGTGCAGCGCGTAGCTCACCAGACGCACGCCTTGGTCCGGGTCAAAGCGTTTGACGGCCTTCATCAGGCCGACATTGCCTTCCTGAATCAGGTCGCCGTGCGGCAAACCATAGCCCAAGTACTGGCGCGACACCGACACTACCAAACGCAGGTGCGAAAGCACCAACTTACCGGCGGCTTCGAGGTCGTTGTCGTCGCGGTACTGGCGGGCAAAGCGCTGTTCTTCTTCAAGCGTCAGCATCGGCAGCCGGTTGGCGGTGGAGATGTAAGCGTCCAGGTTGCCAAGCGGCGGCACCAAAGACCAAGGGTTGGCCGGGGCCAAAGCGGTATTCGAGGCGATTGCGAGGGACATAGGGGGACTCCTTCAGTCGGAAGCCTGAATATTAGCACTCAAACACCGAGAGTGCTAATAAACCTACTGGTTTACCCTAGGTTTACTTGCGGGCTTATAGTCCGGGGAATGAATGAATTCGCCCAAATGTTGCAACAAGGCAACAGTAGCGTCTGGTGGTTTATCCCCAGCGCCATCGCCCTGGGGGCGCTGCATGGGCTGGAGCCCGGGCATTCCAAAACCATGATGGCCGCTTTCATCATCGCGGTGCGCGGCACGGTCGGGCAGGCGGTCTTGCTGGGCTTGGCGGCGACTTTGTCGCACACAGCGATTGTGTGGGTGATCGCCATGGGCGGCCTGTATTTTGGTGGCCATTGGGGGGCGGCGCAAAGCGAGCCTTATTTGCAATTGATCTCTGCCGCGCTGATCGCCGCCACTGCCTTGTGGATGGCTTACCGCACCTGGCTACAGGGTTTGCCGCATCCGCATGACCACGGACACCAGCATGGTGCAAATGGTATTCACAGCGACCATGTGCACGGCCATAAAGAAGGCCACGATCATGCACATCAGCTCGGCCACAGCCACGATCACGATCACGATCACGGACGCGGACACGGGGCGGCTCACAGTCATGGCCGTGGCGCGGCGCATACGCACAGCACCGCCACTGCGGATGCAGCGCCAGGCATGGACGCCCATGCCCAGGCGCATGCGCGAGAAATTGAACAGCGCTTTGCGTCCGGCCATGCCACCAATGGACAAATTTTGGTGTTCGGGCTGACCGGCGGTTTGATTCCTTGCCCGGCCTCGATTACCGTGCTGCTGCTGTGCCTGCAACTCAAACAAGTTGCCTTGGGCGCCACGCTGGTGCTGAGCTTTAGCGTGGGCCTGGCGCTCACGATGGTGGCCTCGGGTGTGCTTGCTGCGTGGAGCGTGGGGCAAGCCACCAAGCGCTGGACTGGCTTTGGTCATTGGGCCGCCAAAGCGCCCTATATTTCCACCGTGTTAATGCTACTGCTCGCGCTCTGGATGGCGGGCGAAGGCTGGCACGGATTGCAGGCGGTTGCGGCCTGAAGGCGCAAAGCGGGCAGGACGCTAGCACGTCACAAAGCACAGCCAAGCCCATTCGCGCTTTCCTCTTACTATGCAAGGGCTGTGCGCGGTTTAGCTTGCTGGCGCGCCTGAGGGGTCTAAATCGCATGCCATGTTCCAATAGCCGGATGTTCTTATCACCCCGATGTAATGAATCCTGATGCCCAATCGCTGTGGCGTCTTCCTCAATGGGCTTTTGCGGTGCTGCTGGCGGTGCTGGGCATGTTGGGGCCGTTTTCCATAGATACCTATCTACCGGCCTTTGCCGATATTGCTGCCTCGCTGGGCGCCACGCCTTTGCAGATGCAGCAGACTTTGTCGGCTTATTTGTTGGGTTTTGCCCTGATGTCGCTGTTTCATGGCGCGATTTCCGATAGCTTTGGCCGCCGCCCAGTGGTGCTTTGGGGCTTGGCGGTGTTCACCGTGGCCTCGCTGGGGTGTGCGCTGTCACAAAGCATTGGCCAGTTGATTTTTTTCCGCGCGCTGCAAGGCTTTTCTACCGGCGCGGGCATTGTGGTGGCGCGTGCCGTGGTGCGCGATATGTACCCGCCCTCGCAAGCGCAAAAAGTGATGAGCCAGATCACGATTTACTTTGGTGTTGCGCCAGCCATTGCGCCGCTGATCGGCGGGCAGTTGTTGCTGTGGGGTAGCTGGCATTTGGTGTTTTGGTTTCTTACCGCGATTGGCGTGGTGTTGTGGGTTGCCAATTACCGGCTCTTGCCCGAGACGCTGCACATCAGCCAGCGCCAGCCTTTTCAAGTGCGCAATCTGCTGGCCGGTTATTGGCAACTGGGCTCGGACCCGCGCTTTATCTTGCTCGCCTTGGCCAGCGGCATTCCGTTTAACGGCATGTTTTTGTATGTGCTCAGTGCGCCGGTTTTTTTGGGCGAGGTGCTGCATTTAGCGCCGCAGCATTTCTTTTGGTTTTTTCTGATCACCATCGGCGGCATCATGGCTGGGGCCTGGGTCAGCGGGCGCGTGGCCGGGCGCATCACGCCCAAGCGCCAGATTCGCAACGGCTTTGTGATCATGCTGTGCATCGGGGTGCTTAATTTGGTGGCGAATTTGCTGTTCACCGCCCATGTCAGCTGGGCCTTGTTTCCGCTGGGCATTTTTGCTTTTGGCTGGGCCATGATGGTGCCGGTGGTCACGCTGCTGGTGCTGGACTTGTACCCCGAGCGGCGTGGCATGGCCTCGTCGCTGCAAAGCTTTATTGGCTCGCTGGCCAATGCCATCGTCGCGGGCGCTATCTCGCCTTTGGTGATGCATTCGGCCGTCGCGCTGGCTGCGGCGTCGATTTGCATGATGGGCATTGGCCTGGTGGCCTGGATGTACATGCGCAGGCGCTGGCCGGCGGTCGGCAACGAGATTCACACGGCTTGATGCGGGCGCCGCGTCTACACCCCGGCGATCACCACATCTATGGCGGCAATCAGCGCGCTGGCTTGCGGGGCCACATTGGCCACCACCTGGCGCAAACTGCGGGTGGGCAAAGGCGCCGCATAGTGCGCCAATACACGCAGTTGCTGGCCATTGACTGTGATGCTGGGGCACAGTTTTTCTGGCGCTTTGTCGGCAAACGTGACCAAGGCTAAGGGAATCGTCATGCGCGTGGCCAGCGCGTCGAGCAAATCGCTTTGCACTACCACCACATACGGAATGCCTTGTGCAGCGCTGTGGCTGGGGTTGGCATAAACATCAAACTGCGCCATAGCGGTTTACCAGGGGCGTAAGTCGGCACCGGGAATGCCGTGGCTTTCGACCCAGGTGTTTTGTGCCGCAATCCAATCACCAAACTCGGACTCGAATTGTTGTTTGCGCGCCGCCGGACTGGCCTTGTTTTGGTTGGCTTGCAAAACGCGGTATTGCTCGGCGGAGAGGATGACGGTGTCCACCTGGCCCGCTTTTTCGACAAACACGGGCTCGCGCTTGGCCAGGGCGCAAATGCTGCCAAAACGGTTTTTGGCTTCGGTGGCGCTGATGTGCATAAGGTCTTTCAAAGAGATTGGCCATTTTAGCTAAAGCTTTTAGTTTGGAGCTTTTTTATTCTTGGGCCTCCCAAGGTGCCAGGCACTTACAGCGGCGTATGCCGCGCAATCACCGGGGTCATTGCATCTAGCCCCAGCGCTTATTTGTGCTGGGTTTGGTGCGCGCATGAAGCTGCCATATACTGTAATTATTTACAGTATTTTTAGCCATGTCCGCCTTGCCTGTCCCCAGCCAGAGCCTGCCCGAGCGCGCAGCGCCGGGGCTGCTGCGCGCCGACGTCTGGCGGGCTGATGCGCTGGCTGCGCCGCGTGCGCAGACCCTGCCCAGCGGCGATGCAGCGCTGGACGCCCAGTTGCCCGGTGGCGGTTGGCCGGTGGGTGCGCTGACCGAATTGCTGCAAGCGCCGGGCGCGCACAACGAATGGCGCTTGCTGCTCCCCGCGCTGGCGCGCAGCGGCAGCGACCCAGTGGTGCTGGTGGCGCCGCCCTACTTGCCGTTTGCGCCGGCCTTGCAAGCCCAGGGTTTGCAGGCGCAGCGCCTGCTTTGGCTTGGCGCGGCGGACAGCCCGGACACAGCCGCTTTGTGGCTGAGCGAACAAGCCCTGCGCTGCGCTGCGGTGGACGCGGTGCTGGCCTGGCTGCCGCAGGTGCGCCCCGAGCAATTGCGCCGCTTGCAGTGGGCCGCTGCCGAACACCACAAACTGCTTTTCGTGCTGCGCCCCGAGGCCGCGCAAGCCCAGGCCTCGCCCGCTGTGCTGCGCTTGTTGCTGGACGTGGACTATGGCGCGGCGCTTTCGGTTCAAATACTCAAGCGTCGCGGCCCACCGCTGGCTGATCCTCTGCGATTAACAGCGCGCCCGCCAGCGCTGTTGCGCGTGCTGGCCAGCGCCAGGCCTACGACTACGACTACGACTACGACGGAGGGCGAAAGCCCTGTTGCTACTTCAGCGCATATCGCAACGGAAGGTCTGCACAAGCCCCCATCCGTCATTGCGAGCGCAGCGAAGCAATCTAGTTCGCTTGCCCCATCACGCACCGATAGATCGCCGCGTCGCTGCGCTCCTCGCGATGACGGACGCATTCAGAGCTTTCCTACTTTGCAAACGCGCAGGGCGGCGTCATGAAGCCTTACTGGCTGGCCTTGTGCCCGCAAGACGCACACCATGCAGCTAGCCGTGATGCCGGTGCAAGTGCCTATGCGCCACCCCCGGCCTTGCCGCGTACAAGTGCTTTGACGGCGGCTACTGCCCCGGATGCAAAAACATCGCTTTCAGGCGCCGCAGCCTGGGCCGACCCGCTGGCGGCGCTGGCTTGGTGGGGTTTGCAATTCACGCCCTGGGTGGCGCAAGTGCAGCAGGCCTTGGTGCTGGAAATTTCGGCCAGCGAGCGCTTGTTTGGTGGACGCATGGCTCTGCTACAAGCGCTGTTGCAGCCTAGTCAAGCGCCCTTGCCCATGCAGTACGCGCATGGCGATAGCGCTTTACTCGCGTTGGCGCGCTTGGCTTGCGATGCTTTGCAGCAAGCGGGCGATCTGGCCCGCCCGCCGCCGCTGCCCGATGATTTGCCGCTGCATACCTTGGCCGCAGCGCAGCCGCATGTGCCCACGCTGGAGCGCTTGGGCTGCACCACCTGGGGCCAATTGCGCGCCTTGCCGCGTGGTGGCGTGGCCCGCCGCTTTGGCGCGCCCTTGCTGGCGGCGCTGGACCAGGCCTATGGCACTGCGCCCGAGGTCTATGCCTGGCTGCGCTTGCCCGAGGTGTTTGACGCGCCGCTGGAGTTGGCCGCGCAGGTCGAATCCGCCGCCGCTATGTTGTTTGGCGCGCGTCGCTTGCTGGCACAGTTGCAACTGTGGTTGCGCGCCCGCCAGTATGGGGTGTTGGCGCTGGAGTTGCGCTGGCAGCTCGATGCGCGCCGTGCCAATGCCCGCTACCGCGACGATTGGCACCAGGGCGATGGCTATGGCCGCCTGCACTTGCGCACCGCCGAAGCCACCCAAGACCCGCGCCACCTGGAGCGGCTGCTGGCCGAACACCTGGCCCAAGTCACCTTGCCCGCGCCGGTCTTGTATTTGCGTCTGCGTACCCTGGAAACCTGCGCATTGCGCGGCCAAAGCCTGAGCCTTTTGCCTGATGAACTGCGCAGCGGCGACAGCCTGCACCATTTGCTCGAACGCGTGGCTGCGCGTCTGGGGCCTGACAGCGTGCGCGCCGTGACCTTGCAGGACGACCATCGCCCCGAGTGCATGCAGAACTGGCAGGCGCTGGGCGCGCAGGCCAAGGGCACGGCACACGCACACAGCGCGCCACGCCGCGACGGGGTGGGCCATGTCTTGGTGCTAGGCAATTTGTTGGCGCATCACGGCACCACGCAAACCGGTACAGGCCTGACCAACAGCGGCGCTGCACCCGGCGGCACGGCCCCAAGCATCCACGCTGCGCCACAAGCCAGCGCGACAACCGCGCAGGCGCTGTATCCCACCTGGCTGCTGCCCCAGGCGCACAGCCTGCCTTGCGACCCTGATGGTTTGCCCCAATGGAACGGCCCGCTGGCCTTGCTGGCCGGGCCGCAGCGCTTAGAACTTCAGGCCTGGGATACGGGCCCGCCAGTGCAGCGCGACTACTACATCGCCCACAGCCCCGGCCAGGGTTTGCTCTGGGTCTATCGCGAGCGTCTAGGCGCCGCCCAAGGGCAGGGCGCCGCTTGGTATTTGCATGGCTTGTTTGCCTGAATGCTTGGTGGGCTTATGCCAAGTCGGTTGCTGTGCATGTCTAGGCAAATCAAGGTCCAGGGGCATCGCCATGGAATACGCATTCGAATTGTTTTTTTGTAGCTCAAAAGCTACGATAATTCTATGTACGAACTTCGACATTACTCCAGCCCCAAGGGTCAAGATCTTTTTGGACGGTGGCTTGATAGCTTGAAGGACAGACAAGCACAAGCCCGGATTGCTGCCCGACTGATTCGGCTGCACAACGGCAACTTTGGTGACTGCAAGCCGCTAGGTCAGGGTGTCTGGGAGCTGCGGCTTGATTGGGGACCGGGCTACCGGATGTATTACGCAATGGCGGGCAAGCAACTTATTCTCTTATGTGCTGGTGGCGATAAGCGCAGCCAACAGGAGGACATCGCCCGCGCCATACAACGTTGGAATGAGTGGCAGCAAAGGAACAAACTATGAATGCAAGCATCAACCATGACGACTGGCTCTTTGCGCAGTTGCAAGACGCTGCGTTTGCAGCCGAGTACCTGAATGCCGCCGGCGAAGATGAAGACCCGGCGACCTATCTCACGGCATTGCGCAAAGTGGTCGAAGCACGGGGAGGTATGGCCTTTATTGCTGAAAAAACCCAGCTTTCACGCGAAACGCTGTACCGCACGCTGTCTAGCCGGGGCAATCCGACGATCAAAACGCTCAGTGCGGTGCTCAAAGCCACGGGACTGAAAATTTCAGTATCGGCAACTTGACCCTTTCTTCGCTAAGCCAGCACCGACAAAGCCCAGCCCGCCAGCGCACAAGCCGCAATCACTTGCACCACCGGCCGCTTAAAGCGGATCAGCGCCAGCGCGGCAGCTGCGGCGATGACCGCAGATGCCACATCAAAACGCCCAGCCATGCCTTGCGGCCAGAACACATGCTGGCCGAAGAACAGCGCCAGGCTGACGATGACGCCGACCACGGCGGCGGTAATGGCAGTGAGTGGGGCGCTTAAGCGCAAATCCTGGTGCGTCGATTCGATGAAAGGCCCGCCTGCCAGGATGAACACAAACGAGGGCAAAAAGGTAAACCAGGTCACCACGGTGGCGGCCAGCGCACCGGCTAAAAAAAGATGGTCCGGGCCTAGCAGCGCTTGGGTGTGTCCGCCCACATAGCCCACAAAAGCCACCACCATGATCAGCGGCCCCGGCGTCGTCTCGCCCAACGCTAGACCGTCGATCATCTGCGCCGCCGTCACCCAGCCAAACTGCTCCACGCCGCCCTGGTACACATAAGGCAACACCGCATAAGCACCGCCAAAAGTCAGCAGCGCTGCCTTGGTGAAAAACCAGGCCATTTGCGTGAGCGTGTGCTCCCAGCCCTGCGTCAGCATAAGCAGCGCCATGGGCACGAGCCACAGCACCAGCCCCAAGGCCAGCACCTTTACCAAACTGGCCAGCGTAAAACGCGCATGCGCCGGTGTGGGCGTGTTGTCGTCAATCAAGGCTGGCGCGTGCGGCCCGGCCTTGGCTGCGTGGCCGGCGCCCGCTTGAAACACTTGCGGCGCAAAGCGCCCGCCGATGGTGCCTATTAGCCCCGCACCCAGCACGATGGCTGGAAAGGGCGCCTGCAACACATACAGCGCAAACCAGGACAGGGCCGCCAGCGCCCACAACAAGCGATGGCGCAAGGTGCGCGTGCCGATGCGCCAGGCCGCTTGCAACACGATGGCGGTGACCGCAGGCTTGATACCCGCAAACAGCCCCGCCACCAACGCGGTGCCGCCAAACACCAAATAGACCCACGACAGGCCGATCAGGATAAACAGCGAAGGCAGCACAAACAACACCCCCGCCACGATGCCGCCCCAAGTGCGGTGCATCAGCCAGCCCAGGTAAGTGGCCAGCTGCTGCGCTTCCGGGCCGGGTAGCACCATGCAGTAATTAAGCGCATGCAAAAAGCGCGCATCCGAAATCCAGCGCCGCCGCTCTACCAATTCTTCGTGCAGCAGCGCAATCTGCCCCGCTGGGCCGCCAAAGCTGATAAAGCCGACCTTCAGCCAAAACGGCCAGGCTTGGCGCAGGGTGATGGGGGCTGGGGCGGTTGCGGCAACTACCGGGTCGATGGGCGATGGGGTCATAGTGGGCGCAGTACTAGCAAAGTTAGTGGGATGCTACCCATGGGAATATTCTTGGACGATAGGGAGATCAAAACAAATACACTTCATGGTACCATTAATGGCACCATAGAAATACTATGACGAATACTGCAAAACTACTAGAGCAGATGCGCAGCGAGCCAGCGAATGTACGTTTTCTTGACTTGAAAAAAATATGCGAGTTTTACTTTAGCAAACCCAGACAATCGGGTAGTAGTCACGCCATTTTTAAGACTCCTTGGCCTGGCGATCCGCGTGTCAATATTCAGAATAGTAAAGGTAAAGCCAAGCCCTACCAAGTCAAGCAGGTAATTCAAGCTATAGAAAAATTGGAAAGCAGATCATGAACACCTTGCACTACACCTACCGCGTCACCTGGTCGCCAGAAGACCAGGAATATATTGGCCTTTGCGCTGAATTTGCCTCGCTCAGTTGGTTAGCCAAAACACCAGAAAAAGCGCTCAAGGGCATTCAGAAAATAGTGGCGGACGTAGTCACCGATTTGCAGGCCAGCGGCGAGCCTGTACCTGTGGCCTTGGCTGAGAAAAGCTACAGCGGAGAGTTCCGGGTGCGCATCCCGCCCTTGCTACACCGGAACTTAGCACTCATGGCCGCTGAGCAAGGCGTCAGTCTCAATCGCCTCGCTAGTGCGAAGTTGGCGGCTTAAAGGTTTTCGGATAAGAGGGTAACTCTATCGCGAAAAGCAAAAAATGAGAGTTTCAAAAGGTTTAACCAATCCACTGCGTTACCACTACCCCATTGCCGCCCGATAAGCCGCCTCCACCGCCCGCACAACCGTCGCATGCAAGGTTCCTAGTTTGGGTGTGTTTCCATGCGGGCTTCGGGGTGGTACTTTGAAGTAGCGCTCGGACCAAGGCAGGCTACCATGGTTTTGAAATCAAATTTGGTGTCATAGGCCAAGTCGGCCAAGGCGTAGGCGTTGGGGTGTTGGGGTGTTGGTCGGAGATGCTGATTGAAGTTATGCTTGTGTTTATACTGTATTTTTATACAGTATTTTAAAAAAAGCCCCCGTGCCCGCCGCCACCCCGTCCCCCGCCTATGCCGAGCTGTACACCATCAGCGCGTTCAGCTTTCAGCATGGCGCATCTTTGCCCCAAGAGTTGGTGGCGCGGGCCAAGGCTTTGGGTTATGCGGCGCTGGCGCTGACCGATGAGTGCTCGGTGGCCGGTGTGGTGCGCGCACACGAAGCGGCGCGTGCGGCGGGCCTGCAATTCTTGCCGGGCGCTGAGTTTGGTGTGCGCGCGGTGGCAGGGGAGATGCTGTTTCGCTTCGTCGCCCTGCCACACGATTTGCAGGGCTGGGGCAATATGTGCGAGTTCATCAGCAGCGCGCGCCGTGCCGCGCCCAAGGGGCAATACGCGTTGCATTGGCAGCCTGCGCAAGGCGGCTGGGCGGCTTGGCCGAGCTTGGCAGGCAATGAAATTATTTTGCTTTTGCCGCCCGCTTTGTCGATGGAAAAAGCCTGCGCGATTGCAGCGGCTGCGCGTGCGCACTGTGGCGCGCAGGTGTGGTTGGGCACCACGCGCAGCTTGGGCGCGCAGGACGCGCTGCACAGCTTGCGCATACGCCAGATCGCGCACTTGAGCGGCCTGCCGGTGGTGGCCGTGGGCGCGGTGCAAATGCATGTGCGTTCGCGCAAGCCTTTGCACGATGTGATCACCGCTGTGCGCATGCGCCTGCCGGTGGCGCAATGCGGGCGCGGCTTGCAGGCCAATGCCGAGCGGCATTTGCGCAGCCGCGCGCGTTTGGCTAGCTTGTTTGATACAGAGCATTTGGCGAACACTTTGGAGATTGCCCGCCGCTGCCATTTTTCGCTGGACAGCTTGCGTTACCACTACCCGCTAGAGGCCGTGTTGCCGGGCCAGACACCGGCGCAAACGTTGCGCCATTACACCGAGGAGGGCGCCTGCGTGCGCTACCCCGCAGGCATGCCCGATAGCGTACGCGCGCAGGTAGAGCATGAGCTGGCGCTGATTGCCGAGTTGAAGTACGAGATGTATTTCCTCACGGTGCACGACATCGTGCGCTTTGCGCGCAGCCAAGGCATCTTGTGCCAGGGGCGCGGATCGGCGGCCAATTCGGCGGTGTGCTACTGCCTGGGCGTGACCGAGGTGGACCCTTCGCGCATGAGCGTGTTGTTTGAGCGCTTTATCTCGCGCGAGCGCGACGAGCCGCCCGATATTGACGTGGACTTTGAGCACCAGCGGCGCGAAGAAGTTATCCAATACATCTACGCCAAATATGGCCGCGAGCGTGCCGCGATAACCGCCGTCGTCACGCGTTACCGGCCACGCAGCGCGCTGCGCGATGTAGGGCGTGCGCTACAAATCCCCGAAGCTCTGATTAACGCGCTGGCCAAAGAGCACCCCGGCATGTATGGCCGCACTGTGCTGGCCGAGCGCTTGCAAAGTGCGATTGAGCGGGTAACTGCAACTGTTACTTCTTCGTGTGCCACAAGCCAGAGCGGCAGAGCGCTCAGCGCAGGTAAAGGAGGAGCCCGCGCAGCGGGCGGGGGACACGGAGCTGGGCGCTCTGCCGCTCTGGCGCCCACCGAGGAAAACGAAGCACAACGTTTAACCACCCATGCATCCGCAAAGGAAAACGCCGCCGAGCACGAAACGCCTATCGCGTACGGCGAGGAAACAGACTTCAATATTCCACCACCCCGCCGCCTGCAACTGTGGCTTGACTTGGCCACGCAACTACAAGGCTTCCCACGCCACCTGAGCCAACACGTGGGCGGCTTTGTGCTGACGCAAGGCCCGCTCACGCGCATCGTGCCGGTAGAAAACGCGGCCATGCTTGATCGCAGCATCATCCAGTGGGACAAAGACGACCTCGATACGGTGGGCCTGCTCAAGGTGGATGTGCTGGCCTTGGGCATGCTCAGCGCCATCCACCGCTGCCTGGACCTCATAGGCCAGTGGCGCGGCAAACCGCTGCGCCTGCAAGACATCCCGGCCGAAGACCCGGCCACCTACGACATGATTTGCCAGGCCGATACCGTGGGCGTGTTCCAGATCGAAAGCCGCGCGCAAATGAGCATGCTGCCGCGCCTCAAGCCACGTTGTTTTTACGATTTGGTGGTGCAAGTGGCCATCGTGCGGCCCGGTCCCATTCAGGGTGGCATGGTGCATCCCTACCTCAAAGCGCGTGCCAATCCGCAAGCCGTGCAATACGCCAGCACGGCTTTGCAAGAAGTGCTCAAACGCACTTTGGGCGTGCCAATTTTTCAGGAACAGGTGATGCAAATCGCCATGGCGGCGGCCAACTTTAGCGGCGGCGAGGCCGACAGTTTGCGCCGCTCCATGGCCGCATGGAAACGCCAAGGCGGAGTGCAGCATTTTTACGAACGCCTGGTCGGCGCCATGGTCGCCAACGGCTATACGCAAGACTACGCCGATGCGCTGTTCAAGCAAATCGAAGGCTTTGGCGAATACGGTTTTCCTGAAAGCCACGCCGCCAGCTTTGCGCTCTTGGTCTATGTGAGCTGCTGGCTCAAATGCCACGAACCCGCCTGTTTTTTGGCCGCCATGCTCAACAGCCAACCACTGGGCTTTTACAGCCCCAGCCAACTCGTGCAAGACGCCCGCCGCCATGGCCTCACCGTGCGGCCCACCGACGTGAGCTACAGCGACTGGGATTGCTCGCTTGAAAAACTGGGGTCAGAACCTAATTTAATTTCGCATCATGTAGCGGAGCCGCGTAACGCTGAAAAATTAGATTCTGACCCCGATTTAAAAAAATCAGGTCCTGACTTCGAGTTGCAACCGGCCATCCGGCTGGGTTTGCGCATGGTGGCGGGTTTGCATGCGCGCGTGGCTTTGCGTATTGCTGCGGCGCGCAGCTTGGGGGCTTTTGCAAGTACCGAGGATTTGGCTTTGCGCTGTGGCTTGGACGCGGGCGATCTCAAAGCGCTGGCCAGCGCGGATGCTTTGTTGTCGCTCAGCGGCCACCGCCGCCAGCAGGTGTGGGACGCGTCGGCGCTGCACCGCGCGCCTGCGCTTTTGCAAGGCGCGCCGGTCTATGAAACACCGTTGGTCTTAACCGCCGCGCATGAAGCGCAAGAAGTGGTGTTTGACTATGCGGCCACCGGCCTGACTTTGCGCAGCCATCCGCTGTCGTTTTTGCGTGCGCGCCTGGCTGCTAAAAACCTACTTAGTGCTGCGCAGTTGCGCGATTTGCCGCATGGCCGTTTGGTGCGCGCTTGCGGCATCGTCACTATGCGCCAGCAACCGCAAACCGCCAAAGGCGTAGTCTTTGTAACCTTGGAGGACGAGACCGGCAGCATCAACGTCATCGTCTGGAAAAGCTTGAAAGAAAAACAGCGTGCGGAGCTATTGCGCGCGCGGCTGTTGGCGGTCTATGGCGTGTGGCAGCGCGACCAAGACAGCGGCGCTCAGGTGCGCCACCTGATCGCCAAGCGCCTGGTGGATTTGACCGATTGGCTGGGCGATTTATCCGCAGGTAGTCGGGATTTTCGTTAAAACGAAACCTGGTACCCCAGCGTGGCCTTAAACACCTGCGGCGCATCGCTGAGAGGCCCGCGCATGGCCAGCGTGGCGGTGATCTGCTGGTCTTTGCCCAAGTGGTAGCGCAGGTCAGCCGAACCCACAAACTCCGGGTTGGCACTGGCATCGCGCATATCCAGCGCAAAAGCCTCCAACTGGACTATTGAGCTGCTGCCACGCAAGTCGCTGCCATAGCGCCTTTCCTTGTATTGCAAGCCGCCGCTGAGTTGGTAGCTAAAGCCGTCGGTGGCCACGCCGCTCAGGCGCAGCCCTGCTAGGGTGTACAAGGTATTGTGCGCAAAACTTTCGTAGCTTATGGGGTTCGTCACATCGGCAGAGCTGGCCTCGGTGTAGGCCCCGCGCTCGCTGCGCGTGTCTTGCACGCCCAGAAACGGCTTGAGCAAGGTGCTGTCACCTAGCGCAATCCCCCAGGCCAGCTCAGCGCCCAAGGCATAGCTTTGCAGCAAAGCAGTGCCGCTGCCGGCTTCGGTATCGGCCAGGGTTTTGTCACGCGTAATTTGCAATTTACCTGTGTGCGTCGCAAACGACAAGCGCGCTTGCAGGCCACTGCCATCCGGGTTGGTATTCCAGCCTAAAAAGCCGCCCAAGCTGGGGGCATTGCTGCTAAAGCCTACGCCGCTATGGCGCAGCTGCACATCGCCTTGTTCCACATAGCCACCGACACGCAGCGTGGGCGAAACCTGCCAAGCGCCACTGATCAAGCCCGCGCCTTCGGTGCCCAAAGTGCTATGACCATGGCGCCCTTCAATGGCCATACAGCTTTGCCCACTCTGAATGGGAAAGCACTCCTGGCTGAGCATGTCGGACAGCAACTGATTACGCTGCTTCACCAAAGCCGTTTGCGCGCTAGCGGCATACGTTAGCGCTTGGCGACTATTGGCCGAATCAGGCCCAAGTACCATTTCTAATTCCACGCTTTGCGGGCTGTACGAGAGCGCATAGCTGCGTACGAAATTACCAGGTTCTATGGACACGTTGCTAAAGGCCCCAATAATCTGACCTGCCTCTATCAGTTTGAATTTACCGGACTGATAGCGACCGCCCTGGGCACTGAGCGTAAGTGTGCCGTTCAAACTGGCGGTGCCTGTAACGCTGAGCAACTGCGCGCCGCTGGCGCTAGTGCGCATCAACATTTGGCCGCTAGCGCCTTGGCTGAACTGCGTCAAGGGGACGATGTTGCCGGCAGTCCCGCGAATATCGAACTTGCCCTGGTTGCTTACGATGCTGCTGTTGCCAATGCTGCCTGCCCCTTGTAAGACCAAGGCGGAGCCTGTGCTGATGGTGGTGGAGCCCGTGTACGTATTGGCTGCCAGCATGGCCAGCGTGCCGCCGCCATCGAGCGCTACCCTGCCGCTGCCTTCGATGCGCATGTCCAAGGTCAGTGTGCCCGTACGCTTGACCAGCAGCACGCCGTCGTTGGTGAGCGTGCCGCTACCGAGCGTGCCGCTGTTGCCGCCATCGCCGATTTGCAAAGTCGTGCCGCTATCGATGCCAGTGCCGCCGCTGTAGCTGTTGCTTGCCGTAAGAATAGCGGTGCCGCCGCCCGTAAAGTTGATATGCCCAGCGCTGCCGGTACCGTTAGAGAATGAGCCGCCAAATGTGGCGCTCTTGCCCCCTAAGGCCACGCTGTTGGTGATCGATGCGTCCAACACAAAGTTGTCATTCAAGCTACTCCCATTGCCGTCGATTTGCAGCGTGCCACCAAAGAAGTAGGGCATAAAGTTTTGGTTCAAGGCGCTGGCGGCTTTGATCTCGCCGCTGGCTATGCCGTTCGGAGTCACCAGCAAGTCCCAGTACAAATGACTGCTATCGCTTAAGGACAACTGCCATTTGAACAGTCCCTGCGTACCTGCGGCGCTACTGATGGCGGCGGCGTGCACGCCAGTCACAGCTTTGGCATAACTACCCAGCGCCAAGGTGGAGCTGCTGTCCATATCTACTGCCATGGTGCCGCTGGGGTTGCTGAACCAGATTTGTCCATAGCGTGATGGGGAGCTCACGCCCAGCGTGTATTGGCTGGGCAAGATGCCGGTCCATGTCAGTGCAGTCGATTTCGCGTCGACGGCGTTACCGCCTTGCCAGTTGACCACGCTGGCCACAGGCGCGCCAGCAAAAACGCTGGCGCTTTGGCCACTGATGGAGCCGGTGTTAATCATGCTGGCGCCTCCGCCACTAAGGTACAAGCCATAGGACAAACCGCTGCCTGCGCTTGCGCTGATGCTGCCACTGTTGTTGATGCTGGTGTTTGCGTTATTGCTGCGAACAGCGTAGGCATTGCCCGAGGCGCTGGTGGCGGTGATGCTTGCAGCGCTTGCATTGGTCACCGTGGCATAGGTGCCGGCCAGCACGCCATAAGCAGTGCCGGTGCCCGTGGCTAGGGTCGCCACAGAGCCCGAGCCTCCATTGCTAAGCGTTAGGTTCGCATTCAGTGCGTAAATGCCTGCGGCGGCGCCCGAGCCGGCGGTTCTTCCCGAAACGGCGCCGCTATTCGCTACGGTCGCCGAGTCGCTCGCATAGACGCCATAGGCGCCATAGGCGCCGCTAACTGTATTGCTGGCGGCCAAGATGGTTCCTGTGTTGGCACTTACCGAGACGGTGGTTCCGCTATAGACTCCGTACGCGGCTCCGGCGGACGTACTGACACCGTAAATGTTGCCGCTGTTGCTTCCCACTAAGACACTGTCGGCGCCCGCATACAGACCAGCGCTGCTGTCCGATCCGCCCTTGCCATAGATGTCGCCGACATTGCGGGTCACGACGATATTCGCACCCGCCGTAGTGTTGAAAACGCCATAGGCTGCGCCTGCTGCGGAAACGCCGTAGATTTTTCCATCATTGGCGGTGATGGTGGCGGTAGAAGAACCGGATCGCACCCCATAGGCTGTGCCAGAGCCGCCCGTCGTCCCGGAAATAACAGCAGCGGCGCCCGTATTGGTGACCGTGGCGAAGGTGCTTGCGATGACGCCTGCGGCCAAACTTACAGGCCCGACGGACGACGCGCTGATGGTGCCGACGTTGGACTCCACGGTGACCGACGATCCGCCGGCGTTCAAGCCAAAGGACGGGCCCGAAGCGCTGGCGTCCGTGCTGGAGGCCGCAATGCGTCCTGCGTTAAGCGTCACGTGGACGGAAGAGCCGCCATAGACGGCCCAACTGCTGCCCGATCCGCTGGTCGCGGTGATACTGGCGCCGCTGGCGTTGTTGCCCACCACAACGCTCGCTGAGACCGAGCCAATGACGCCATAGGCGTTGCCGGATATGCTGCTGCCCACAATGCTTCCCCGGTTGGTGGTCACCACCGCGCTTGTTGAGCCATTGACGCCATAACCATAGCTGGCGTTGCTGGTCCCGGAAATCGTGCCCTCGTTTTCGAGGATGCTGACCGTAGCGCCAATAACGCCGGAGCCGCGGCCCGATGCGCTTATTCCTTGGATGGTCCCGCTGTTTGTGGTGACTATGGCCGAACCCGCCCCATAAACGCCACGCGCCCGGCCAGAGCCTGCGGCGTTCGCACTGATGGTGCCGGTGTTGGAACTTACGGTGGCATCGGTCCCGGCCAACACGCCATTGGCAGCGCCGCTGGGCCCCAAGGCCGACGCGCTGATAGTTCCTGCGTTCGATCGCAGGGTCGTCGCGCCAGCGACTGCCTGAACGCCGTAGGCCGTGCCCGACCCGCTGGTGCTTCCTGAGATGCTGGCGCTACTATCGTTGGCTACGCTAGCTGTTGTTCCAGCCCTTAGGCCAGAGGCCGAACCTGTGCCGCTTGCTATGGCGGTGATGGCGGCGCCCGCGTAGTTGTTGACCGTGGCCGCCTCCGTATCGGTGGAAATGGCCGCACCGACCACGTTCTCCGATGGGGCAACGGCGATGGTGCCGTAGTTGTCAACGGTGGTCAGCGAGGCAAAGAATAGGGCGTAGTTGTTTCCACCCACGTTGAAAGCTGCGCCGGCATTGACTTGGATGGTGCCGTTGGTTTGTGCGCCGGTTCCATATTGGCTCAGGATCGTGCCTGTGCATGTGGCTATCACGCTATTTGCTGCGGCCGGGCTACACGCAGCCCAAGCGGTGTGCGCATCCCACACCAATAAGACTGCCCCACCGATCGCGTTTACTAGCAGGCGCCGCAGTGCTGCTGGCTGGATGCCCAGCGCCTTCACGTTCACCTTCGGTTTGGATCTATGCGCCAATGCAGGGTGAATTAAGAAGTAGTCAGGCATAGGATTTGCTAGTAATAAAGAAATAATGATTCTTTACGCTACGCGCAACTAGTCAATATCCGATTAATTTAATTTTAATGTTATTAAATTTATAAAAAATGTTGATTATGATTTATCCTTATACATTACAGTACTATTGTTTTGTTTAATTCACAAGGATCGCGTGGCAGTTCGACTGGCACCTGCCTGGTGTACCAATTGGGGATGGGGGCGCACTCGGGCTGCCGTAGGAGCGTGCGCTTGACGCTGCGATACAGCGATTGGCTTGGCCTAGCCACCAAGCCTGCGCCCACCTTCTTAGAATGCGGCCAACAAAGAGGCTCAAATGAAAAAACTCGCTTACGGTGTACTTTTGGTGCTCGCTCTGCTGGCCGCTGCCATTCAATTGGGAGGCCATGGTTATTTCTGGAAAGCGCTGGCCAGCACCTATTTCCAGGGCCACAGCACAGCCCATATCGATGACGCCCACAATTTTGCGCAGCGCAACATTGCAACAGGCATTCCCCAAGCTTGGCCCAAGGACGCGCGCTATAACCAAAAAGCCCTGGATCCGGCCATGGCGTCCTACCTGCAGCAACACGGCACGGCGGGCTTTTTGGTGGCACAAAAAGGCGCCTTGGTGCATGAGCAGTATTTCGGCGCCTATTCCGCGCAAAGCCGCACCAATTCTTTCTCCATGGCGAAAACCATCACCACGATGCAAGTGCAAATGGCGGTGCAGCAAGGCGCTATCAGCAGCTTTGATGCACCCTTCACCGAGCGCCTGCCCGAATACGCGCAAGACCCGCGCGGCCGGAAAGCGACGATTTCGCAGCTCTCGAGCATGAAGTCCGGCCATGATTGGACGGAAAACTACTACCTGCCACTCAATATCACCACGGATTTGTATTACGGCAAAGACGCCGAAAAACTGGTATTGCGCCAAGGCTTTGAGCGCGAACCGGGCACCGAATACGAGTACAGCAGCGGCTCTACCCAGTTATTGGGTGTGTTTTTAAAGCGGGCATTGCAGGCCAAGCAGCCCGACTTGACGATTAGCGAACACCTTTCGCGCAGCTTATGGGCGCCGCTGGGCATGGAAAGCGATGCGCTCTATACCTTGGATCGCGAGGGTAGCGAAGGCGGCATGGAGCGCACCTATTGCTGCATTTTTGCTACGGCGCGCGATTTCGCCAAGATGGGGCAACTGCTGCTGCAAGATGGCCAATGGAATGGAAAAACTCTTTTAGACAAAGCTTTTGTCGAACGCATCCGAAAGCCTGACTTACAGCCCTACTACGGACATTCTTTGTGGATGGATTGGAGCTACAAATATCCGTTTTATTTTTTGCAGGGTCACCAGGGGCAATATGTAATGGTGGTCCCGTCCTTGGATTTGGTAGTGGTACGCACCGGCCAGACCCGGGACAAAAAAACCAAAGGGCCTAATGGCATTACGCCCGCTGAGGTTTATCGCTTTGTGGACCAAGCGGTAGCGCTGGTGCAGTGAAAAAGCGCTGGTTCCGCGGCCGCTAAGCAGCCGAAAATACCCAAGCTAAGGGAAATTGGATCAGAGCAATTGCCGCCTCATTGAATAGGCGGCGTGCGGCGGACTTTTAGCTCAGGAGTTCCCGTACCTGCTGCAGCAAGCGCACCCGGTCGAAGGGTTTAAGCATGATGGCATTCAAGCCGGCGGCTTCAAAGTTCGCCAAATCGGGCGGATGGATGTTGGCAGTCAATCCCAGAATGGGTATGGGCTTCGCTGCATTCGTGTTTCGCGTGCGGATTGCACGGGTCGTCTCGATGCCGTCCATTTCTGGCATGACCATGTCCATGAGTACCAGATCGATGGTCTGGGATTGCATGATTTCCAGTGCCTCTAGCCCTCCGCTTGCGTCATAGATCTTTATTCCAGGCCATTGGCTCAATAACACCTGGCGCAATAACAGTCGGTTGACTGGGTGGTCATCTACCACAAGCACGCTCCATTGCGGTGACGACGGGCTCAAATGCTGGCTTTCTACCGCCGGTAGCACCTCTGCCGCGTCTACGGCTTGCAAGGGCAGACGAAACCAAAAGCGCGAGCCTTTTGCGGCCTCACTGTGAAAGCCCATGGTTCCGCCAAGCAGGTTGACGAGTTGCTGGGATATCAGCAAGCCTAGGCCTGACCCGCCAAAACGCCTTTGAATACTCGGATTTGCCTGGGAGAAGCGGTCAAAAAGTCGGGCCTTTTCGTCTGCGGAGATGCCAATCCCGCTGTCCTCGACCGACACTTCGACGCTTCCTTGAGAATCTACGCTGGCTTTGAGCAAGACAAAGCCGGACTCGGTAAATTTGATCGCGTTGCCCAGCAAATTGACCAGCACCTGGGTAAGCCGATGTTTGTCGGTACGCACCCATATCGGGACGGCGTCATCAATCTGGCAGTGGTAGCGCAAGTTGCTGGAGGCAATGCGCGGTTGAAATAGCCTAAAAGCACTTTCTAGTACTTCATGGAGGTTCACTTTTTCCCATTGCGGACGAAGCTGACCGGACTTGAATTGCGTGTAGTCCAGCACATCGTTAATCACCGTCATCAAATGGTCTGCAGCTTGATTCGTATGTTGGAGCACGGCAATGGCACCGGGTTTATCCTTCACGCTGGTTTTTAGATGGTCGCTCAATCCGAGTATGGCGTTCATCGGGGTACGCAGTTCATGGCTGACAGAGGCTATGAAACGGTCGCGCGCCGCCAATGCAGCCTCTAATTCCATGCGCTTGACTTGTAAGGCGGTTCGGCGTTGAACCAGATCGGCGTAAGCCTGCTCGTTGATGCGGTAGTAGAAAAACAAAACCAAGGCGATACAAATAAAAACCATCGAATAGTCGGTCAGGGAGTTGGCGCTTTGGGCAAATGTAGTGCCCACCCTGAGCGGCCCCCAGCCGAACCAACTAGTGCTGTAAGTTTCAAAAAAGTGCGCAGCTAAGGTGATGACGACCCATAACAGGCCAGCGCGTGGTCCGATCACAAAATAATTCGCAATCACCAACACGGACAGCCAGGCCAATATGCTGGAGTAGACGCCGCCGGAGTACCAGGCCGTGGCACATACCGCCACTGCCGCAATGACCGAACCCAAATGACAGGCCGTTTCATTGGACAAACCCAGATGAAACCAAAACAGAAGAGCTGCCCAGAAAATGCAGGCAGTCCCATTGGCCATCGCTACTTCTGGGTATTGTGTAGTCACGGTAGCCAAAAATGAGGAAATATTAGCCAGAGTGAGCACCGCATAGCCAAAAGCGCGGCGCGGATCTCGCGCCATGGCGCCCTTATCAAATGGAGGCAAATTGAACCTAAACAGTTTCATGTTGCATGCCTAGATTCATGTGTTGTTCAATGGCGGTAAACAATACCTGCTGATCTATGGGCTTCAAAATGACGGTTTGCATGCCAAGGTCTAGGCAGCGTTGGATATCTCCCGACATATTGTTCGCGGTTAAACCGATAATCGTCGTTGCCCTGATTCGCGGGTTGGAATGTTGACGGATCTGCCTGGTCGCCTCAAACCCGTCAATACCTGGCATGTACAGATCCATTAAAACGAGATCGTAACTTGCGAGGTCCAACAATATCAAAGCCATTGCGCCGTTCTCGGCGATATCTATCTGGCACTGGGGCCAGCGCTTTCGCAGCATTATCTGGACGACCATTTGGTTCATGGGGTGGTCATCCACGATCAAAAAACGTGAAGACTGGTATGAAGCTCTGGGTTGCGGATTCGCCGGCGCCTGCTGTGATTGCACATCCGGCAGGGGCCACTCCAGCCAAAAGAGTGCGCCTAAGGTGGCTTTTTGGGACAACCCGATTCCCCCCCCCGCCTGAGAAACCAGGTGCTTACTGAGCGCTAATCCGAGCCCGGCACCGTCAAATGCTCGATGGGTGTTCATATTGGCATGGGTAAATCGGCTGAAAATGGTGTCTATGTATTGCGCTGCCACGCCGATGCCGGTGTCCTCCACTTCTATGCGCAGCACGTCCCCCTGTTTCCAGGCGCGTACGTAAACACCGCCTTGCGAGGTGAACTTGACTGCATTTTCCAGCAGGTGACCCAGTACTTGTGTCAGTCGCTGGCTATCCCCTCTTACCCAATGGTCCAGTTTGATCTGGATGTCCGCATGCAGAAATAAGGACTTGGCGTGGGCTTTCGCGTGGTGTTTCTTCAGACACATCTGCAAAGTATTTGCCAATAAAAAGTCTGTCTCGGAGAAATGAAAACGACCGGACTCCAACTGTGCGATATCCAAAATGTCGTTGACGACGCGCAGCAACTGGTTCGTAGCATCGCGTATGTGCCGGGCAGCATTGACCTGCTCTGGCTCATCGGCCAGTTCATCGATCAGTACGTCATTGAGGCCCAAAATAGCATTCATAGGCGTACGTAACTCGTGGCCTACTGAAGCAATAAATTCATCTTTGTGGTTTTGGGCTTGGATAAGAGCCGTTTGTGTGGCTTCCAACTCCAAATTGCGCTCGGACATGTATTGCGTCTTGTTGCGGTACATCCAATCGTAGATGCCGAGCGCGACCATGAGGAAAAGCAAGATATTGAGTTTGATTAACAGTGCGGAGTCCAGTGGCATATTCTGCGGATTGACCGTTCCGCTGATCCAGTGGGCTTGGACCGCCAAAAACTGCCCTAAGTTGTGCAGCAAGATGATTACCAGCCAGATTACCGCCCAGCGCAAGTTGATGAGCAAAAGCGCGGCAATCGCCAGCACCGGCATCCATACAATATTCGGCGAATTAATACCGCCCGATTGCCCAACCATCGGTACCAAAACGGCAAAGCAAAGAAATATCAAGGCATGTGCGCTTAGGCTGACGGCGTCAAAAAGCAGCACCAGACTGATCAATACCAAAAAAATGAAAAAGGCCAGTAAATTGAGATTGTGGTCAAACCCTGGTGACGGCAACCAGAAATAAACCAAGGTATTCACACAACCAATCGCCAATGCAAACAGCAATAAGTTGCGCCTATTTAAATCAGGCCCGTTATATAAAAATTGACGCAATTGCCCCGTGATAGTCATGATTGCATAGGGCAATGAATGATGCAATTGCTGGACCGGTGCGGCGCGTAAGGCTCCTGCGGTTCCTTGGGGCGAACACAGGGCGTAGGATGTTTGCGTCGCATGGTTTGGTATCTATCCTTAAAACGTTTATTATTCTCTTAAAACTGGCTATACGCACTGCCAACAAAAATATTCCTCAATTTGTGCAAAAAAAACCCCCGCCAATGGCGGGGGCTCGGAGGATACAAAAATAGCTGCTTAGTTCGCGGCGCGTTTTGCGTAACTATCGGTCACAAACACTTTGTAGTCGGGTTTGATTTCCTGGATACGACCTTGCTCTTTCAGGAACACTGCCGTCTCGGCCATCGCTTTGGCAGCGCCGCCGCCCAGCCATTTGGGGCCGAGTTGTTCAGCCGCAGTGGGAAAGACATACAGTGCCATGGCGGCGGGCACGTCTTTCACATCGGCTTTGGTGACGCGGGCAATGGCTTTGACTTGGGGCGTATCGGGCGTCCAAGATGCTTTGTTGGCGCGGTACTCGCTGTCGGCCTTGTTCAAGGCTTTGACCAGGGCCACCATGAAGGCATCGTTTTCCGCAGCCCACTTGGTATTGACTGCAATACCGTCAAACGTGGGGTAGCCTTTTTGGCCGATGGAGCCCGAGCTGGCAATCGACTTGCCATTGCTCTTGATTTTGGAGAGCACCGGGTCCCAGATAAAGGCAGCGTCGATATCGCCACGCTCCCAGGCCGCTGCAATTTCCGGTGGGCGCAAATTCAGCACGTTCACGTCTTTCGCAGATAGGCCTTCGAGTTTCATCGCCGCCATCAGCTGGTAGTGGGCGGTGGACACAAACGGCGTGGCCACTTTTTTACCCTTGAGGTCTTTGACCGAATTGACATTACTGCCATTGCGCGCAATCAGCGCTTCGGCGTCAGCGATGTCATCCAAAATCCAAAAGAGCTTGATCTCTTGGCCCTGGGTCACCGCAGCGGTCAGGGGGCTGGAGCCGACTTGGCCAATTTGTACATCACCCGAAGCCATGGCCTTGATGACGTCGCCGCCACCGCCAAACATGCGCCAGTTGATTTTGTAGCCGGTGGCTTTCTCTAGCTCACCCGATTCGATGACTGCCTGGAAAGGCACCAGCATGTCCTGGTGCGCGAAGGTCACCTCTTTTTGCTGGGCTAGTGCGGCAGCGCCCCACAGGCTCAGGCCTGCGGCAAGTGCCAGTAATTGGCGTTTTTGCAATTTCATGTAAGTCTCCTTTTATAAAAAAATCCATGCAGGGCATGGTCCTACGAAAACACGCTTTTCACAGCCGCTCGTATCGTGTGCGCAATGCCCAGGCAATCGGCCTGGGTCAGCGAAAGGGGGAGGCGCAGGTCGCACAGAGCGCCTAGCACCGTTTGCGCCTGCGGTAAATCTTGCGCTTGGCCGAAGTATCGCCAGTGCGTCCATACACTGGTGAAACCCACAGGCTCGTCGGCACCAAACCATTTGATGTGCACACCCTGCTGCGCGCAGGCAGCGATGACCGCCTGCATTTGCGCGTGCGACATATCGCGCAGTAAAAACTGGATGGAACTACCCACAAATTGCTCCTTGGGTGGGCGCTGCGTTAAACGCACATGCGCCGCGCCTTCCAGCGCTCCGGCCAGCCAGTGGTAGCGCTGGTTCCAGCGCTGGCAGCGCTCTTGCAGCACCTCGCCCAATTGCGCCCGCGCCAGGGCGGCGGGCAAGTTGCTCATGCGCAGGCTGAAGTTGGGCGTGTGGTATTTCCAGCGTTCAAACACCTGCGGGCCGGGCCGCGCCAGGTGCGAGGCATAAAGCATGTAGCTGCCCGACAGCAGCACCGCTTGCGCCGCCAGGTCGGCATCGGCTGTGACCAGCAAACCGCCTTCGCCGCTATTGGCGTGCTTATAGCTTTGCAAGCTAAAGCAACCGGCCACGCCCCAGGTGCCGGTGGGCTTGCCGTTCCAGGAAGCGCCCATGGTGTGCGCGCAGTCTTCTATCAATGCAATGCCAAATTCGCGGCAAATGGCTGTCAGGGCATCCATATCGACAATATGGCCTCGCATATGTGAAAGCAACAAGGTCTTGGCGCCGCTCTGCGCAGCTTTGCGCCGCAGGTCTTCCAGATCGATCAACAAGTCCTCGGTCACATCCACTAGCACCGGTACGGCACCCGCATGCGCAATGGCACCGGGCACCGGGGCCAAGGTAAAGCAATTGCTCAGCACTTTGTCGCCGGGCTTAACGCCACTGCAACGCAATGCAGCAAACATGGTCGAGCCGCAGGAATTCATGGCGACGCAATAGGGCAGGCCTAGCTCGGCGGCGAACTGCGCTTCCAAAGCCGCGGCTTCGCCGGGCTTGGCACCGGTCTCGCCATAGCGGTGCATCTTGCCGCTTTCCATCAAAGCCAGCGCTGCTTGCATACCGGCTTGCGGTACCGCTTCTTGCCAGGTCAGGTCTAGCTGCATGCGCGCGGTCTGGGGGCTGTTGTCAGACATGGCGGGAGTCCTTGAGGGTATGGTTTTGAAGCTGTTGCCACATCGCGACCGTGGCCTGTGCCAGCGCATGGGTGCTATCCAAGCACACGGTTTGCACGCTCTGCGGCGCATGATCCAAGGCCATAGGCGCTTCGGTGCAAGCCAGGATGATGCCGCTTGCACCATCGTCCTGCATCTGCCCAATCGCCTGTGCCAGCATCGGCCCGGCTTGCGCCGTCTTGCCAGCTTTGACCAAAGCAATCGCGGGCAACACCCAGTCATCCAAAGCGCTCTGTCGCGTCGCCACCCAGCTAAGACCCCGGCTTTGCAAGGCGCTGTTAAATAAACCGGTAGCCAGCGTGGCGCGCGTAGCGACCAGGCCGATACGCGCGCCCGCGCCAAAGCGCAGCAAGGCCGCATCGCAAGCGACATCTACTATCGAAGGAAAGGGCAGCGCGCAGCCCTCGCGCAAAGCGGCGTGCCAGTAATGTGCGGTGTTGCAAGCCATCACCAGGCCTTGCGCACCGGCGGCGACTAGCCTATCGCGTGCAGCCAACAGCGCGGGTAGGGGTGAGGGGCCGCCATGCAACAGTGCCGCCGGCCGCCCCGGAATACGCGGGTCGCTGTGGATGAGCAAAGGCACATGGCCGGCGTCGTCTTGCGCCGGTGTAGCCGCCACCACTTTGGCGAAAAAATCCACCGTCGCCAAAGGGCCCATGCCGCCGAGCACGCCGATCATGCGCGCCCCACGTGCATGGCCGAATGGCGCAACGTACATGCGCAATTCAGGTTCAGCAATGCGCGCCTCACGTACATGGCCTTATGGGTAGCGGTCATGGTGGCGATGGCGGCGGCGGTGCTCATGTGGGGTAGGGGAAAGCGTGTTGGTAGCCAAACAAGCCGACCGCGCCGCCCGTGTGCAAAAACACAATATTTTGGTCTTTGCGGTAATTACCTTTGCGGATCAAGTCGATCAAACCGGCCATGCCCTTGCCCGAATACACCGGGTCCAGCAAGATGCCTTCGAGCTGTGCCAGCATGGTCACCGCCTCCATCATGCCAGGTGTGGGGATGCCGTAGCCCTCGCCGATGTAATCGCAATTGGCGACCACATGGTCACGTTGCACCGCGCCGGGCACGCCCAGCAGTTCGGCGGTTTGCTGCGCCAACGCAAATACTTTTTCTTCTTGGGGCTGGCGCGGTGCGCGCACGCCTATGCCCAGCACCGGTATTTGGGTGCGCGCACCTTCCATGCCCACCACCAAGCCCGCTTGCGTGCCCGCGCTGCCGGTGGCGTGCACCAGGCTGTCGATCACCAAGCCCATGTTCATGGCTTGGTCGGCCAGTTCCAGCGCACACGTGACATAGCCCAGCGCACCGACGGCATTGGAGCCGCCGCCGGGGATGATGTAGGTCTTGCTGCCCTTGGCGCGCAATTGCGCAGCTAGGGTTTCCATCGCTGCGTCCATGGACGTGTTGCCTGGCACTTCGCTCACATGCGCGCCATACAAATAGTCCAGGAACACATTGCCCGAATGCTGGTAATCAGCGTGGCGGTAACCGGTCCGGTCTTCCAAAATAATGTGGCATTGCAGGCCCATCTTGGCCGCGATGGCAGCGGTTTGGCGTGCATGGTTGGACTGGGTGGCCCCCTGGGTGATCAAGGTGTCGGCGCCTTGTTGCAAGGCCTCAGCCACCAGGTATTCCAGCTTGCGGGTTTTGTTGCCGCCGGTGGCCAGGCCGGTGCAGTCGTCGCGCTTGATCCATAGCGTGGGACCGCCCAGCGCGGCGCTTAGGCGTGGCATGGGTTCTAGCGGAGTAGGGCCATGGGTGATGCGCAGGCGGGGGAATTTGGAAAGTTTCATGGCGTGCTTTTGTAGTGGACTAAAGGGTAGTAAAAAACATTAGACACCGGGTTTGGTGCTGGCCGCTTGCGCGCCGCTCCAAGAATCGGCAGGGTAGTCGTCCAGACTGCCCAGATCGAATGTTTGTTCGGGAAAAAATTTGTGCAGGCGGATGTCGCCAGTACGTGCATGGCCTTCCATGCCTTCCAGCCGCGAAATGCGCGCCGCCACCTGGCCCACTGCGCCACCGGCGCTGCGGTCCAGGCGCTGCCAGGTCAGCGTCTTGATAAATTTGCCCACCGACAAGCCGCCGGAATAACGCGCCGCGCCGCGTGTGGGCAAGATGTGGTTAGGCCCGCTGCACTTATCGCCATAGGCCACCGTGGTGTTCTCACCCAAAAACAAAGAGCCGTAATTGCTTAAGTTGGCCAGCCACCAGTCCAAATCACGCGCCATCACCTGCACATGCTCGGGCGCATAACGATCGCTCACTTGCACCGCTTCTTCGGGCGTGCTCACCAGCACCACTTCGGCATAGTCGCGCCAGGCTGCGCCGGCTGCGCTGCGCGCCGGTTCGGGCAGGGCGGCAATGGCGGCGGGTGCGCGCGCCATCACTTGTTCGGCCAAAGTGCGCGAGCTGCTGATCAGCCAGACGGGCGAATCCGGCCCGTGCTCGGCCTGGCCGACCAGGTCGGCCGTGACGATGTCGGCATCGGCACTGTCGTCGGCAATCACGCAAGACTCGGTGGGGCCAGCCAGCACGTCAATACCGACTTGCCCGAACAGCAAACGCTTGGCCTCGGCCACATAGCGGTTGCCCGGGCCGACGATGATGTCGGCAGGTTTACAGCCAAACAAGCCCATGGTCATGGCGGCAATCGCTTGCACGCCACCCAGGGCCAACACCGTGTCCGCGCCACACAGTTGCAGCGCGTACAAAATCGCCGGGTGGATACCGTTGGCGCCTTGCGCTGGCGTAGCGGCCACGATATGACCGACGCCCGCTACCTTGGCCGTGCCCACACTCATGATGGCGCTGGCAGCATGCGCATAGCGCCCGCCGGGTATGTAGCAGCCCGCGCTCTGGCAAGGAATCAAGCGCTGGCCCGCCGTCAGGCCGGGCATAAATTCATGGCTAAATTCCTGCATAGCATCACGCTGACGCTGGGCAAAATCAGTAACGCGGCGGTGCGCAAATCGTATATCGGCTTTCACGCCTTCGCTCAAAGCCTGGTCAGCGCGTGCAAAGTGCTCTGGCCCCAAAACAATAGGGCCGTGCCAGCCGTCCAGCGTGCGTGCGTATTCGCGCACTCGTTCTTCGCCACCCGCGCGTATGGCTGAGAGCATGGCCTGCACCGTGGCGGTGGTGTCGCTGTCATGGCTTTGCGCGCTTTGTTTGGCGGTTTTCAGGTATTCGATAGTCATGTCGGCGGTTGGTTCGGTACGTGCGGTAAGGGTCGCCCCATAATAGACAGCAGCCAGACGTCGGCATAAGACCAGATTCAAACTATGCGTAATACCAGTTCAACTGCCCCAACGAGTCTGTTGCGCTGCAGCATGCCAATGCGTCATGCAATCCATCCGATTGCACGCTAATGCAGGCCTCCTTTAGCAGCAATGCCCTGATGTGGCGGCGCCTGTTCCGCCGCTTTGAAGGCAGGGGCGTTTCCTTGCAAAGCCAGTTGCGCGATATGGTCGTGCAGGCTTTGGCCGAAGGCTTTATCGCGCCCGGCGCTGCCTTGCCCTCCAGCCGCAGCCTGGCTTTGGCGCTGGGCCTGTCGCGCACCACTGTCAGCATCGTCTTGCAATCTATGTCTGACCAAGGGTTGATTGAAGGCCGTCCGCGCAGTGGTTATTA
>CAMBNY010000025.1 GCA_945869165.1 Comamonas sp. lk | reverse complement strand
CCAGCAAGGTAGCAATGCCGAAATCGACCAGGCCATTGCGGCGCGCGAAGCCATGGAGACGTTTTTACGCCAGGACATGTTCACCGGCGTGGACGAAAGCCAAACGCGCACCGATGTGCGGGTCTTGATGGAGCAGTGACCGTGCCGGCACGCAAACCCAGAAAGCGACAGGCGGTATGAAAGTACGCGCCTGCTGGTCCGCGCTAGAAAACAAAGCGGAACGCAAAATCGCCCTATTGCGCGAGGAAACCACGCGCGCCCAGGCCTTGCGCCAGTCTTTGCTAAGCAGCCAGGCCAAGCTCGAAGAAATGTACAAGGAATACCACGAGAGAAATGCGGCGCTTTGCGATACCAAGGGGATGACCGAAACCATGAACCAGCGCCAGTTCATGTCGCAACTCTTGAATTTGCGTGAGCGCGTGCGGGGTGACCTCCAGCGCTCTGAAGTCCATTTGGCGAACTTGGGCGCCCACATGGTGGTGGCGGAAACCGAGCGATTGAAAATGCAGACGCTCACGGAAAACGACCGATTGGCGGTAGAGAAATTTGTACAAAAACGCGAGCAATCGCGCATGGACGAAATGGGCGTGATGCAATTTAACAGGGCACAGACTCCATGAACCCTTCGGGCGGCTTGCTATGGCATTGGCAAGCCTGGCGCAGCCAAAAACGCTGGGAACCCACCTGCAAAGACATTGCACTGTGGCTTTCTGAAAAAAAACCGCACGGTGACGAATTGCTGCTGGTAGGCGCCAGTGCGGGTTGGATGATGTCCAGCGCATGGCTGCAAGGGTTTCGAAAAATCGTCGCCTACGACATCGATCCGCTGGCAGCACCGCTTTTTCGCTGGCGCCACGGCCAGGCCTTGCGCGATTCGCAAACCCAGTTAATTTGGGTGCGCGGCGATGCACTCAACCAACTCGATGTCGTGCTCAAGGCGCACCGCGATGCGCTGGTGCTGTTTGACAACGTGCTGGGCCAGATCCGCTTTCACCACCCGGACGTGGACGAGGCCAGCCACCGTATCGCCAGCATACGGCGCCGCCTGCGCGGCCGGCACTGGGGCAGCATCCATGACGCCTACTCCGGCCCGGTACGCACGCCGGTCTCGCGCAGAGCGCATACGCCCATGATGCGCAGCGTGCAACCGCCGCTGCCGGACAAAGCATCCCAAAAGCGCGCAGGCAAGGACCTTCCCGAGCGTGCCGCCTTTGCCGCCTTTGGCGGCCAACTCGATGCCGATGGAGCCTGGCTGGACCATTTGACCGGCGACTTGTTCCCGCCGGGAACACCGGTGTGCCACATCGCCTGGCCGCACCTGGACGATTACTGCCACTGGCTGCAGGCCGGCTGGATGGAGCCTGTATGAGGCCCTGTATGCCTGCACCTTCAGGCACGGCGCCTTGGTACCGTACAAGCGTAGTACTTTGCTTGGCCTGCTTGGTATGGGTCGGCTTGCTACCAGGCTGCGGCGGACAAGCGGGTGGATCTAGTTTGAGCGGAGACGAAACCAAGCGAAATACGATTTTAAAAAATACGCCTGCCGGACCAACGCAATTGGAAGGTCTCTATAAGGGAAATCTGATAAACACCAGCGACGAGTTTTTGATACTGGTGGCCCCGGATACGGCACCAAATGTCCAAGCCTTCGCTTGGTACCGCAAAGCCTCTCAGCCCCTGGTAGCGCATCTCTACCACGGCCCACTGGCGCTGCGCTCGGTCGGCCAGGCCTCAAGCGGTCCAGCCACTTGGAAGATCGGGGAAGGAAGCAATAACTACCTCGGGACGGCTACGATCACAGGTGCTTCGCTCAGTGCCATGATCGCAGATATTTCAATCACCCGAAACAACGCTGTAGCGTCATCCCAAATGGTCGTCAGCGCGCTGCCTAGCAATGAATATGGATTCAATAGCGCGCTAACGGACCTGCGCAGCACTTCGTGGACGGGCAGCTGGTCAAGTCGCGGTAACAACACGGGATCCAGTTTGATATTTGATTCAAATGGGACGGCAAACGTTAGCCAATCGATCACGATTGAGGGCTGCACCTATGCCGCTAATCAGCAGACTTGGATATGGTCTGCACACCCTTCAGGGAAAAATATTTTCAATGTCCAGCTCGGTCTTGTCTCGGGGGGGTTAACTAGCTGCTTCTGGGCAGGCAAACCGCTTTCTGGACCCGCCATCGTGTCGCAACAAAACGGCCAGACCCAATTAGATATGATGCTGCTCGATGGCACGGGTGCCGGAATTTCTTATCGTGGAACACGCTAAAGCGGCCATGGTGAGTCAAGATTCTGGTTTTCGTGCCGATAAGAGCGCAATAGGCTCGCAGGACATGCGCCAGCGGCAAGGGCTGGCGCGCATCGTTGGAGTGTCTACTTTTCACACTAAATATCCGAAAGAGCAGCTATGAAAAGAATTTTGTTGGAAGTATTTTTGGTCGCCGCCCTGATAGGCGCCGGCGTGTTTGGTTTTATGAACCAAAAGCAAGCATCCATTTCCAAGACCAAGATCACCGAGCTGACGGCTGCGGCCGAGGCGGCTGAGAAGACGGTCAAGGAAAAAGAGGAAAGCATTAAAGCGGCCGAAGAGGAAATGCAGGCCTTGCAAGCGGAAATGGCACCGCTAGAGGGAAAGGCCAACCAACTAGAAGCCGTCAAAGCCGCCCTGGCCAACGGCTCGACTTTGAGCGACCTTGAAGGCGCTTACAAAAAGGAAAAAACACTTTCGGCTGAGCGACAGGCCGGTCTGGGCGCATTGCGCATGCTGACCAAAGGTGCCGAAGACCCGGGTGCCCTAGAAGCCTTCCGCAAAGCGTTGCAGTTGTCTGAACTGGGTGACCGCAAGAATACGATTTGCGCAGCCCAGTTAGGCTTGGTGGCTGCTGGCGAAAAAATCAAGGTCATGTCTGAATGCCTGCCCAAGTCTGAAAAAGAAGGACTTGGCGACAAAGAGGACAAAGACGCGTCGAGCAAAGATGACGGCCATGGCAAGGGCAAAGGCAAAGACGATGGCCACAGTAAAGGTAAAGGCAAGGATGATGGCCACGGCGACAAGAAGGACGAGAAGCACGCCGCTCCGCATTGGGGCTACGAAGGTGAAATGGGGCCCGAGAAGTGGGGCAAAGAGTTCCCCACCTGCGCCGCCGGCAAATCGCAGTCGCCTCTGGACATCAAGGGGCCTTTCCTGAAGTCACGCATGGTGGTGAGCGCCGACTACAAAGAAGGCCCGCTCAAGATACTCAACAACGGGCACACCATCCAAGTGGTCGTCTCGCCTGGCAGCAAGCTGCGTATCGACGGCATCGCGCATGAGTTGCTGCAGTTCCACTTCCACCGCCCCAGCGAAGAAAAAGTGGACGGCAAACCCATGGCTATGGTGGTGCACTTTGTGCACAAAAATGCCGAAGGTAAGCTCGCGGTTCTAGGCGTTCTGCTCAAGGAAGGCAATGAAAACCCCGGCATCAAAACCCTGTGGACCAATCTGCCCAAGGAAGAGAACGTGGAGTACGCGCCCGATGGCGTGAACTTCAACCCGGGCAATTTGCTGCCGCGCGAAATGGATTTCTATAGCTACCAAGGCTCGCTGACCACACCACCCTGTACCGAGGGCGTGCGCTTCTTCATTCTCAAGACCACCGTCAACATCGCCAAGGAGCAGGTGCAAGCCTTCCCCTTCAAGATGAATGCCCGCCCGGTGCAGGCGCTCAATGGTCGCGAAATTTTGAGCAACTAATCGCGACTACCCAGCCGCCCACTCTGTGAAGGCCCGAGTATGAAAAAGCAATCTTCCATGGGTGCTGTACTGGCGGCCGTGGTGATCACCCTGATCATCGCGGCGCTCACGGGCTTTGGTCTGGTAGCGCTGGGCGTCATCCATTTGGACCCCGCGTCCAAAGGCAAGCGCGACGCCGAACTGGAAAGCGCAAGCGACAAACTAGGCAAAGGCGGTGGGCAATTTGTGTGCGAAGTGACAGTCTCCACGCCCCAAGGCGCGCTCAACTCCGAGCCCAAGGTCTATCCAGACATGCTGATAGCAGGCCTAGAGCCCGAGGCCGCCTCTGGTTGGTATCAAGGCGAATACTCGATTACTGAGTCGCGCAAAGGCGCGCTCAAAATGGAAGGCACCAAGGCCTTTGTCAGCCGCCCGGCCATGTTTGAGCGCTTTGGCCAGATGGTGACGCAAGAGGAATTCACCATTGACCTGGCCGACGGCACATTCGTCCAGACCCTGACCTTTCGGGACGGCACGCGCCGCCACATGATCAAAGGCGTTTGCGCTAAGTTCATCAGGGCACCCTTCAAGTAACACGCCCAAGTCGCCGCTTTGACGCCACCGCAAGGTGGTGTTTTTGTTGGAGCCTCGGCGTTTGGCGAAATCGGATAAGGCCGCTACCTACAATCTTGCCCCATGACCTTTCTCACCCTACTCGCCCAGGCCGAGCGCAGCAACCAGTCGCTGGTCTGCGTCGGGCTAGATCCAGATCCCGCCAAGTTTCCGCTGCAATGGCGCGGCGATGCCTCCAAAATTTTTGACTTTTGCGCCGCCATCGTCGATGCCACGGCGGACCAAGCGATCGCCTTCAAGCCACAAATCGCCTACTTCGCCGCCCACCGGGCCGAAGACCAGCTCGAACGCCTGATGGCGCATATGCGTGCTAACGCGCCCCAGGTGCCGGTCATACTGGACGCCAAGCGCGGTGATATCGGCAGCACCGCCGAGCAATACGCCAAAGAAGCCTTTGATCGCTACGGCGCCAACGCCATCACGCTCTCGCCCTTTATGGGCTTGGACTCGGTGCAACCGTATTTGCGCTATCCCGGCAAGGGCGCTTTTTTGCTGTGCCGCACCTCCAACCCCGGCGGTGATGATTTTCAAAACCAGCGCCTGCAAGCCCTGCCCGATGCGCCCCGCTTGTACGAACATATTGCCCAATTGGCCCAAGGCCCCTGGAATGAAAACGGCCAACTCGGCCTGGTGGTGGGTGCCACCTACCCGCAGGAACTGGAGCGGGTACGGGCCTTGGCACCGACCGTGCCGCTCTTGATCCCCGGCGTCGGCGCCCAGGGCGGCGACGCCCAAGCCACGGTGCGGGCGGCCTGGCGCGGTACCGCCCAGCACACCAGCGGCCCGATTGTCGTCAACGCCTCGCGCTCCATTATTTATGCATCCGATAGCGCCGATTTCGCGCAAGCGGCGCGGCGCGAGGCGATGGCACTGCGCATGAGTTTGCAAGATGCACGGGTTTTCAGCTCCTAAGCAGTGGCATGCGCAATAACGCGCCGATGTAACTTTGCCTTAGTTGGACATCCATTTTTTAGCGGAGGTTTTTCATGCAGCTCTACACCGCGCCACGCGCGCCCAACCCGCGCCGGGTACATATTTTTATGGCGGAAAAAGGTATCACCACGATTGCGCACATACCGATAGACCTCAATGCCGGAGAACACCGTGGGGACGATTACCTGGCCAAAAGCCCCTTAGCCAAAGTGCCGGCGCTCCACTTAGATGACGGGCGCGTCTTGACCGAAACACGTGCCATTTGCACCTACCTCGAAGGCCTGTTTCCCGAACCCAACCTGATGGGGCATGACAGTACCGAGCGCGCCTTTATTGAAATGGCCGATAGGCGCGTGGAGTGGACGATTTTGCTGGGCGCGGCCAATAGCATCCGCCACAGCCATCCTGGGCTAGCGACGCTGGAGCAGCCGCAGTTCCCCGAATATGGTCATTCTCAAACCGCCAAGCTCAAGGCCAATCTGCAAATTTTTGATTCCCTGCTGCAAGGCCAGGCGTGGATGGCTGGTGCGCGTTTCACGATTGCCGACATCACCGCCTTTTGCGCACTGGAGTTTGCCCGCGGCCTGCTCAAGTTCAAGCCCGCCGATCTGGGCTACAACGCACTGCAGGCATGGCGCGAACGGGTCGCAGCGCGCCCGGCAGCACAAGTGCTTTAAGCAGCCTTAGGCTTTCGGCGAGGCAACCGGCCGCCGCGTCGCCAGCACCTTGTCCACCCGGCGGCCATCGAGGTCTATGACTTCAAACACCCAGCCCTGGTGGCTAATGCGCTCGCCCAAAGCGGGCAAGTGGCCGGTCAATGCCATGAGCAAACCAGCCAGGGTGTTGTAGCGGCCCCGGTCTTCGTCGGGCAAATCGTCCAAATCTAAACGCGCTTTGACTTCATCGACCGGCATCACGCCGTCCAGCAGCCAAGAGCCATCGTCGCGCCGCGTAGCCCAGGCTTCGGTTTGCGCGCCATATTGCAATTCGCCGGTGATGGCTTCCAGTAAGTCGCGCGGTGTGAGTAGGCCTTGCACCACGCCGTATTCATCGACCACAAACAAGAGCCGCGCCGCTTTCAGGCGAAATTGCTCTAGCAACTCCATGGCACTCAAAGTCTCAGGTACAAACACGGCCACTTGCGCAAAGGCAGCAATCGGTTCCTGGCTGTGTGCGCCCAGATCGAGCAAATGCGCCACGCTGATCACGCCCACCACATCGTCCAAGGAAGCGCGGCACACCGGGTACCAAGAATGCGCGCCCTTGCCCGCGCCGCGCCCGGCCAAGCGCAGGCAGTCGTCCACACTGGCCGAGGCATCGAGCCACTGCACATCGCTGCGCGGCGTCATCAGCGAGGTGAGCGGGCGCTCGTCCAAACGAAACACGTTTTGCACCATCTGGTGTTCATGCTCTTCAATCAGCCCGGCGTCCACGCCCTCTTCCAGGCTGGCGGAAATTTCTTCTTCAGTCACCGCGCGCGCGGTGTTGGTGTCAATACGCAAGAGCTTGAGCGTGGCTGCCGTCGTTCCCGAGAGCAATTTGACAAAAGGCCTGGCTGCCTGTGCCAGCCACAACATGGGCCGCGCCACCCAGCAGGCCATGGTCTCAGGGTGCAATTGGCCGATGCGCTTGGGCACCAGCTCGCCAAAAATAATGGTGGTAAAGGTGATGACGGTGACCACCAAAGCCGTGGCAGTGAGCGCTGCCGCCTTGTCGGCCATGCCCAGGGCCACCATCCAGGCCGCCACGCCATCACTGAAAGCGGCCTCGCCCACAATGCCGTTGAGCACGCCGATGGAGGTAATGCCTACCTGCACGGTAGACAAGAATTGGTTGGGGTTGCTTAGTAGCTGAAGGGCCGCTTGCGCGCCCTTGTCACCGGCCTCAGCCAGTGCGCCCAAACGGGCGCGGCGGCTGGCGGTCAGCGCCAATTCGGACATGGCAAAGACACCGTTGAGCAGCGTCAAAAAGATAATCAGCAAAAATTCCATGGATTCCACAAGACAATCAACACCATGGCACTTTACTTGATTGGCGACATACAGGGCTGCAATGGCGCGTTGGAGCGCTTATTGGTCCACATCGATTTTTCACCTAGCCGCGATACGCTGTATGTGCTGGGCGACCTGGTCAACCGCGGGCCGGACTCGGCGGGCGTGCTGCGCCGCCTACGGGCGTTGCAAGGTGCGGCGCACTGCCTGCTGGGCAATCACGATCTGCATTTGTTAGCGGTCGCGCTTGGCCTGCGCAAAGCCCACCGCAAGGACACACTCGATGGCGTGCTGCAAGCCCCAGACTGCGCGGATTTACTGCTATGGCTGCGCCACCAATCCATGGCGATGCACTTGCAGCACCACGGCGCCTCGGTGCTGATGGTGCACGCCGGCGTATTGCCACAATGGACCGCCCAGAAGACCATGGCCTTGGCCGCTGAGGTACAAGCTGTGTTGCGCGGCCCGGACTATTTCGATTTTTTGGCGACCATGTATAGCAACCTGCCGGACCAGTGGGATGAGCACCTGCAGGGTAATGACCGCTTGCGCGTGATCGTCAACGCCCTAACGCGGATACGCTTTTGCGATAGCCAAGGGCGCATGGAGTTTGAGACCAAGGAAGGCTTAGCGGCCACGCCTGCTGGTTTTACCGCCTGGTTTGACGCGCCGGGACGGCGCACGGCGCAAGACACGGTGGCCTTTGGGCATTGGTCCACCTTGGGGTGCTTGGACCGCAGCGACGTCCTGTCCTTGGACAGTGGCTGCGTCTGGGGCGGCTGCCTGAGTGCTTTGCGATTGGATGCGCCCGATGGCCACGGGCGGCTGTGCCATACGCTGTTTGAAGTGCCCTGCCAGCAAGCGCAAGCGACGGGCGACTAAGACGAAGTTTCTTCCGCTGCCTTGAACAAAAAGGCCACCCGCCGCTTGGGCTTGATATTGGCCGAGATGCTGCGCCCGCCGGTGCGCGGCGCCGCTTCCCAGGAAGGCTTGGCCTCGGGCGCCACGCTGGGCTCGTAAGGCTGGTCAAAAAACGGGTCTTTGGGCGGTGCAGGCGGGCGGGTGTAGTCGCGCCGGGGGGCGCGCTCGTCGCGGGCAGGGCGGGCGTACTGGCCTTCGTGCGCAATATCGCGCAAACCACCGCGCTCGCTGCTGCGCGGGGAGCGGCGCGAATCGTCACGCGCCTCGTCCTGGTACATGCGACGGCCATCGTTGATACGACCTTGACCCGCAGCGGGACCATCCTCTTCAAACTCGATCGCTTCGAGCTCAATCTTGGTCTTGATCAGCTTTTCGATATCAGCAACCAGGCGCGCATCGTTTTTACCGCCGACAAAACTCACCGCAAGGCCGGAAGCCCCGGCGCGACCGGTGCGGCCGATGCGGTGCACATAGTCTTCGGCGTTAAAGGGCACGTCAAAGTTGAACACGGCGGGCACGTCTTTGATATCGAGACCGCGCGCGGCTACGTCGGTACACACCAGCAAATCGACCTCTCCGCTTTTGAAAGCTTCCAGCGCTTTGAGGCGCTCGTCCTGACTTTTGTCGCCGTGCAAGGCGGTGGTTTTGAGGCCTTCGCGCTCCAGCGAACGCGCCAATCGGGCGCAACCCAGTTTGCTATTGACAAACACAAATGCCTGCTTGAGCTGGTGCTTGCGAAGCACATGGTGCAGGGCGCGGCGCTTGTCGTCTTCGCCCACGCTGTAAAAGTGTTGTTCTACCGTGGAAGCCGTGGCATTGGAGCGCGCCACTTCGATGGTGATGGGGTCTTGCAAATAGCTGCTGGCCAGGCGCTTGATCTCGGGCGAGAAGGTGGCCGAAAACAGCAAGGTGGTGCGCTGCTTGGGCAAGTAGCTCAAGATGCGCTGCAAATCAGGCAAAAAGCCGATGTCCAGCATGCGGTCGGCTTCGTCCAGCACCACATATTCCACCTGGTTGAGCACCGCGTTTTTGGCCTCGATGTGATCGAGCAAACGGCCCGGCGTCGCGACCAATACTTCTACGCCTTTTTTTAGCTCCAAGGTTTGCGGCTTCATGTCCATGCCGCCAAAGACGACGGCGCTGCGCAACTGGGTGTATTTGGCGTAGAGCTTGACTTGCTGGGCTACCTGGTCGGCCAGCTCGCGCGTGGGCAAGAGCACCAGGGCGCGCACGGGGTGGCGGGCCGGTGACGTAGAGGCGTTTTCGTGCTTGAGCAGGCGGTGCAGCAGGGGCAACGAGAAGGCGGCTGTTTTGCCGGTGCCGGTCTGGGCGGCGCCCATCACGTCTTTACCGGTCATCACCACGGGGATAGCCTGGGCCTGGATAGGCGTCATGGATTCGTAGCCCATTTCAGCCACCGCGCGGGCCAAGGGCGGGGCCAGTTGCAACTGGGCAAAGGCCATGACAGGGGTGTCTGTCGTTAAGGAATCTGGGGAATGGGAGGCTGCGGTGTCAGGAGTCTGTTCGGGCATGCATAGCAAAAGTAGTGGCTATCCATCCGATAGCAGGTTGCCCCGGGAGCCGGGGGCGCAAGGCGGATTATCCCCGATACGGCGCAAATGAGGCTTAGGTCAGGCTTTGGCACCCGTCCAAGACGCTAACGCTCCCCTTTGCCCCAACTAGAAATGCACCATTATTGAAAACGAGGCGAGCCAAGCCGGGCAGGTTTTTCGGGTGGCATGACTTACTGGTAATGCCCGCGACAGGCAATAACGGCCAGCTCATCATCGTCGGAGGCATAGACCAAGCGGTGCACATCGTCGATGCGCCGTGACCAGTAGCCCGACAAATTTCCAACCAGCGCTTCGGGCTTACCAATACCGCCGAAGGGGTCTCGGCGGGCCGACTCGATCAGGACATTGATGCGGCGCAGCGTCTTTTTGTCCTGCCCTTGCCAGTAGGTGTAATCATCCCAGGCCGCAGCCGTGAACAACACGGCCCGACTCATGCGGCCACAAGTGCTCGGCGCTTGGCTTTGCCCGCTTTGTGCTGGGCTATCGATGCGGCCAAGTGCGCTGCATTGGCAGGGTTGGACAAGAGGTAGAGGGTCTCGGCCATGCTTTCGTACTGGGCCTGCGACATGAGCACCGCATTACCGCCCTCGCGGCGCGTGATCACGGCGATGTCTGCATCGTTCACCACGCCATCAAGCACGGCCTTCAAGCCATTGCGAGCATCGGTGTAAGAAATTATTTTCATGGTTGACCTGTGCAGTTTATTGGACAGGTCATTCTATCGCACGGCCAGCAGCCGCCAAGTGGAATCAGGCTTTGGGCAAGGTAACGCCGACCTGGCCCTGGTATTTGCCGCCCCGGTCTTTGTAGCTGGTTTCGCAGACTTCGTCGCTTTCAAAGAACAGCACCTGGGCGCAGCCCTCGCCGGCGTAAATCTTGGCCGGTAGCGGCGTGGTGTTGGAAAACTCCAGTGTCACATAGCCCTCCCACTCGGGCTCGAAGGGGGTGACGTTAACGATGATGCCGCAGCGCGCATAGGTAGATTTGCCCAGGCAAATGGTGAGCACATTGCGCGGAATGCGGAAATATTCCAAGGTGCGGGCCAGCGCAAAGCTGTTGGGCGGGATGATGCAGACATCGTCATGGAAATCGACAAAGCTTTTTTCGTCGAAGTTTTTCGGGTCCACCACGGTGCTGTGGATATTGGTGAACACCTTGAACTCGGGGGCGCAGCGGATGTCGTAGCCGTAGCTGCTGGTGCCGTAGGAGATAATTTTTTTGCCCTCCAGCTCCCGCACCTGGCGGGGCTCGAAGGGCTCGATCATGCCGGTGCTCTCGGCCATGCGGCGTATCCATTTGTCGCTTTTGATGCTCATACGAAGGTGCTTCCAGTTCGGCGGGCTATTGTAGGCAGGGGCTTTAGGCGGCCTTATGGCCTTAAAACTTGCCGGCGGCTTGCCAGATCCCGGCGCGCTCGGGCACGGTCGCGGCCAGCACCGTGCGCTCAATCAGCCGGTCGTCACCGAGCACGATGAGCGAGAACAGCAGCTCGTCCAAGGTGTTGGCCAGCTTGGTTTTACGCGCCAGCAAAGGCGTGGCTTGGGGCTGCAAGACCACAAAATCGGCCTCGCAGCCGGGCAGCAAATTGCCCACCACGCCCTCTAGGCCCATGGCGCGGGCGGCGCCCGCCGTGTGCTGCCACCACAAATGCTGGGGCGAGAGCGACAAACCGGTTTTAGAGCGCCCCTCGCGACCCACGTAATAAGCCGCCAGCATGGTCTGAAACGGGCTGAAACTGGTGCCGCCGCCCACATCGCTGGCCAGGCCGTAGGCAAAACCGGCTGCGTCGGCACCGGCGTAGTCGAAATAGCCGCTGGCTAAAAACAAGTTGCTCGTCGGGCAGACCGCCGCGGCCGCGCCGCTACTGCGCATCAGCGCACGGTCGGCTTCGTCAAAGTGGATGCAATGGGCATAGACGGCGCGCTCGCGCAAGAGACCAAAATCCGCATAGGTTGCGAGATAGCTACTGGAGCTCGGAAACAGTTCTCGCGCCCAGGCAATTTCGTCCTGGTTTTCGGCCACATGGCTTTGAATCCACACGTCCGGGTAGCGGGCGGCCAGTTCGCCCGCGCCGCGCAGTTGCGCGTCGGTGGAGGTGGGCGCAAAGCGCGGCGTGATGGCATAGCCCAGCCGGTCTTTGCCATGCCACTGCTGTATCAGTTCTTCCGACTCCCACAAGCTGTGCTCCACCGCGTCGCGCCCATGGCCCGGTTGGTTGAGCAAGGCCGCCGGGGCGTGCCGGTCCATCAGGCACAAGCCGGTAATCAAACGCATGCCGCGCCGCTCTGCCTCAGCAAACAAGGCGCTCACCGAGCTGCTGTGCGTGGTAGCAAAAGCCAGTGCGGTGCTCACGCCGTTGCGCAGTAATTCATCGACAAAAAATGTGGCGGCCTCGGCGCAATAGGCCGGGTCGGCAAAGCGCTGCTCTTCGGGGAAGGTGTAGTTTTCCAGCCAGGGCAGCAAGCCGTCGGCCGGGGAGCCAATGACATTGATCTGCGGGAAATGCACATGCATATCCACAAAGCCCGGTGCGATGATGCGCCCGGGCAAATGCTCCACCGGCAAGCGGCAGTTCAGCGCAGATAGCGTGCGCCAGTCGCCTATGGCTTGGACCACTTCGCGCCCTTGCGCATCGGGGGCCACGACCAGCAGGCCGTCTTCCTCCCACTGCGCAACAGGCAGCGCCGGGTCGGGAAACCACAAGAGGCTGGCCCGGTAGCCACGCGCACTCATGCGCGCTCCAGGGTGCAGCTATCTCCCAGGGCCTCGCGCCAGACGCGCACGCGCGCCAGCCCGGCAAAGTCCTGCGCCATGGCTTGCCAGATGAAGGTGCACAGGTTTTCTAAAGTGGCAGGCCCCAGTCCGGGCACTTCGTCTAGCAGCCGGTGGTCGAGTTGCGGGCGCAGAGCGTCAATGCGCTGGCGCACCCGGCCCAGGTCCACCACCATGCCGGTTTGTGCATCCGGCCTGCCCGCGATGCTGACTTCAGCGTAATAGGTGTGGCCATGCACGCGCAAGCTGCCTTCGGTCTCTATCTCGCGGCGCAAGGTGTGCGCGGCATCGAAAAAAAACTTCTGACTGATGCAAAAGTCTTGGGGCATGGGGCGGGACATGGATGTACTTTCTTGATTGGGCGGGGCGGGCTACGCTGCCGGTAGCACTTAGCGGATGCCGCTGACTTTATGGGTTTGCATGCTGAGCTTCCAAACCGGCTGCTGCAAGCACAGGTCAATGCATATTTCGGTATTGCGTTTTTGCAGCACATCGTCTAGCGGCTGCAAACGGTGGTGGCTAAAGGGCAAACTTTGCATAGCTTGCATATCGGCCAATGAAAAGCCGGACTGCGGCCACACCAGCTTGAGCTCATGGCCACTGCGCTGCACCCAGGGCGCGCCGGCTTTGGGGCTGACGCAGATCCAGTCGATGCCTGCGGGCGCGGCAATGCTGCCATTGGTTTCCACGGCGATTTCAAAGCCATGGGCGTGCAAGGCGTCAATCAGTTGGGTATCGACCTGTAGCAAAGGTTCGCCACCCGTGAGCACCACAAAGCGCTGTGTGGTAAATCCTGCAGGCCACAGGGCTGCGATTTGTGCGGCCAGGGCGGCAGCGCTGTCAAAGCGCCCGCCCAGCGTGCCATCGGTTCCGACAAAGTCGGTATCGCAAAAACGGCACACCGCGCTGGCGCGGTCTTGCTCGCGGCCGGACCACAAATTGCAACCGGCAAAGCGGCAAAACACCGCTGGCCGGCCGGCATGCGCGCCCTCGCCTTGCAAGGTGTAAAAAATTTCTTTGACCTGGTAGCTCATACGTCCTGCGGTGCTTTGCAATAGGCAGAAAGCGTGCGGGCAGGCCGGGTGTCGCGGACCGTAGGCGCACAAGCGCACACGATTGCAGCGAGGTTTTTATACATGGTAGCCCTCTACATGGCCCGGGGTTACAACAAGAACATCCCCGCCGGACCCGGGGACGAAAGCGTGCGATTTTACAATTGGGTCTTTGGGCTTTGGCGGCATGCAGCCTCAGCACTCGGTGCTCGCCATGCTTCCCGCCCGCTTTCCTGCCACACAAGCTTCCCCACTGTCCCTGATAACGCCCATGCCCGCAGCCACCGCATCCGCCCCCTTGGCCCCGCCCGATTACGACCCGCATGCCGATGCGGGCGTGGAATGGCCGACCTGGCTGGTGTGTCTGGCGATTTATGGCGGATGGTTGGGCGCCCTCAGTTGGTACCGCGCAGATTCCTCAATGTGGGCCTTGGTGCTGATAGTGGTGCTGGCGGCCTGGTATATGAGCTTGCAGCACGAGCTGGTGCACGGCCATCCGACGCAGTACGCCTGGCTCAACCGCGCTTTGGGCCTGCTGCCCATCGCGGTGTGGTACCCCTTTGATATTTACCGCAGCAGCCATTTGGCGCACCACCGCGACGAAGTGCTCACCTACCCCGGCCAGGACCCGGAGAGCAATTACCTAGACCCGGAGGACTTTGCCAGCCGCAGCGCGCCACTGCGCTTTTTGCTGCGGGCGCAACGCACTGCACTGGGCCGTTTTGCCATAACTCCCGCGTTTGCGATTTTTCATTTGCTACACCCGCTGCTATCGAAAGCGTATTGGGAGAGTGCGCGCTTACGCTGGACTTGGATACAACATGCGCTGCTCTTGGTGCTGATGCTGTGGGCGCTGCAAAGCTATGCCGGTATCAGCCCTGGGCTGTATCTGGCGCTGAGCTACCCCTGTTTGGGCCTGGCCTTTATGCGTTCGTTTTATGAGCACCGGCCTGCTGCGGACCCGCAACACCGTATCGTCATCAACGAAGCGGGCTGGCTGGGGTGCTTGCTCTATCTCAACAACAACTACCACGCCGTGCACCATGCCCAACCCAAGCTGGCCTGGTACCGCCTTCCGGTGCTCTACCGCGCGCACCGCGACTTTTTTCTGCAGCGCAACGGCGGCTATTTGTTACAAGGCTATGGCAGATTTTTTGTCCGCCACGCAGTACGCCCGCTGGATACGCCGGGGCAACAAACCCGCCACTTAGACGCCAGCTACCGGCATCTGGCATGAGCGCTTCGCAAGTGGCACTGCCCATGTACCTGGGCGCGCCCGATGCGGTGCAAGACCTTTGGATGCATTTGCGCGAGGCTTTGCGTGCGCAGGGTATGCAGGGTCTGCCCGAGGCGATTGTTTGGCCACAAGATTTACATGCGCATTGGCTGTCGCCGGACCTGCTGCTCAGCCAAACGTGCGGCTACCCTTTGACGCATGCCTTGCAGAGCCAAGTACAGTTGCTGGGTTGCTTTCGCTATGCAGCGCCGGGCTGCGAGGGCCTGGACTGCCGCAGCGTGTTGATTGCCCGGGAAGAACACGCACACCTTGCCCTACAAGATTTTCGGGGCCTGAGTGTGGCCTTTAACAGCAGCGATTCGCAATCGGGCTACAACGCTTTGCGCGCCCTGGTGGCCCCCTTGGCGCAAGGCCGTGCATTCTTCGGGGGCACTCTGGAAACCGGCGGCCATAGGCAAAGCATCGATGCCGTGCGCCAAGCACGGGCCGACCTGGCGGCTATCGATTGCGTTACCTGGGCGCTCTTGCAAAGAACCGCGCCGCAAGCCGCTCAAGGCCTAAAGGCCATAGGCTACAGCGCCCCCTACCCCGGCTTGCCGCTGATCTGCGCCTTGGGCGCGCAAAAGCATGTAGTCGCGGCACTGCAAAACGCTTTGGGCGACTTGCTTCAAAGCCCAGCAGCGCAGGCCTCTCTGGAAGCCTTACTCATCACTGGCTACGAAAGCCCCGCGCTGTCGGTGTACCAGCGCTGCCTGGAGATGGAGCAAACCGCCTTGGCACAGGGTTACCCGACACTGGCCTAGTGCCACAAGGTAGTTTGCCTAGCAGGTGCCAAAAAGGATGCCTGCATCGCGCAAAAAGCGCCGGTAAGCCGCCGAAGCCTTGTCCGCTGCCGTGTGGGCTTCGGCGCGCACATCCAGCGGCAAACAAGCCGGGCGCTGCGACTCCAGCACCGGCTGGTCTTGGGTAAAGATGGTGTGCTGAAAGGCCTGTAACTGGGCCGCATCGGTCGCAAAGTCGGCTACGGCCAGGCGGAACCAGACCCGGCTGCGCTCCGGACCCATGGGACAAATAAACAAGGCTATTGACTCGCGCCAGCCCTGCACCGCCGTGCTCCCGGCCTCGGGCACCTTGGTCAGCACGGCTGTGTAAGGGCCGCTTACCTCGTAGCGGTATTCCACCAGCGCGCCACGCGTGCTGTGCAGATTGGACTGGGGCTGCCAAGCCTTGCAGCCGCTGGCCACCAGGCCGGTGGGGGTGGGCTCTACCTGGTAGTCGGGAATTTCGGGCGTATCGCGGGCGCCCAGCCAGCCTTCGTGCACAAAGCCAAAGTGCGCCATGTCCAGGAAGTTTTCCACAATGCGTGGCGCGCTGGTTGCGACATCGTAGGGGCCGCAATTGAGCTTGCGCAGTCGGTCATCGGCCTCGGCTTCAAACTGCGGCAATGCCTGGACAGCCAGGCCGTCGGGCAAGCCGGGTTCCAAGCAAACCCAAACCAATTCACACCACACCTGCACCGCAAACACCCGCGCCGCATGGCCCTTGGGCGGCACAAAGTCCGGCAGCGCCGGTACATGCACACATTGCCCCGAAGGCGCAAACTGCCAGCCGTGGTAGGGACACTCCAGCCGCCCCGCGCACACCCGCCCCAAGGAAAGCCGCGCTCCGCGGTGCGGGCACTGGTCGGCCCAGGCATGGACATCTCCGGCCTCGTCACGCCACAAGACCAGGCTTTGGTCTAGCAATTGCACCGCCAGCGGCTGGGCCTGCATATCAGCCAAGGCCGCCACCGGGTGCCAATGGGATGATTCGACGGGGTGCGGCAGGTTGGAGTCAAGCATGGGGCGATTTTGCTTGAAGCCCCGCGCTTGGCTTAGGTCGGTAGCAGTGGGAACACTTGCTAGACTTCCCCCGATGCGCGAACCCGACACCCAGCACACCCCGATGATGACCCAGTACCTGGGCCTCAAGGCGGATTACCCGGACACGCTGCTGTTCTACCGCATGGGTGATTTTTACGAGATGTTTTTTGCCGATGCCGAAAAAGCGGCGCGCTTGCTGGACATCACGCTCACGCACCGCGGCCAAAGCGGCGGACAGCCCATTCCCATGGCCGGAGTGCCTTTTCATGCGGTCGAGGGCTATTTGGCCAAGCTGATCCGCCAGGGCGAATCGGTGGCGATTTGCGAGCAAGTGGGCGAAGTGGGCGGCAAAGGGCCGGTGGAGCGCAAAGTGGTACGGGTGGTGACGCCCGGCACGCTGACCGATGCCGAACTGCTGAGCGATAAGTCCGAGTCCATGCTGATGGCGCTGCACCAAGGCCCGCGCAACCGCTGCGGCCTGGCTTGGCTAAGCGTCACCCAAGGCCTGGTGCATTTGGCCGAATGCAATACCGATGCGGTGGCCGATTGGGTGCAGCGCATTGGACCCAGCGAATTGGCCTATAGCAGCGGCGTCACGCGCAGTGTGGAGGAGCGACTCAAGCAACTGCGTTTTCATGGCAGCTTGTCGCTGACGGCGCGGCCCGAATGGCAATTTGACGGCGCGCTGGGCCAGCGCAAATTATTGGAAGTGTTGCAAGCGGCCAGCCTGGCCAGTTGGAATGCCCAAGAACTGCCCTTGGCCCACGCCGCAGCCGGTGCACTGCTGGCTTATGCCGAACACACCCAAGGCCGGGCGCTCGCGCATATCAACGGCCTGGAGGTGCAGCGCGATGGCGAGCGTATCGACCTGCCTGCCAGCACGCGGCGCAATTTAGAGCTGACCCAAACCCTGCGCGGCGAAGAGGCACCCACGCTGTTTTCATTGCTCGACACCTGCATGACCGGCATGGGCAGCCGCATGCTGAAGTCTTGGTTGCTGGGGCCATTGCGCGAGCGCAGCCAGGCGCGCGCCCGTTTGGCTGCCATTAGCGCGCTGCACCAGATGCAGGGCCAGGCGCAAGCGCTGGGGCCGCTGCTGCGCAGCTATATCAAAGGCAGTGCCGATGTAGAGCGCATTGCCGCCCGCCTAAGCCTGCGCCAGGTGCGTCCACGCGAGCTTTTGGGCCTGGTCAACACCTTGCACAAGAGCGGATTGCTGGCCGATCAGTTGCACGCCCAACAAGGCTTGTTGGGCCGTATTGCGCAAGACTTGCTGGCCCCTCCAGAATGCGCCCATCTCTTGCAAGCAGCGATCGCGCCCGAGCCCGCTGCCATGGTGCGCGACGGCGGCGTGATCGCCAACGGCTATGACGCAGACCTGGACGAATTGCGTGCCATACAGAGCAATTGCGATGCGTTTTTGCTTGACCTGGAAGTGCGCGAGCGCGCACGCACCGGGATTACCAATTTGCGTGTGCAGTTCAATAAAGTGCATGGTTTTTATATCGAGGTCAGCCAAGGTCAAAGCAGCAAAGTGCCGGACGACTACCGGCGGCGCCAGACCCTCAAAAACGCCGAGCGCTTCATCACGCCCGAGCTCAAAGCCTTTGAAGACAAAGCCTTAAGTGCACAGGAGCGTGCCCTGGCGCGTGAGAAGTTTTTGTTTGAACAATTGCTAGATCAATTGCAGGCTTTTGTGCCATCGCTCACCCGCCTGGCGCGCGCACTGGCGGCGCTCGATGCGCTGTGCGCGCTGGCCGAACGCGCCCTCACGCTGGGCTGGTGCGCGCCCGAGTTTGTGGAGCATCCGTGCATCGAAATCTTGCAAGGCCGCCACCCGGTGGTGCAGGCGCGCTTGGCCGAGCTAAGCAGCGGCAACTTCATCGCCAATGACACGCTGCTAGGCCCACGCCAGCGCATGCAAATCATCACCGGGCCGAACATGGGCGGTAAATCGACCTATATGCGCCAGGTAGCACTTATTGTGCTGCTGGCCTCCATGGGCTCGTATGTGCCGGCCAAGGCCTGTCGACTCGGGCCGGTGGACGCGATTCACACCCGCATAGGTGCGGCCGACGACCTGGCCAATGCGCAATCGACCTTCATGTTGGAGATGGTGGAAGCGGCGCAAATTTTGCACAGTGCCACGCCGCAATCGCTGGTGTTGATGGATGAGATCGGTCGCGGCACTTCCACCTTTGACGGGCTTGCGCTGGCTGGCGCGATTGCCGGGCAGTTGCATGACAAGACACAGGCCTTTACGCTGTTTGCCACCCATTATTTTGAGCTGACCGAGTTTCCGGCGGCGCACCGAGGCGCGGTCAATGTGCACGTCAGCGCCGCCGAATCAGGCCGCGATATTGTGTTTTTGCACGCCATCGAACCGGGGCCCGCCAGCCGTAGTTACGGAATCCAAGTAGCGCGTCTTGCCGGCATCCCGGCAGCCGTGCTCAACCAAGCCCGCCACACCCTGGAGGCCCTGGAACAACAAGCCAACAGCGCCCAAGCCCAAGTCGATTTATTCGCCCCGGCCCCCGCGATAGCCGCCACCGCACCCGGCCCGCTAGAAGCCTATGTTGCCTCCCTCAACCCCGATACCATGAGCCCCCGCGAAGCCATGGACGCCATCTACCAACTCAAGGCACTTTAATGGGGGTCCGTACCCATTTCTACCACCATTGAATTCACTGAAGGAGCGCGATGTTTACCTACGTTTGTTTGGGCACCAACGACCTGGCTCGCTCGGTGCGCTTTTACGACCCGGTCATGGCCGCATTGGGGCATCAGCGCTGCCATACACCCGGCGAGGACGATGGGGACGGCCTGGCCGGTTGGGGCAGCTATCGCGACCTAGGCGTACACGAAATCGCACTATGGCTAGGCAAGCCTTTTAATGGGCAAGCAGCCACTTTTGGCAATGGCGTGATGGTTGCCTTCAAAGCGGGTTCGTGGGCGCAGGTGGATGCCTTCCATGCGGCGGCTCTGGCGTACGGGGGAAGCTGCGAAGGCCCGCCCGGCCTGCGCACCCACTACAACCCCGACTTTTACGCCGCCTATGTCCGCGACCCCGATGGCAACAAACTGGCTGTTGTTTGCCGGGGGTTCAGGGCACCCCAAAATTAAATTAACGTGACCGGGGGGATTGGAGTTCGCGCAACAAGGCGTCGTAACTGGCGCTTAACTGCGGGTCGATTTGCTGCAAAGAGGCTGCGATGTCAGGCGCACTGGCGGCTGGTTGCTGAACAGAAGATAAGGGACCATCGCGTTCGGTATCCACTACATCCGCTAAGGGCGATTGCGGTGAGACGCTTGGAGCGACGCCTAGGTCAGGCAAATCCGGCTTGCCAAAACCACCCAAACCCGCCATGCCATTGGACAAATCGCTGAACAAGGCCGCGACCTGCGGCTCAGGCGCAAGGCGAGGGGCGTCTGCTTTGGCAGCCAAGCCTGATGCCCCGTACGCCACGGTAGAGCCCACTAGCAAAACGCCACTCACGCAGATCCACAAGGCCCATAGCGCGCCAGCATCTACTGTTTGCATATCGAACACACTGAGCAGTTCAGTACCAAACCAAGGCCAAGGCAATTCGCGCATCCAATGAAACCCTTCAAGCGATTGCGGGTGCAGGGCCAGCGCGACCACCAGCAACAACAGGTTAAGCACGGCAGCCCAAAAAGTAGCGATAAAACGCATAGGACCTGCCCTCATTCAAACTCTTGCACGATCTTGTCGCGCAATAGGCCGGCCAAATGGGCCCGCGCCTGGGCTATTGCCAGGGCTTCGTTCTCGGCCTCCACCGATTCGCCCGCAATCTCCACCAGGCTGTGGCGGATGCGCTGGATATGCGCGTCGGTTTCCTGCAAAGACGTCTGCAATTGGCCGCGTCGCGCGTTGTGTTGGTCCAGTTCGCTGAGCAGTTCAAACACCTGCTGCAAATAAAAGCGATTTTTGCGGCTTTGCTGGATGTCGGTGCGCGTCAAAAAAACCTGCATTTTCTGCGCCAGATTTTGGTGGCTGGAAGGCGAAGCCATCGTGGCGCCAAAGCTTGGCGCCATCAGCGGCGTGGGGTCTGCTAGTTCGGCTTCAACATCCATTGCCGAGCCCGCGCGATACTCGGGCTCAGGCGCAAGCGGTGCGCTTTGCGGCGACGGGCCGGTGGGTTGACCATCTGACATGAAAAGTAACTCCGTGAGGCCAAAGCAATGCGCTTGATGCCATGCGCTTTGAGATGGGGATTTTTGCAATCACCTATTGCAAAAAGTAGCGTGCGCCTGATTCTAGTGTGCGATTGCGCCGTACTACCCGTCGACCAGACACTTTGGCCCTTGCCAAAAACGTGCACCTTGGTCGTTTGCATCAAGTTAGGCAGGCACTTGCATCAAGTTCAATATTGCGCGTGTAAATCCCAGCGCAGACCTCCTTTTGGCCGGACCCGGATAATCAAGCACTTTCGGACTTCGGGCGCTTCGCAAACGCAAGGCCTTCCCCTCCACCAACTCCATGCATTCCACTCCACTCGTTTTTTCCCACGCCAATAGCTTTCCGGCCAGCACCTACAGCGTTTTGTTTGCGCATTTGCGCACGCGCGGCTTTGCGGTGCAAACCATCGAAAAACTAGGGCATGACCCGCAGTACCCGGTCAGCAATAACTGGAAGCATTTGACCCAGCAAGTGGCCGACTTCGCCCTGGCGCAGGCCGAGAAGGCGGGCGGGCCGGTGTGGCTGGCAGGCCATTCGCTAGGTGGCTTTCTCAGCCTGATGGCGGCCGCGCGTAATCCCGGTTTGGCCAAAGGCGTGTTGCTGATTGACGCGCCCATTTTGGGCGGCTGGCGCTCTATGGCGCTGGGCGTGATCAAAGGCGCACAATTAGTCGGCTCGCTATCGCCCGCAGCCGTCAGCCACAAGCGGCGCAATAGCTGGCCTAGCGAAGTAGCCGCCTACGAACACTTCAAGCATAAACGCGCATTTGCCAAGTGGGATGACGCGGTGCTGCAGGACTACATCGCCCACGGCACAGTTGATCGCGAAGGCAAGCGCGTGCTGGCGTTTGACCGGGAAATCGAAACCAATATCTACAACACCATACCCGACAACCTGGACCGCCTACTCAGGCGCAATCCGCTGAAATGCCCGGTGAGTTTTATCGGCGGTCGCCAGTCCTGGGAAATGAAGCGCGTGGGCATGGGCATGACCGAAAAGGTCACCCGCGGGCGCATCATCATGCTCGACGGCACGCATTTATTCCCCATGGAAAAACCGATGGCCACGGCTGCGGCCATCGAAACCTCGCTGCGCAATATGGGCGCTTAAGCCTTCCAAACCACCAGGCCGCTCCAGTCGGTAGCCAGCACCACTATGCCAAAGGCGATGCGGTAATACGCAAAGCCCACAAAGCTGTGCGTGGCTACGAAGCGCAAGAGCCAGCGCACGCAGGCCCAGGCGCTGATAAAAGAAAACACAAGGCCCACAGCAAAGATTGGCGCATCGGCCAGGCTGAGCAAAGCGCGCTCTTTGTATAAGCTGTAAGCGCCCGCGCCAATCAGCGTGGGGATGGCCAGAAAAAACGAAAAATCGGTGGCCGCTTTGCGCGACATGCCCAGCAGCATGCCGCCGATGATGGTGGCGCCGCTACGGCTAGTGCCCGGCACCATGGCGAGGCATTGCACCAGGCCTACCTTAAGGGCGTCCCACATGGTCATGTCATCGACATCGCCCACGCGGGCAAAGTAGCCGGTCTGCACATTTTCGGCAGCGGCCTGCCGCCGCTCGGCCCACAAAATAATCAAGCCGCCCGCGATAAAGGTGCTGGCCACAATGAGCGGCGTAAACAAATGCTCCTTAACCACCTTGCCAAACAACAAGCCCAGCACCACGGCGGGCAAAAATGCAATAAGCACATTCATAGCAAAAGCCTGCGCCCTGCTCTGCGTAGGCAAGGCCAGCACGGTGGATTTAATCTTGTCCCAGTACACCAAAATCACTGCAAATATCGCCCCGGTCTGTATGGCGATATCAAAGACCTTAGCCTTCTCGTCGTCAAAGCCCAGCAGCGCGCCCGCCAGTATCAAATGCCCGGTCGATGAAATCGGTAAAAACTCGGTCAGCCCCTCCACGATCCCCATCACCGCCGCTTTGAGCAAAAGCACACTGTCCAATTCCATACCGCACCATTTTCAAAAATTTCATAGGCCACAGGGGGCGGGGGGATTGTCGCACTGCCAAATTTCTGGGGCACCTCAGCTCAGACAAGCAGTTCGCGTCCGCAAAAAACGCACTTTCACTGGCGGGCGGTATTTGAGTCAGTTCCTTTGGGCCCAATGACTAGAGTTTTTAAGCCCAAGCACCACGCCTAAAATCCCCGCATGACCGTGCCCCACACCGCCTCCGAAGCCGATAGCAACAAACCGAGTAACTTTCTGCGCCAGATCATTGACGCAGACCTGGCGCGGGGCACCTATGCCAGCCGCCGCTGGGCCGGCAGCCCCGGCGACGCCGCCCACCATGCCGCCGGCGCACCAGACCCGGCCCGTATCCGCACCCGCTTTCCCCCCGAGCCCAATGGCTACTTGCATGTGGGCCACGCCAAAAGCATTTGCCTGAACTTTGGGCTGGCGCGCGACTATGGCGGCGTGTGCCACATGCGCTTTGACGACACCAACCCGGAGAAAGAAGACACCGAATACGTCGATTCCATTCTGGACGCGGTGCGCTGGCTGGGCTTTGGCTGGGATGCCAACGGCACATCGCACCTTTTTCAGGCAAGCGACTATTTTGGGTTTATGTACCGCGCTGCGGAATATTTAATCGAAGCCGGCCACGCCTATGTGGACGAACAAAGCCCCGATGAAATGCGCGCCAACCGGGGCGACTTTGGCAATCCCGGCGTCAACAGCCCCTTCAGAGGCCGCACGCCCACTGAAAACCTGTCCCGCTTTCGCGAAATGCGCGATGGCCTGCATGCAGATGGCTCCATGGTGCTGCGCGCCAAGATCGACATGGCCAGCCCCAACATCAATTTGCGCGACCCGGCTATCTACCGCATCCGCCGCGCCACGCACCACAACACCGGCGACACCTGGTGCATCTACCCGATGTACACCTTCGCGCACCCGCTGGAAGACGCGCTAGAGCAAATTACCCACAGCATCTGCACGCTGGAGTTTGAAGACCAGCGACCGTTTTACGACTGGGTGCTGCTGCGCCTGGCCGAAGGCGACCTGCTGGCCCAGCCTCTGCCCCAGCAATACGAATTTGCGCGCCTGAACCTCACCTATGTGATTACCAGCAAACGCAAACTGGCCGCACTGGTCAACGAACGCAAAGTGAGCGGCTGGGACGACCCGCGCATGCCCACCATAGTCGGCCTGCGCCGGCGCGGCTACACGCCCGAAAGCCTGCAACTCTTTGCCGAACGCATTGGCGTAACCAAAAGCGATAGCTGGATCGACTACTCCACCCTGGAAGGCTGCCTGCGCGAAACCTTGGACGGCAGCGCGGCGCGCGCCATGGCGGTGCTGGACCCGGTGAAGCTGGTGCTGACCAACTGGGACGAGGTGATGGGCGCAGGCACCCTGGACGCGTGCAGCGCGCCGGTGCACCCGCACCACCCCGAGCGCGGCCAGCGCAACTTTGTCATTGGCCGCGAAGTCTGGATCGAGCGCAGCGACTATGAAGAGACGCCGCCGCAAGGCTTTTTCAGGCTCTTCCCCGGCAACAAAGTGCGGCTGAAATACGGCTACATCATCGAATGCACCGGCGCGGCCAAAGACGCCAACGGTCGCATCACCGAAGTGCATGCCACCCTCATCCCCGATACCAAGAGCGGCACGCCGGGCTCGTCCAGCGTCAAGGTCAAAGGCGTCATCACCTGGGTCAGCGCCCACGACGGCCTGGCCGCCGAAGTGCGCATGTACGACCGCCTCTTCCTCGACCCGCAGCCGGACGCGGGCGGTAAAGATTACCTGGAAAGCCTCAACCCCGGCAGCCTCAAAACCGTCACCGCCATCGTAGAGCCTTCGCTTGCCCACGCGCAGCCGGATGAGAAGTTTCAGTTTGAACGGCATGGCTACTTTGTGGCCGACCGGGTGGACCATGCGGCGGGCAAGCCGGTGTTTAATTTTGCGGTGGGCTTGAAGGATTCGTTTGGGAAGTAATGATTCGGTCGTTATGCAATATTGGGAGCCGCAGCCATGAAAAGCATCTACTTTGAAAAGGACGACATCTTGCACATTCGGATGTCCGACAAGGCCATCGTGCGTGAGGTTTCCCAGGACCGGCACACCAACATCAGCTATGCCGAGGATGGAACGATTGTGGAGATCGTCTTGCTGGATGCCAAAAAAGAGGGGCTGATGCCCATGGAGTTGCGCCAGGCGGCTTGAAGGCTCGGCCTTGGTGCTGAGGCATCTAAGCTTTGAAACCGCCACACCATGAATCCAAACGACAGCCTCCACTTCTGGTTCACCGAACTCACCCCCAAGCAACACTTCGCCAAAGACCCCGCCCTAGACGAAACCATCCGCGCCCGCTTCGGCGCGACACTGGAGGCCGCCACCAAATGTGAGTTGTTTGCCTGGCGCGCCACACCCGAGGGGCGCTTGGCCGAGATCTTGGTGCTGGACCAGTTCTCGCGCAATGTGCACCGCGACACGGCCCGCGCTTTTGCGCAGGACGCGCTGGCCCTGGCGTTGGCGCAAGCGCTGGTGGCCAGTGGGCAGGACCGCAGCCTGCCGCTGGCGCAGCGCAGCTTTGCCTACATGCCCTATATGCACAGCGAGTCCGCGCTGATCCACGCGCAGGCCCTCACGCTGTTTGCGCAGCCGGGCATGGAAGACAGCCTGCGCTTTGAGCAGCGTCATCAAGCCATCATCGAGCGCTTTGGCCGCTACCCCCACCGCAACGCGCTGCTGGGCCGCGAATCCACGCCTGAGGAACTGGCGTTTCTGCTTGAGCCGGGGTCGGCGTTTTAGGGTCGGAAGCTTGGATGCTGGTGAAGGCCGGGCAATTGAGATGGTCCCGGCACAGCCAAGCTTAGACATCGCAGCTTAGCGCCGATAAACTCGGTCCCATGGCCCCATCTGCCCTCGCCCCCATTCACCAAGCCCTAGCCCAGTTGCGCGCCGATGCTTTAGGGGTGCAAGCCTTTTGCGCGCAGGCGCGCTCGCAAGAAGCATTGCTGGCGGCGCTGCCGCCGCGCTATGGCGAGGTGTGGCTGGGGCTGATCGACCGGCTGGAGTCCAGCGCTTTGTTTAGCGAAGAGAGTTGCTCTTTCAGCCAGTCGTCGCTACTAGACAACCTAGACGGCTGGCTGGCCAAGGCTGCCGAAAAGCTGGCCGCTTAATTTGTCGCCCCGGTGCCAGGCCGGGCGCTTTATGGGCAAGGCCGCCCGATACACTGGCGCGCTAATTTCCCAAGGAGACTTTCCCCATGATCACGCTGTGCGGCTTTGCCGTTTCTAATTATTTCAATGTCGTCAAGCAAGTTTTGCTTGAAAAGCAAATCCCCTACACCGAAGAGCGCGTCATGACGCGCAGCCAAGACGAGGCGGTGTTGGCGGCTTCGCCGCTGGGCAAGATTCCTTTTATCCGCACGCCGCAGGGCCCGCTGTGCGAGACAGCAGTGATTCTGGATTACCTGGAGGCGCAATTCCCCGCGCACCCGCTGGTGCCCGCCGACGCGTTTGCCGCCGCCAAGGTGCGCGAACTGTGTACTTTTATCAACCTGCACCTCGAGCTGGTGGCGCGCGATTTATATCCCGCTGTGTTTTTCGGCGGCAGCGTGAGCGACGAGCAAAAAGAAAAAACCCGCAAGCAGTTGGTGCGCAATATCGAGGCCTTCAAGCGCCTAGTGAAGTTCGCGCCCTATGTGGGCGGAGACAGCTTCACCCTGGCCGACTGCGTGGCCTTTAGCAACCTGCCGCTGATCGGCATGGCCAGCAAAGCGGCCTATGGCGAAGACCTGCTAATAGCCGCCGGTGTGGACTACAAGCCCTACATAAAACTGGTGGGCGAGCGCGCCAGTTCGCAGCAAGTGGTGGCCGAGCGCAAGGCCGAAATGACGCGGCCCAAAGACTAAGCGGCTCTGTCGCACAACCAGCGCTACGCCGCCCGCCGTCTTGCGCTTGGGGTCTTTTTCGCTGCGCTGTAAACCGCACGCAGCAGGGGCGCTTAAACCACCCCGGCTGCCCGCAGCGCGGCAATATCGCTCTCGCTGCGGCCCAGTTCGCGCAAGATGGCCTCAGTGTGCTGCCCCACGGCGGGTACCGGGTCCATGCGGTAGTCAAAAGCAGCGTTGCGCCCGGGCGGCAGCAAAGCGCTGATGGCGCCCGCCGGTGTGCCCACGGTGCGCCAGCGCGCGCGGGCTTGTAGCTGCGGATGCGCCCACAGGCCGGCCATGTCGTTCAGGCGGGCATTGGCAATCTGTGCCGCATCCAGGCGGGCGCTGACTTGCTCCGCATTCAAGCTAGCAAAGCATTGCAAGATGATGGCCTCCAGCGCATCGCGCTTTTCATTGCGTCGGGCATTGCTGTCAAAGCGCGGATCGGTGGCGAGCGCAGCGTTGTGCAAGACCTGTTCGCAAAATGATTTCCACTCGCGCTCGTTTTGCAAGCCCAGCATGATGGTGCTGCCATCACCCACGGCAAAAGGGCCGTAGGGGTAAATGCTGGCATGCGCAGCCGCCGTGCGCGGCGGTGGCGACGCGCCTTCGGATGCGTAGTACATCGGAAAACCCATCCACTCGCCCAGCGCTTCGAGCATGGACACATCGATATGCGAACCCTTGCCAGTGCGCCCGCGCAGCAGCAGTGCCGACAACACATGGCTGTACGCGTACATGCCCGCTGCGATGTCGGCCACCGATATACCGGCTTTGCTCGGCACGTCCGGCGTACCGGTGACCGACAGAAAACCGGCTTCGCTTTGGATCAACAAGTCGTAGGCTTTTTTATCGCGGTAAGGCCCGTCTGCGCCATAGCCGGAGATGTCGCACACAATTAGGCGCGGGTGCAGCGCGCTCAGCGTGTTAAAGCCCAGGCCCATGCGCGCCGCAGCGCCAGGCGCCAGGTTTTGCACCAGCACATCGGCTTGGCTCAGTAGTTCTTGCAACACCGCCAGCGCCTCGGCCTGCTTCAGGTCTAGCGTCAGGCTTTCTTTAGAACGGTTGGTCCAGACAAAGTGCGAAGACTGGCCCTGCACGCGGCTGTCATAAGCGCGTGCAAAGTCCCCCGCGCCAGGCCGCTCCACCTTGATTACGCGCGCGCCCATATCTGCCAACTGGCGCGTACAAAACGGCGCTGCAATCGCATGCTCCAGCGAGACTACGGTAATGCCATCGAGCGGGCGCATCATGCTTGGGCCTCAGTACGAACGCGGCAGGCCCAGCACGTGCTCGGCGATGTAGGCGTAAATCATATTGGTGGAGATGGGGGCCACCTGATACAGACGGGTTTCGCGGAACTTGCGTTCTATGTCGTATTCGGCGGCAAAGCCAAAACCGCCGTGGTATTGCAAACACACATTGGCCGCTTCCCAGCTGGCTTTGGCGGCCAGGTACTTGGCCATATTCGCCTCGGCCCCACAGGGCTGCTGTGCATCGAATAAGGCGCAAGCTTTGTAGCGCATCAGGTTGGCTGCTTCTACTTCGATATAAGCATCGGCAATGGGAAACTGCACGCCCTGGTTTTGCCCAATGGGGCGGCCAAAGACGTGGCGCTCCTTGGCGTACTGCGTGATGCGGTCGATAAACCAGTACCCGTCGCCAATGCATTCCGCGGCGATCAGGGCGCGCTCGGCGTTCAGGCCATCCAAGATGTATTTAAAGCCTTGCCCTTCCTGGCCTATGAGGTTGTCGATGGGTAGTTCGAGGTTTTCAAAATACAACTCATTGGTTTCGTGGTTCACCATATTGGCAATCGGGCGCACCGCCATGCCGGCTTTTTCGGCCAGACGCAAGTCCACCATAAAGATAGACAAGCCTTCGGATTTTTTACGCACCTCGGCCAGCGGCGTGGTGCGCGCCAGCAAAATCATCCAGTCCGAATGCTGCACGCGCGAGATCCACACTTTTTGGCCATTGATCAGATACCGGTCGCCTTTTTTAACGGCGGTGGTTTTGATCTTGGTGGTGTCGGTGCCGGTATCCGGCTCGGTCACGCCCATGGATTGCAAGCGCCATTGGCCGCTGGCGATTTTGGGTAAGTAAAACGCTTTTTGCGCGGCAGAGCCGTGGCGCAGCAGCGTGCCCATGTTGTACATCTGGCCGTGGCAGGCGCCGCAATTGCCGCCGCTGCGGTTGATCTCTTCCATGATCACCGAGGCCTCGGTCAGGCCCAGCCCGGCGCCGCCGTATTCGGTGGGAATCAGCGCGGCCAGCCAACCCGCGCTGGTGAGCGCGGTGACAAACTCCTCCGGATAGGCGCGAGCGGCATCGACCTTGCGGTGGTATGCATTGGGGAACTGGGCGCACAAGGCGCGCACTGCGTCGCGGATGTCTTGGTAGTTGTCGCTGGACGTTTGCATGGTATGGGACCGGCTTGGATGCGCTGCAAAACTTCAGCTTAGCGCAACATCGCCTTGCATGGTCAACCAGCCCTCGTGGTCCGAGGCCCAGACGCGCACACTGCGCCCATCGGGTGCGGGCTGGGCGTGCAGGCGCAGCGGGTGCTGATCAAACGTGGGGCGCAAGGCCTTGAAGCTAAATTGGGCAATAGTGGCGTAAGGCAGGTGGCGGCGCACCAGGTCCAGTAGCAGCGTGGCAATCAGCGGGCCGTGTACCACCAGGCCGGGGTAGCCCTCCGCTTGCGTGACGTAGCTGCGGTCATAGTGGATGCGGTGGCTGTTAAAGGTCAGCGCAGAGTAGCGGAACAAAAGCACCGCATCGGCCCGCACCTCGCGCTGCCAGGGTGCGCTTTGGTCGGCAGCAATGGGCGCAGGTGCGGCCTCGCCCGCTTGCGCAGCGGCGCGGTACACGATGTCGTGTTCCTCGGTCAGGCACAGACCGGCGTCGTTAGAAATAGCATGGCGCACCAGCACAAACAGCAAGTCGCCGCTGCGCCCGCGCTTGTGCGTAATCGATTCGATGCTGGACGCGCGGCGCAGCGCATCGCCCACACGCAGCGGGTTGGCCGCCTGCCAGCGCAAACGCCCACCAGCCCACATGCGCCGGGGCAGCGGCACGGGTGGCAAAAACCCGCCCCGCCGCGCATGGCCGTCCGGCCCTAATGCGCTTTGGCGGTGCTGCGGCAAAAAATACAGCCAATGCCACAAGGCCGGTAAGGCATCGCCCGCCACAGGCGCAGGGTCATCCCGGTCCAGCGTGGCCGATAGCGCGCCCACGGGCGCAGCAGTGGCCTGGTCCAGCAAGGTCTCGGTGTTGCCGGTCCAGCTTTGCAAATGGGCCAGGGTGGCGGTGTCTAGGGTATCGGTCGAAAGCGTCATAGGTTTTAGTTCTGAATAGATTATCTGCCGACCTATCTAAACGCTCAATGGCCGACCACACGATAAGGCACGCTGCTCCGCAGCGAAATCCGTCGCCTGGGGCGGAGCAAATAAATAAAGAGAGACTGCTATGAATCCTTTTGTATTGGTTATCCCGGTTGCCCTGTTAATGATAGGTATCGAGTTATGGGTGGCCCACCGGCGCGGCCTGCAGGTCTATCGCCTTAAAGACTCCATTACTTCGCTCAATATTGGCACGATCAGCCAATTCGTAATCACCCTGGGCGCAGGTATCAGCGTCTATATGTATTCCGTTATTTTGGATAAATACGGCGCCTTCGAATGGGATACCAGCAATCCGCTGACCTGGATACTGGCGCTGGTGCTGTACGACTTTTTCTATTATTGGGTGCACCGCAGCGGACACGAAGTCAATATATTCTGGGCGGCGCATGTGGTTCACCACAGCAGCGAAGAATTTAATTTGTCCACCGCGCTGCGCCAGTCGGCCACCGGCTTTTATTTCAAATGGGTTTTTTATGTGCCGCTGGCCTTGCTGGGTTTTCCACTCAAGGTATTCCTGACGGTGGGCTTTATTGATTTGGTTTATCAAATCTGGGTGCACACCCGCTTGGTGGGACGCTTGGGTTTTCTGGAATGGTTTATGGTGACCCCATCGAACCACCGAGTGCACCACGGGCAAAACGACTATTGCCTGGATAAAAACTACGGCGGCATCTTTAGCGTATGGGACCGCATGTTTGGCACCTACGCCGACGAGCGCGTGGACGAGCCCGTGGTCTATGGCGTGCGCAAGCCGCTGCAAAGCTGGAACCCGATCTGGGGCAATGTCTACCACTACACGCTTATGTGGCAGCAAATCCGCAGCACCACCGGCTGGCGCAACAAACTGATGTGCGTGTTTGCCGGGCCGTCGTGGTTGCCGCCGGGTGCCACCCCGGCACCGGAATTTGTGCCCGAAAAATTCGAGCGCTTTGACACCCCTGCACCGAGTTGGATGCACGCTCTGGGAGTATTTGCCTGCGGTCTGGGCATGTCCGTCCTAGTGCACTTTTTGCTTATTTCAAAAAATCTGGCTCCCGGTAAAGCGCTAAGCTATTCAGCCGCGGCTTTACTGGCCTACCTGGTCATCGGCTGGTTGTGGCAGCGGCCACGCGTGATGGAAGCCGCGCATGCCTAGCCTGGCCTATACCGATGGACTGCTGGCGCTGGTGTGTCTCTGGCTACTAAGCCGCGACGGCGTGCCTTTGGGCGTACGCATCGCAACGGCAACGCTAGGCATCGCCGCCGTATTGGGTGTGCTGCGTTTTTCGGGCCTATACCCGATTCCCCAATGGCACCAGTTTGTTTCCATGCTGGGCGCTTGTGCTGCCTTTCCGCTGCTGGCCATGTCCGTCCTATGGCCGAATGCTGCCGTCGCAAGGCAGCTCAAGTTTGCAGCCATCTTTTTTATCGGCATGGCGGCGCTGGGTTTGCTTGCGGTGGGCGTGGCGCAAAAGCGGGTGGTGGTGGATGCGCTGACAGTCATCTCTGTGGTGGCGATGTTGTTCAGCCTGGCACGCGGTGGGCGGTGGGCGGTGGCCGACGGCGCTGACAACAGCGCTGATGTTGGCCGGTCTGCTGCTGTTTGCCGCCAAAGCGGCTGTCGTGCCCGCCTTGGTGCCCGGCGACTTGCTGCATATCGGCATGGCTATTGGCCTGTTGGGCTTGGGCATGAGTGGACTTTGGCAGGACGCGATAACCATCGAAGCGCAAGAGCCGCAGCCGCACGGCGCCTGAAACCCATCGGCGAAACCACTGCGGGCAACTAGATGCTTGCGACAGCATCGCAAGCACGCGCATCCGCAAGCCCGCTATGCTTTCTGCACCGGGCCCGCACCAGGCGGCCTATGCGCTTGGCCACCACCATTTTCGAAAGTAGTTCATGCAGCAAGTTCACGCCAATGGTTTGGAGTTTCATTGCCTGACTAAGGGCAGCGGCCCCAAGGTATTGCTGCTGCACGGTTTCCCAGACACGGCACATACTTGGCAGTACCAAATGGGTGCGCTGGCGCAAGCGGGCTTTTGTGCGATTGCGCCTTATTTGCGCGGCTACCACCCGACCACCGTACCGGCCCACGGCTTTTACGACAAAGCCACATTGGTGCAAGACCTGGCCTGCCTGATCGAGGCTTTGGGCGACGGCGAGCCACTGTATTTTGTGGGTCAGGACTGGGGTGCCATCATCGGCTACGCCCTGTGCGCCGCGCGCCCGGATTTGCTGCGCAAGGCGGTGCTCATGGCGGTGCCGCACCCGGCCATCGTGGCGTCGCATTTGCTAGACCCCAAGCATGTGCAGCGCTCGTTTCATTGGTGGTTTTTTCAGCAGGCCGACTTTCCTGAAAAAGCGCTGCTGGCCGACGACATGGCCTTTATCGATTACCTGTGGCGCGAGTGGTGCGCTCCGGGCTATCAGGACCGGGAGCACATCCAAAGCGTGAAAGATTGTTTGCGCCAGAGCGGTGTGCTGCAAGCGGCGCTGGGCTATTACCGCGCCATGTTTGACCCAGCGCGTGGCGACCCTGCACTAAGTGAATTGCGCACCCAGATGGCCCGCCCAATTACCGTACCCACGCTAGCCCTGTGCGGCGCACAAGACCTGCGCGCCGAGCTGATGCGCCAACAAGATGCGTATTTCACCGGCGGATATACCTACCTGGAAGTGCCCGGTGCCGGCCACTTTTTGCACCGCGAGCAGCCCACACCCGTCAACCAGTTATTGCTGGATTGGCTGCGCTAAAAAACCCGTCTCTGCGAGGAGCGCTAGCCACGCGGCAGTCCATCTGCGCATACAGCAATGGATTGCCACGGCCTGCGGCCTCGCAATGCACTTGCTACGGTCTGGCAATGACTAGACAACGATTGGGCGCTGCACCCTAAGCCGCTTTCGCCAGCGGCGCGGCAAAATGGTTTTCCATTTCGCGGCGTAGCTGGTAGGCGCGGGTGCTGGTGTCGATGGAGACATCGTCCCAGCACAAAGACTGGCCCTGGCGGACCGGGCGTAGCAGTTTGATGTTGTGCGCCAAGCCCAGCGGCAAGCCACCCAGTTTGCGAGATGTTTCTGCTGGTAGCAATTTGCCCCAGACGGTGTAACCACCCTCGCCGTCCAGCATTTCGCCCGGTTGCAAATCGCGCTTGGCAGTGGCGACCACATCGGCATTCCAGCCAGTGGCCACGCCGGTAGGCTCGCCGCGCAGCGCGACGCTGGCGACCGACATACCCACTTCCAAGCCGATCAAGTGCCAGCGCTTGTACAGCGTGAAATAACGGCCACTGGGGTCGGTATGCGCGTTGTATTCTTCAAAGCAGTTTTTGATGTAGTCGGTCTCGGCCTCCACCGTCACCCACACGCCCATGCGAATGTCGTAGGGGATCTTGCGGCCATTGGCTTCCAGGGAGGAGATCACCTCGACCATACCTTTGCGCTCCAGCACGCCGCCTTCTTCAATAGGCCGCGTCACAAAAGGAATGTCTTCCACGCTAGCGGGTGGATACAGCAAGCCGTTGGACGGCACGCCCAGCCCGGTAGCGTTAGATACCGCGCTGCTTTCGATAGAGGGCTTGGAACCATCCAAAAAGCTATTAAACATTTTCGGGTTGAGCCCGCCGCGCAAAGCTTGCTCCGGCGTGAGGCCATAGTTGGCCCACACGGTGTCGGGTGTGGATTGGTTGAAATGCGGCAGCCATTTGTGGCCGCGCCCCGCCGCCACCACCGGAAAGCCGCAGGTGCGCGCCCAGTCCACCAAATCGCAGATCAAGGCCGGTTGGTCGCCAAAGGCCAATGAATACACCACGCCAGCTAGCGAAGCTTTATGCGCTAGCAAGGGGCCACAAAACGCATCGGCCTCGACCGTCACGTTGACCACATGCTTGCCATGCGCAAAGGCTTCGAGGCAATGGTCCACCGCTGCAATCGGATGGCCAGTGCATTCAACGATCACGTCAATGGCGGGGTGCGAAACCAGTGCGCGCCAGTCTTCACCGATGTGGGTGGTACCCGCCTTGATGGCCGCATCCAAAGACGCGGCCTGCATGCGCTGTGCTTCCCAGCCGACACGACTGAGGTTGGCGCGCGCGCCATCGGGCGACAAGTCGGCAATGCCGACCAAATGTACGCCGGGTGTGCGCGGAATTTGCGCCAAATACATAGAGCCAAATTTGCCCGCGCCGATCAGGCCGACGCGGATCGGGCGGTCCTCGGCCTGGCGTTGCTGAAGTTTGGCAAACAAGCTCATGCGGCGGCTTTCTGCTCGTCAAAAGGCACGGTGGAAGTTTGCAGCGCACTACCGGGCATGCCATCTTTCCAAGGTAGATCGACGGGGTAATCTTTGAGCAGGCAATCGTCGGGCAGGCATTCGATGGGAGTGAAGTCGCGGTGCGCGATGTATTCGGGGCGCTTGTGGCGGCGGATGTGGTTGCTGACCGCACACAAGCTCAGATAAACCGCCACGCGGTTCCAGGGCGAGAGATTGCTCGTGGACGCGTGGACCAGGCAGCTGTGGAACAAAATCATGGAGCCGGCTGGGCCCTTGGGGCTAACGATGCCGCCGTTTTTGCCGCCAGCGCGTTCCACCAACGAAGTGATGAGTTCATTGTCCACCGTCCACAGCGGGTAACTGGTGGTGGACAAGTCATGCTTGGCCGCAACCACGCCACGCTTGTGGCTGCCGGGGATAAACATCAAGGGGCCGTTGTGCTCGTTCACATCGTCCAGAAAAATCGCGACGTTCATCGCGCGCTCGGTCGGCATCATGTCGTCGTTGAGCCAAGTGCCGTAGTCTTGGTGCCATTGCCAGACATCGCCCTCAAAAGCCATCTTGCCGTTGACCTTGAACTGGTGCATGTACAGCTTTTCGCCCAACAGCATTTCCACCGGTTCGATCATGCGCGGATGGCGACCGAGCTTGCCAAATGGCTTGCTAACCATATGCGCCGCAAAGTTGGTACGCACCGAGTCACGCCCTTTTTCGCGCACATTAAAGGCGTCGCGCTTGGCGTACAACTCGGGTACCGCGTCCAGCAGGGCCTGAGTTTCCTCGGGCGAAAACTGGCTGGGGAAAAAGAGATAACCATCACGGTCAAACTGGGCTAATTGCTCGGGCGTCAATTTCATGGTGTGCTCGCTTTTTGAATACGGGGCCAGAGGGGCCAGCGCCCGGTATAGTTTAAATTTTGACTTCACTATAGCGCGCTTGGCCGGTAAGGCTTCGCTGCAAGCCGGGTCGCGGGCCCCAAGCTTTGAGGCCGGGTACTTGGTTCGTCTCGGCGATTGGGGCGCTGGCAGTCCAGCCGGACTGCGCCGCCAGGCGTCCGCCAGCGCTACCTTGGCCAAGCCACGCCGACGGCCTTAATCCGACGCTTCGTCCTGCTCATCCACCCGCGCCGGGCGCGGGATTTTTTTCAGGCGGATCAGCCGTGCTTGTTCGATAGCGTCTTTTTTGACCTGGCGCTCGGCGTCCAGCTTTTCACCTGCGGCTAACCATTGGGCAAACTCTTCTGGGGTTTCCAGGCTGGTGCGGCCTAAGGCACCGCTGCGAAAGTCGTGGATAGAGATTTCGGCCGCTTTTTGTAAATTCACCCGGCCACCCGATTGCAAAGCGCCGCGCCTGCGGCCCACGCCTTCAAGTACTTGTTCGTCGGTCTGCGCCTCCACATCGGCCAAGCCGTAGCGCGCCGCCAGCGCCTGTGGGTAGTGCTGGCGCAGGTAGTCCAGCAGCTCTAGCGCCACCTCCTCGTCATCAAACGCATTGCGGCCTATGGCACCGCTGGCGGCCAGGTTGTAGCCGCTTTTGGCCACGATGATGCGCGGCCACAAGACGCCCGGCGTGTCATAAAGATAAAAATCATCGGCGATGGTGATGCGCTGCTCGGCTTTGGTAACCCCGGCCTCGTCGCCGGTTTTGGCAGCGCGCTTGCCTTTGAGGGTGTTGATCAGCGTGGACTTGCCCACGTTAGGAATGCCGCAAATCAGCACGCGCATGGGTTTGGCCATGCCGCCGCGCAAGGGGGCGAGTTGGTGACAGGCCTCGACCAGGACGCGCGCCGGTGTCGTCATGCCCGCATCCAGCGGCAGCGCGCGCACGCCGGGCATGGCGTTGTAATGGGTCAGCCATTCAGCGGTGCGGGTTGGGTCTGCCAGGTCTTGCTTATTAAGTACCTTGAGCGCGGGTTTACCGCGCGTGAGCTCGGCCAGCATCGGGTTGGCACTGGAGCCCGGCAGGCGCGCGTCCAGCAGCTCGATCACCACGTCAATCTCCCGAATGCGTTCGCCAATGGCTTTGCGCGTCAGGTGCATATGCCCGGGAAACCACTGTATCGCCATGTTCTTTTTCTCTGTGCCTAGGGGAATGCGCGATTGTCCGGTACTTTGCCGATTACGACTACGACTACGACTGGCGGCCTTGCAGTCGATTTGGAGATGGAGACATGGATTGCCACGGCCTGCGGCCTCGCAATGACCCCCTTCGTGTCAAATCGACGGGCACCAGTGGCGCCGCATCCGTCATCGCGAGGAGCGAAGCGACGCGGCGATCCATGCAGGCAGGCAGGCAGTCACGCATCGCCTCGTTAAACCCATCCGCAATCCGTAATCTACGATGCCTTCGGACGCCCCAAACGCTCAGCCGACAGGTATTGCTGCAAATAGCGGTCAAAAGGCAGCGTGTCTGCCGCTTTGATTTCGCGCTGACGCTCTAGCGAAGCTTGCGCCAGTTGCTGGAAGTGCGCCAGCTCGTGCGCCGCCAAGGGCTGCGCCAGTTCTTGCGCTTTGGTTTGCTCCGACAGGCTGCGCACAAACGCAGAAAACGATCCGCCGTGCTGTTCGCGCATGGCCTGCAGCACGCGCGCCGAAGGCAGACTCTCCGGGTGCGTCAAGCCATGCTGCGCCAGCTCGACCGCTTGCGCGTACGCGCTACCACCGTGGGCCCGGTCCAGCGCCTGGGCCAAGGGGCGCAACTGGGCCACGATATCCAGTCCCCAATCGGCCAAGCCGACCATTTCTTCGCCACGCTGCAATTGCAGGCCGGGCTCACGCCCCCGCTCGGCTACCGATTGTTGGTTGCGCGCCATGGCGGCGATTTCGGCAGGTGTGTCGTCCGGGCTGGCTTGGCTCAGGCAGTGCAGCAAAAACACATCCAAAAAACGCAGGGTAGAAGCGCGAATGCCCACGGGCTCGAAGGGGTCCAGGTCCATCAGGCGCACTTCGACATATTCCACGCCGCGCTCACGCAGCGCGTGCAAGGGACGCTCGCCCTGGAAGATGACGCGCTTGGGCCGGATGGTGCCGTAAAACTCGTTTTCAATTTGCAGCAAACTGGTAGCCAATTGCTTGAAGCTGCCATCGGCATTACGCACGCCAGTTTCCACATAGGGCGCATAAGGTTCGGTCAGCGCCTGGTGCAGCGAGGCGGCATAGCCTTCTAGGCTGTTGTAGCTAACAGCTAGCGCACTTTGCGCATCACTTTGGTAGCCTAATCGCCCCATACGCAGCGAGGTGGCATAAGGCAGACCCATGGTGCCGGGCTGCAATTCTTGCAAAGAGTGGCTGCGGCCCTGCACGAAGGTGGAGCACACCGCAGGCGAAGCACCAAACAAATACAAGAGCAAAAACGCATGGCGGCGGAAATTGCGGATCAGCGCGAAATAATCCTGGCTGGATACCTCGGGCAAAGACCAGTTGTAGTGGATGCCCGAGATGGTTTGCATACGCCGCCCGTAGCGATAACCCAAGCCACTGCGGTACACGGTTTTGGCCTGGCCCACGTTGGAGCTACCGTACTGGCCCAGCGGTATCGCGTCATCGGCGGGCAAGCCGCAGGGCATGCTAGAGACCCACAGCATTTCCTCGCCCATAGATGCCAGCGTGAAATTTTGTACGCGGCGCAGTTCGTCCAAGCAATCTTCGATACCCGCGTGGACGCCGGTGATGAGCTCGATCTGCGATTCACTGAAGTCGGTGGTGATATGCGGATGCGTCAGGGCCGAGCCCAGCGCTTTCGGGTGTGGCGTGGCTGCCAGTGCGCCGCTGCGCAGCGAGCGCAGGCTTTCTTTTTCTATGCCTCGGCGGATACCCAGCAGTTGCTGCGCCGGGAAGCCTTCAAGGGCCCAATTGCTTTCACTCATGCCAGTCGGCCCTTCTATTCTCTATTCACTGCGTCATCGCCAGGCGCATTGCGGTCTGGCGATCCATAAGTCACTGTTTCCCGGGGCTCTGCGTTGCGGTGGCCCTGCGCCCCCCAACGGCCTGCCAAGGTAGCACAGTAAGGTTTAGCTGGGGTGACCAGCCCCGATTGCAAGAGCGCGACGCAAGGGAATTGGCGCACAAGCGCGCAAGCGCCCTCATTTGGCGCTAAGGCATGGCGCTTGCGCGCCGCTTAACGCAGATGCCGTCCGGCGCGGCCTATTTCATGTGCGCCTTGGGATGCGCCGCTGGCAGGAATTTGGAATTTGGTAGTCGCCACCACTTCAGGCATTTGCGCCTGCAAACGCTCGTCAGCGCCCTCGCCCAAACCGATCCAGCTGCCCTCGCTCAGGGTGATGTGCGCCGCCTCGACGCTGCCCGCACCGGCGCACAAAATCGTGCGGGTGGGTGCGTCTTGTGCCACCAGCACCAGCATGGCCGGCACCACGGCCTCGGGCTGCAAGGCGGCCAGCACTGGCTCGGGCATCAGCCCAGCGGTCATGCGCGTGGCGGCGGTGGGGGCCAGGCAATTGAC